>CAIQYP010000146.1 GCA_903876045.1 uncultured beta proteobacterium | reverse complement strand
CGACGGCACGCCCGACGAAGTACGCAACAACGAAGACGTGATCAGTGCCTACCTCGGCACTTCACACTAAGGAAACGGGATATGGCTTTCTTTCTCGAAACTCTACTCGGCGGCCTGATGGCCGGTATGCTGTATTCGCTGGTGGCGCTGGGCTTTGTTCTGATTTACAAGGCGTCCGGCGTGTTCAACTTCGCACAAGGCGCCATGGTGCTTTTTGCAGCACTGGCGATGGCCCGCTTTTCGGAGTGGATTCCGGGCTTGGGCATCACCAATTTCTTTCTGGTGAATGCGCTGGCATTTGTTGGCGCGGGCGTGGTGATGTTTGTGGTGGCCTGGATCATTGAGCGTCTGGTGCTACGCCATCTGGTAAATCAGGAAGGCACTACGCTGCTGATGGCCACGCTGGGCATCACCTACTTTCTCGAAGGCCTGGGGCAATCGCTGTTTGGCAGCAGTATTTACAAGATTGACATCGGCATGCCGAAAGATCCGGTGATGATTCTGGAGAGCACCTTTCAGGGCGGCATCCTGATCAACAAGGAAGACTTTTACGCCGCCATCATCGCCGCCGCGCTGGTCGCGCTGCTCAGCCTGTTCTTTCAGAAGACCGGCACTGGCCGTGCTCTGCGCGCCGTGGCAGATGACCACCAGGCGGCACAAAGCATCGGCATTCCGTTGAACCGCATCTGGGTCATTGTTTGGTGCGTGGCGGGTGTTGTGGCACTGGTGGCGGGAATGATCTGGGGCAGCAAACTCGGCGTGCAGTTTTCGCTGACCACGGTGGCTTTACGCGCCTTGCCGGTGGTGATTCTGGGTGGTCTGACTTCGGTACCCGGCGCCATTGTCGGCGGCCTGATCATCGGCGTCGGCGAGAAGTTGTCCGAGGTGTACATCGGGCCCTTTGTGGGCGGCGGTATCGAAATCTGGTTTGCCTATGTGTTGGCTTTGGGCTTCCTGCTGATCCGGCCACAAGGCTTGTTCGGCGAAAAGATCATTGACCGCGTTTAAGAGATAACAAAATGTTTTACAGAGAAAACGGCCAATTCAAAACCACCTACCGTGCGGACCAGCAGATCCTGCCGATCCTGCAAGACCGTATCGCCATGCTGCTGCTGTTGGTGGTGGGCTTCGCGGTAGTGCCCATGCTGGCCAGCGACTACATTTTTCGCGCCATTCTGATTCCCTTTTTGATCTTCTCGCTGGCGGCTATTGGCGTGAATATCCTGGTCGGTTATTGCGGTCAAATCTCGCTGGGTTCCGGCGCCTTTATGGCAGTGGGCGCTTACGCGGCCTATAACTTCTTTGTGCGCATTGACGGCATGCCCCTGGTGCTGGCGCTGATTCTGGGCGGTGTATGCGCCATGTTGTTCGGGATGCTATTTGGCTTGCCGAGTTTGCGGGTCAAGGGCTTGTACCTTGCGGTGGCCACACTGGCGGCGCAGTTTTTTGCTGATTGGCTATTTCTGCGCGTGCAGTGGTTTACCAACAACTCATCGTCCGGTTCGGTGTCGGTCAACAACCTGCAGGTGTTTGGCTTGTCGCTGGACAGTCCCGTGGCCAAATACTGGTTCTGTCTGGTGATGCTGGCGGTGATTGCGCTATTGGCCAAAAATCTGGTGCGTGGCGCTGTGGGCCGCGAGTGGATGGCCATCCGCGACATGGACGTGGCTGCTGCCGTGATTGGCATCCGCCCCATGTACGCCAAGCTCAGCGCCTTTGCCGTCAGTTCCTTCATCGTCGGCGTGGCCGGTGGCTTGTGGGCCTTTATCTACCTGGGTGCCTGGGAGCCGGCAGCCTTCTCGGTGGATCAGTCCTTCAAGATGCTGTTCATGGTCATCATCGGCGGCATGGGCTCCATCATGGGTAGCTTTTTTGGTGCTGCCTTCATTGTGGTGTTGCCGATTGCGCTGAACCTGTTTTTGCCGGCCATCACCGGGCTTTTTGGTTTTGAGATTTCCACTGCCAGCGTTTCGCATGCCGAGTTGATGGTTTTCGGTGGCCTGATCGTCTGGTTCCTGATCGTGGAGCCGCATGGCCTGGCCAAGCTTTGGGCCATCGGCAAACAGAAGTTGCGCCTGTGGCCGTTTCCTCACTGATTTGCATTCCAGATTCGTATTGATTTTTCTCGTGCTTCAACAAACCAACTTTAGGAGAGACTTATGAAGCTTTATTCCCTCGCCCGCTCCGTCGCCCTCGTGGTGGCTGTTGCCTCCAGCCTGGCGGCGCCTAGCGCCTTTGCCCAGGCCAAGGAACAGTTCTTTCCGCTGCTGTCCTACCGGACCGGGCCGTATGCACCCAACGGCGTGCCTTGGGCCAACGGCAAGCAGGACTACATCAAGATGATCAACGCCCGCGATGGCGGCATCAATGGTGTCAAGCTCACCTTTGAAGAGTGCGAAACCGGCTATGCCACCGACCGCGGTGTGGAGTGCTATGAGCGCCTCAAGAGCAAGCCCGGCGTTGCTTTGTTCGACCCACAAGCTACTGGCATCACCTTCGCGCTGACCGAAAAAGTGGTCAACGACAAGGTGGCACTGATCACGCTGGGCTACGGTCTTTCCGTGGCGCAGGACGGTCAGGCCTTCAAGTGGAACTTCCCGCTGATGGGTAGCTACTGGACCGGCGCTGACATCCTGATCCAGTACCTGGGCAAAAAAGAAGGCGGCCTGGACAAGCTCAAGGGCAAGAAGATCACCTTGGTTTATCACGACAGTCCGTTTGGAAAAGAGCCGATCCCGCTCTTGGAAGAACGTGCCCGCCAGCTCGGCTTTGAGTTGGCCAAAATCCCTGTGACTGCGCCAGGCGTGGACCAAAAGGCTGCCTGGTTGCAAGTGCGCCAGAACCGCCCGGACTACGTGCTGCTGTGGGGTTGGGGCGTGATGAATTCCACTGCCCTGAAGGAAGCGCAAGCCACCGGTTACCCACGCGACAAGATGTATGGCGTGTGGTGGGCCGGTGCTGAGCCTGATGTGAAAGACGTGGGCGAAGGTGCCAAGGGTTACAACGCGTTGGCATTGAACACCTCGGGCACCCAGCCCAAGGTAATCCAGGACATCCTGAAACTGGTGCACGACAAAGGCCAGGGCACGGGGCCAAAAGATGAAGTCGGTCAGGTGCTCTACACCCGCGGAGTGATCATCCAGGCGCTGGCCGTCGAGGCCGTGCGCCGTGCGCAAGAGCGCTACGGCAAGGGCAAGGTCATGACTGGCGAGCAAGTGCGCTGGGGTCTTGAAAACCTGGCCCTTGACGACAAGAAGCTGGCCACGCTGGGACTGACCGGTGTGATTCGCCCTATCAGCACCAGTTGTGCTGACCACATGGGATCTACCTGGGCCCGCGTGCAGACCTGGGACGGCGCTAAGTGGAATGTGGGCGCGGATTGGTACCAGGCCGATGAGCAAATCATCAAGCCCATGGTGAAAGCCGGTGCCGACAAGTACCTGGGCGACAAGAAGCTGACACGTCGCGATCCGTCCGACTGCCAGAGCTAGGCAATTGGTTGGTGGCCCGCAAGGGCTGCCAATTGAAAGAGTCGCGTGGCGGGTCTTTCAATTGGTCTCTATGGAAATTTCGCTATGAGTGAACCCAAAAACATTGTTCTAAACGTAAATGGCATTGAAGTCATTTACAACCACGTCATCCTGGTGCTCAAGGGGGTGTCCCTGCAGGTTCCAGAGGGTGGCATTGTGGCCATTTTGGGGGGTAATGGTGCGGGCAAGACCACCACTTTGCGCGCCATCTCCAACCTGCTGGCCGGTGAGCGCGGCGAAGTCACCAAGGGGTCTATCGAACTGCGCGGTGAGCGCATCGAAAACCTGTCGCCAGCCGATCTGGTCAAGCGCGGCGTGGTGCAGGTGATGGAAGGGCGGCACTGCTTTGCCCACCTGACGATTGAAGAAAACCTGCTGGCCGGCGGCTACACGCGCAAGAGCAAGGCCGAGATCGATGCGAACCTGGAAAAGGTCTACAACTTTTTCCCGCGTCTGAAGACGCGGCGTACCAGCCAGGCAGCCTATACCTCGGGCGGTGAGCAGCAGATGTGCGCCATCGGCCGTGCACTGATGACCAATCCGAACATGGTGCTGCTGGATGAGCCCTCCATGGGACTTGCGCCTCAGATTGTGGAAGAGGTGTTCGAGATTGTGAAAGATCTCAACGCCAAGGAGAAAGTCACCTTTTTGCTTGCCGAGCAGAACACCAATATGGCGCTCAAGTACGCCGACTACGGCTACATCATGGAATCCGGCCGGGTCGTGATGGATGGCGCAGCGGCTGACCTGCGCAGTAACGAAGACGTCAAGGAGTTTTACCTGGGCGTGGGCGGTGGTGAACGCAAGAGTTTCAAGGATGTGAAGAGTTACAAGCGCCGTAAGCGCTGGCTTGCCTAGGCACACCCCCCGGCTTGCCCACTTCGTGTGGCAGCGCTTTCCCCCTTGCAGGGGGCAACACCTGCAGCCCGGCAAAGCCGGTTCCGCGGTGTTTCTGGAAGGGTGGCTCGCTTCGCTTGGCCACCTGAGAGTTATTTGAATTGAGGAGATATGGGCCGTGGCCAATTATTTTGATGTGTTGGAAACTCGGGATGCCGCTGAGCGCGAAGCAGTATTGCTGGCCGCATTGCCCAAACAAATTGCGCACGCCAAGCAATCTTCGGCAGCGTTTTCTGCATTGTTGGCCGATGTCAATCCGACTCAGGTCACCAGTCGCGCAGCGTTGGCCAAACTACCGGTGATCCGCAAATCCGAGTTGCAGGAGCGCCAGCAGGCAGCGCGTGCCGCCGGGGGCAATGTGTTCGGCGGTTTTAGCGCTGTCGGCTACGGTGCGGCCATGCCGCGCGTGTTTGCCAGCCCGGGTCCTATCTATGAACCGGAAGGCACGTCCAAAGACTACTGGCGCATGGCGCGGGCCATTTATGCGGCGGGCTTTAGACCCGGTGAGTTGATTCATAACTCCTTCAGCTACCATTTTGTGCCAGCGGGTTCCATGATGGAAACCGGGGCGCACGCCATGGGTTGCACCGTGTTTCCAGGGGGCACCGGCCAGACCGAGCAGCAGGTGCAGGCCATGCGTGAACTGCAACCGGCCGGCTACATCGGCACCCCCAGCTTTTTGAAGATCATTGTCGAAAAGGCCGAAGAATTGGGCTTGACACTGCCTAGCGTGAAGAAGGCTATGTTTGGCGGCGAGGCCTATCCGCCCTCGCTGCGTGACTGGTTCACGGCGCACGGCATTGCCGGTTACCAGTGCTATGCCACGGCCGATTTGGGCCTGATTGCGTATGAGACCGAAGCCCGCGAAGGGTTGGTGCTGGATGAGGGCGTGATTGTGGAAATCGTGCGTCCCGGCACCGGCGACCCGGTGGCTGAGGGGGAGGTCGGTGAACTGGTGGTGACCACACTCAACCCCGACTATCCACTCATTCGCTTTGGCACGGGTGACTTGTCTGCGGTGCTACCGGGCCATTGCCCGACGGGTCGCACCAATATTCGTATCAAAGGTTGGATGGGGCGAGCCGATCAGACCACCAAGATTCGTGGCATGTTTGTGCACCCCAAGCAGGTGGATGAAGTGGTCAAACGCTTCCCGGAACTGCAGCGTGCCCGCCTGGTGGTGAGCGGCGAGATGGCCAACGATGTGATGACGCTCAAGGTGGAGTCTGCTTCCACCGATGTGGCGCTTTCGACCCGCGTGGGTGAGGCGATTCGTGATATCACCAAGTTGCGCAGTGCGGTGGAGCTTCACGCGCCGGGCACCTTGCCAAATGATGGCAAGGTTATCGACGATGTGCGCAGCTACAAATAGCCTAGACCCCCCAAACAATTTCCTTGTCCGCCTTCTGGCAGCGTTTGATCATCTCGATAAAGGGCACGGCGCGCTGGCGCAGTGAGATGCCTTCAAAGCGTGGCGGGGTTTCTCCCTTTTCCTGTGCTTCCTTGATTATTCGGGCACGGTGATCTTCATCAGCCTTAATTGCGGCTTGCAGTTTTTCAATCGCTTCTGGCATATGCTCGGGTAGCAGAATCCCCTGAGCCTGAGAAGCAGCGTCTGTGCGGCCCAGGATGTTCAAAATCTGGCGGCCGTTGGGCTCCAGCATGATCAGGTCGCCAGCGGCGCGGGATTTGAATTTGTACATGGCATTTAAGGAATGGAGCAATGGCGAATCTTCACATAGTACGTGAGCACCACCTAGGTCACGCAGCAGCACGCAAGATTGCGTATGCATGGGCCGAGCAGGTAGAGGCCGAGTTCGGCATGGAATGCACTTATGAAGAAGGCAAAACCGAAGACACGGTGAACTTCACGCGCTCTGGCGTGCATGGCACGCTGCAAGTCAGCAAAACCTGCTTTACGCTGGACGCGACACTGGGCTTTTTGCTGGGCGCCTTCAAAGACAAGATTGAGGGCGAGATTGTGAAAAATCTGGATGCGCTGCTGGCGCCCAAACCAAGCACCAAAAAGGCTGCTGCCAAAAAATAAGGTCTGAACCGGCCTTGCCGGCCGGCAAGGCCGGCCCAGTGCCTGCTTTAGCTCAAAGACTCGATGAGATCTACGTACTGCTGCATGGCCTCATTGCTGGCGGTGCCCTTGAAGCCGTTCCAGGCTTCCCATTTGGCGCGGCCGACCATATCGGAAAAGCCGGGTTTTTTTTCTGCGTTGTCACCGGAGGTGGCCTGCTTGTACAGGCCGTAGATCTTGAGCAGGGTGCTGTTGTCCGGGCGCTCTGTAAGCGACTTGGAGTTGGCGACAGCGGCTTCGAATTGGGCTTGCAGATTGGACATAGTGGTTCTCGGGTCTAAAGTTGGAAAAGTTGGCTGCCCCTGGGCAAGGGAGTGTTTGCCCTGTATCTTACGGCGCCTTGTGCCTGCAAAATAAGGTTGTACCTCAAGCAGCAGCAACCGAGCGCAGTGCAAGCCACCCTATTGGAGAAACCATGGTTACCCGCCTTAGTAGTAAAAAAACAATTAATAAGTCCACTACTGCCGTAAAAAATGCCGTTGTCGGCACGCTGGGGTTGGCGGGTGAACGCATGAGCAAAGTGGATACCGCCTGGCTGCGCATGGATTCTGAACACAACCTGATGATGATCGTTGGTGTGTGGATCATCAAGCCAGGGGTTAGCTATGCCGATCTCGCGGTGCGCCTGGAAGAGCGCTTAACCAAATACCCCCGATTTATGCAATGCGCCGTGGAAGACGCGGCCGGAGCCACCTGGGTAAAAGACGCTGCTTTCGACATGGCTAACCACCTGGTGCTTGAGAAACTACCCAAAACAAAAAAGGCCGAAGAGCAAGCTGCGCTGCAGGACAGACTGGCGAACCTGTGCATGCAGCCTCTGGATCGCAGACACCCGTTGTGGCAGTTCCATCTGGTGGAGCATTACAAAGGTGGCTCGGCGCTGATATTGCGCATTCACCACTGTATTGCCGACGGAATTGCGCTGATTTCTGTCACCCAGTCCCTGATGGATGGTGGTGCGCCGCCGCCCGTGCGCCCGCGTCGCCTGGAAAAACCAGAAAGTACTGAAGACTGGGTTGCGCAAACCCTGCTCAAGCCGCTGACTGCATTCGTGGTCAAGGCTTTGGAGATGGCGGGGGAGGGCGCGACCAAATCGCTCCACGCGATGCAGGATGCGCCGCTGGAAAAAGGGGTTGCCGGCTCGGTCGATATGGCCAAGTCGGCGTACCAGGTATTGAATGACCTGGCCGCACTAGCGTTGATGCCGGATGACTCGCGAACCGGGCTCAAAGGCAGGCCTGGCAATAAAAAACGTGTGGCCTGGTGTCCGCCGCTGCCGCTGGCCGAAGTCAAGGCTGTTGGCAAGGCCCTCAACTGCTCGGTCAATGATGTGTTGCTGAGTTGTGTGGCAGGCGCCATTGGCGCCTACCTCAAGTCCCAGGGCGAAAGTGTTCAGGGCAAGGTCATCCGGGCCATGGTGCCGGTGAATCTGCGCCCGTTGGAACATGCCTACAAGTTGGGTAACCAGTTTGGCCTGGCTCCCCTGGTGCTGCCGATTGGGGTGGAGAACCCGGTAGAGCGGGTCTACGAAGTGAGGCACCGTATGGGTGAACTCAAGGGCAGCATGCAGCCGCTGCTTACCTTTGGCCTGCTGGCGGTTGCAGGCCTGCTGGTCAAGCCGGCGCAAGACGCCATGCTGAGCCTGTTTTCCAAGAAAACTACTGCGGTGATGACCAATGTGCCAGGCCCATCCACCAAGCTCAAGCTGTGTGGCTCCACGATTGAAGAGACACTATTTTGGGTACCCCAAAGCGGTACGGTGGGGCTGGGCGTGTCGATTCTGAGCTATGGCGGTGGGGTGCAGTTTGGTGTGGTGTCAGATTCGACCCTGTGCCCGGAGCCGCAGCAAATCATCGATCAGTTTGAGCCGGAATTTGCCAAGTTGGCGATGGTGACGCTGATGCTGCCTTGGGGCAATGAGTAAAGGCCCACCCGGTCGCTAGCGATTAAGCCCTGCCTTGGCACGCGCAATGTCCAGGTACTCCTGCGCATCCACCGCTGCCAGTTGTGCGGCCCGGTCGTAGAGTGAAGACGCTTCTTCCTGCCGATCATCACCTTCCAGCATCACTAAGGCCAAGGCGTATTCGACCAGGCCGACGGTGGAGTGCGGTTGCAGTTTGAACCCTTGCTCAAACAGTTGCAGGCTGGCATCTTTGCGGGCTCCGTAGGCCATGCCGCCAATCAGCGCACCCACTTTGTCGATGATTTCCGCGTGAAAGGCGCCCAAGGCAAAGTGCGCGTCCGCATGAAGCGGCTGCAGCGTGATGGTGGTTTCCAGCGCCGTCTTTATGCGGCTACCCATGCCTAGCGCCAGTGCCTTGACCACGCTGATACCCTGGCTATAGCGGCCAAGCGAATAGGCCAGCAAAAAGTGCGCGTTGGGGTTGTCCGGCTCATTCAAGGTTTGCGTCGCAGCGCGCTCGGAAACCCACTGATACATGGCCAATCGTTTGGCTTCATTGGGCTCCATTTGTCGGGCATACACGCAAGTCGCCTTGTTGGCCACGGTCATGCCGGTGTCTCCTAGTGCCAGACCCAGGCTGCGGGCTTCGTGAAAATGCCCGTTGTGAAAAAAGGCCCAGGCGTCCAGTAGGTCAGGATCAGAAGGCAGCGCCTCCTGGTCACGGGTGTGTAGCCGGAACCAGTGCTTCTTGACCGTCTTGCGATCAAAATCAAAGTGTCCTTTGGGAGCAAAGGCGGTCCAGCGGCCCATAGGTTTCTCTATTGTGCGGCTGCGTTGCTGTAGGCGCCGACCAGGCTCAGAAGGTGGGCACGTTGCCCGGCTTCCAGGTAGGGCGCCAGCAAGTTCAGAACGTGGTGTGCACCACGCAGCAAGGCGGCCTGGGCGCTTTCTGGTTCCAGCGCCCTGCGCGGGTCGCGCACGTACTCAAAGCTGAGCCAGTAGGTGAGCACCACCACCATGCTGGTGGCAGTGGGCTCCATCTCGCGCGAATCCATGCGGAGCGCGCCAGTGCGGCTCATGCTGTCGAGCATGGCCTTCACGGAGCGGCTCTTGTTTTTGAGCACCGATTGAAAATGGGTTTCCAGACGTCGGTTCTTGCTCAGCAGATCATTGAGGTCGCGGTATAAAAAGCGGTATTGCCAGATCAACTCGAACAGCGTGTGCATGAAAAACCAGGCGTCTTCCACATCGCGCACGTTGTCGCTGGCATTGAGTAACTCATTCAACGCGCTTTCGTACTTGTCAAAGAGCGTGTTGATCAGTTCATCTTTGGCGGGATAGTGGTAGTAGAGATTGCCTGGGCTAATGCCCATCTCCGCCGAGATCAGCGTGGTCGAAACATTGGGCTCACCAAAGCGGTTGAATAGCTCCAGTGTCACTTCCAGAATGCGTTCAGCGGTGCGGCGCGGGGCTTTTTTTGCCATAGGAAAATGTCAAGCTCAGTGGCTGTGCTCTGAGGCACGGGCGGCAGCAATGTCTGCCAGATCGTTCAGGCTCTGCTGCAGACTCGCAACGGAACGACCGATGCGCGTTGGGGCCTTGTCGGGTCTGGTCAGGCGGCGCTTGGGGTCGTCAAGTGCGGCGTGGTTTAACCGTATGCCATGCCAGCGCAACTTGGCCGAGAGCCCGGCGGATTCGGAGCGCAACAGCTCGCGGGTTTGCTGGTAGGCGTGCTCAGCCAGGTGGCGGCGCTGGCTATAGCTAAAGGTGTTGGCCAGATACAGCTCTGGGTCGCGGTGGTCTGGTTCGATCAGCACGATGTCGGTATCCGGGTATTGGCTGGCGTAATGCTTCATGCCCAGTTCCATACGGGAGTGAATCAGCGAGCGAAAGGTTTGGCTCAACACCGAAGTCAGGCCGCCATCCACAATGCGCGGAATCTTGCGCTGCGCGGAAGGCAGCACGTGCTGCATGGCGTCCACGTTCAACGGTGCCGTGGCATCAAAGGGTACCAAGGGATTCAGGCAGATCAGCAGGTCCACGCCATCGTCCAGGGCCACAGAGGCATGCATCGTCTTCTTGAGGGCGCCGTCCACATAGTGCTGGCCTTCGATCTCGACCGGCGGGAACATGCCGGGCAATGCGGAACTGGCCTGCACCGCTTTGGAGATCGGGATGTGATCCCAGCCCGGGCGGCCAAAGGGAGTCGGCTCGGAGCTGTCCAGATTGGTGGCTACCAACGTCAACTTGGTCTTGAGTTTGCGGAAGTCATTGCTGCGACCGGCGGCGCCAAACAAGCGGGCCAGTTGGGTGTCAACCTCGATATTGGAAAACGCTCCCGTGGGCAGAGCTGGTGCCAAACTTTCCAAGGCGACAGTGATTGATTTGCGCTTAAAGACAACTTGCCACGCTGCAGATGCCATCAGGCCGGGCAGCATGCGGCCCCTGCGGGAGTATTCGCCGTAGGCCGGTGACATCAACCATGATGGGTCAAAGTTCTCTGTGGTGGAGTCGTCGTTTTCAATAAAGGCGGCATACAGTGCGCGCGGGCTCATGCCATTAGCCAGAGAAGCGGCGATGAACGCTCCTGCCGATACACCTACGTAATGCTGAAGCTTAGTGAAGTCCAGACCCAGCAGTGACTCTTCAAGCGCGCACATGGCACCAATTTCGTAAATGGCGCCCAAGGGTCCACCGCCTGCCAGGGCAAGCGCAATACGGGGTGGTTGCTTCAGTGGGGCTTTCATGGGCGTGTAGGTAAAGTGTAGAGGGCTTGCGCCAATCAGTGTGCTGCTTTGCAGCATTAAAAAAGGCGCCTAGGCGCCTTCGGTGGTCGACAAAGCCATTAGGCGCTTCATGGCTGCTTGGTGGCTGCAGGCGTCTTAGTCTTTGGCGCTGTCTTTTTTGCCGCTTTGGCAGCGGGCTTTTTGGTGGTTGCTGCCTTTGCCGGTGCGGTGGGCGCATTCTTGGCAGCCGATTTGCTGGCGGGCGCCTTGCCTGACAGTTTTTGTACCGCCAGATTGAGTTCGTCAATACGCGCAATCAACGCATTCACATCCTTGGCGGATGGCACGCCCAGCTTGTTCAGGGCCTTGGCGACGCGGTCTTCAAAAATGGTTTCCAGTTTGTCCCACTGGCCGGAGGCCTTGCTGGTGATGTCGGTGGCCATGCTGGACATCTTGTTGGTGGCTTCGGCAATGCGTTCTTCGGCCACAGATTGTGTTTTGCGTTGTATGTTGACGCCTTCTTTGACGAGGGACTCAAAGGCTTTGCTGCCTTCGGCCTGGGCGCGTGTGAAGGCGCCCAATCCGGCCTGCCAGATTTGCTGGGCTGAATCTTTAACTGAGCTGGAAAGCGGTGCGTTTGCGGCTTGGGGTGCGGACTTTTTCTGAATCTTTGTGACCATGAGGTAACTCCTGAGTGAATGGGCACGACTCTACGCGTTCCAGCGCCGCCGTTATAGGGAGCGCATCCTAGAACCGCAGGCATGGGGTTTATGCTGAACCTTCTGAACCGGTGTATCAGTCAGAATGATTGGCTAAAACTAGGAGTACCTATGCAGTATTTTGTTACCGGCGCCACGGGCTTTATTGGAAAACGACTTGTCAAGAAGTTACTGGAACGCAAGGGCTCGGTAGTCCACTTCCTGATCCGCAAAGAGAGCTCGGGCAAGGTGGACGCGCTTAGGGAATTCTGGGGGTTGAACGACGCCAAGGCAGCAGCGCGTGCCCTGCCGGTGTTTGGTGACCTCACCAGTAAAAAGCTGGGCCTGGCAGCAGATGCCATCAAGAGCTTGAAGGGCCAAGTGGACCACTTCTACCACTTGGCTGCGGTGTACGACCTGGGCGCGGATGAAGAGAGCCAGATCGCCGTCAACATCGAAGGCACTCGCAACACCGTGGAGCTGGCCAAGGCCATTGATGCCGGGCATTTTCACCATGTTTCCAGCATCGCCGCCGCGGGCCTCTACGAAGGTGTGTTCCGCGAAGACATGTTTGACGAGGCCGAGAACTACGAGCACCCGTATTTCATGACCAAGCACGAGAGCGAAAAAATCGTGCGCACCGAGTGCAAGATTCCCTGGTCAGTCTACCGCCCGGCCATGGTGGTGGGCGACAGCCAGACCGGCGAGATGGACAAGATTGACGGGCCCTATTACTTCTTCAAGCTGATCCAGCGCATGCGCCAGATTCTGCCGCCCTGGATGCCCACCATCGGGCTGGAAGGCGGGCGAATCAACATCGTGCCGGTGGACTTTGTGGTGGATGCGCTGGACGCTATCAGCCACAAGCCAGGCATCGCCAGGAAGTGCTATCACCTGGTGGACCCGGAGGGCTACCGGGTCGGTGATGTGCTGGACATCTTCAGCAAGGCGGCGCACGCACCCAAGATGAATGTGTTTATTAACGCCGCGCTGTTGGGCTTTATCCCGCGCAGCATCAGCAAGGGTTTGATGGCGTTGGCACCGGTGCGCCGTATCCGCAACGCAGTGATGAAAGACCTGGGTCTGCCCGAAGACATGCTCACCTTTGTGAACTACCCCACACGCTTCGACTGCCGCGACATGCAGGCGATACTCAAGGGCACGGGTATTGCCTGCCCCAAGTTACCGGACTACGCCTGGCGCCTCTGGGATTACTGGGAGCGCCATCTGGACCCGGCACTACATATCGACCACAGTCTGCGTGGCACGGTGGGTGGCAAGGTGGTGCTGATTACCGGCGGTTCCTCCGGCATTGGCCTGGCCGCCGCTCATAAATTTGCCGAGGCGGGAGCCATCACCATCATCTGTGGCCGAGACCAGGTCAAACTGGACGAGGCCTGCAAAGAGGCCAAAGACCGGGGCTACAGCTTTGTCGCCTATGCAGCAGACATTGCCGACATGGCGGACTGTGACCGTTTCACCCGGTTGCTGGAAGCCAACCACGGTGGCGTGGACTTTTTAATCAACAACGCCGGACGTTCCATCCGCCGCGCCATTGAGTCCAGCTACGACCGATTCCATGACTACGAGCGCACCATGCAGCTCAATTACTTTGGCAGCTTGCGCGTCACCATGGGCCTGCTGCCCGGCATGGTGGTCAAAAAGAAGGGCCATGTGGTCAACATTAGTTCGATTGGCGTGCTGACCAATGCACCCCGCTTCAGCGCCTATGTGGCGAGCAAGGCCGCGCTGGACGCCTGGACGCGCTGCGCCTCCAGCGAGTTTGCCGACCAGGGCATCTCGTTCACCACCATCAACATGCCACTGGTGCGCACGCCCATGATCGCGCCCACCAATATCTACAAGAACGTGCCGACACTGTCGCCTGAAGAGGCTGCCGACATGGTGGCGCAAGCCTGCATCTTCAAACCGGTGCGCGTGGCCACCCGGTTGGGCATCACCGGGCAGGTGTTGCATGCCTTGGTGCCGCGCGTAGCGCAGATCGCCATGAATACGACCTTCCGCATGTTCCCGGATTCATCTGCGGCCAAGGGGGCCAAGCCGGGGGATAAGCCTGAGAAGCAGAAATTGTCGCCCGAGGCGGTGGCGATGCAGCAGATGATGCGGGGGATACATTTTTAGGTCGTTATGCACCTTCGCCACGTGCAGTGTTCGACATGCCGAGATGAACTAAAACTTTTGCTTTCGTTTCGAGCCCGTTAGGTGAGAAGTCGCCCGGGTAGACGTACCAGATTACGTGTTTAGTGGCTTTATGGTCGCAGTGAAAGCGTGAAGTAAACTCGTAGCAAGCGCAAATCCATCAGGCGATTTGTCGGGGAATATTGAAAGCTGAGCGGCTCATAAATGCAAAATGAACAGGAATCGAGATGAGTTTTAGTAGCATCGCGACATTAGCGAAAATCAAAGGTCTTGTAGGATGGGCTAGGCGAGATTTTCAATATCCATGCCCCGACTTCATCAAACGTGCGCATTTGGTTTCATGTGGCAGTCGATCGGCCACATGGGTGGAAACGGGAACG
Organism: uncultured beta proteobacterium; assembly: GCA_903876045.1. Classification (GTDB taxonomy): domain Bacteria; phylum Pseudomonadota; class Gammaproteobacteria; order Burkholderiales; family Burkholderiaceae_C; genus Allorhodoferax. The sequence goes on along the minus strand of CAIQYP010000146.1, from coordinate 1,397 downwards.
TTCCTTGGAGGCACTACGCGAGTTCTGGCAGAACACGCAAAGAAGGTTTACAGCTTAGAGCCAGAACCAACCCTATACGCGAACGCAAAGAAGCAATTTGAAGTGTTCAGCAACGTGGAAATATTAAATGGCCCAAGTGAAGCCATTTTTCCGAAGTTATTGCCAACGATCCGCGAGGACGTTAATTTTTGGCTAGATGGACATTTTTCAGCTGGCCAAACTTACAAGGGCGAAAACGATACTCCCATCATTGAGGAATTGAATTGCATCAGTGAAAACCTGCAACACTATGGAAAAGTTGTAGTTTTAATCGACGACATCAGACTATTTACTGGAGATACCCACGTTTATGGCGCCTATCCTTCGGTTGAGGTATTAGTGGATTGGGCGCGTGAAAATAAATTTCAGTGGTTTATATCGCACGATATATTTTGCGCGAAAAACTGATTTCCGAAACGCCGAATTGAATCAATGCCTGTTATCGGAAATAAGCGAGGCCATCAGGGATACTTTGGTTCTGTGCTTTGGAAAAATGTAGCCGCGAATTTTGCAGGGGCGGCTGCAAATGGAACGATCTCAATTCTAGGTCTCACGCAATATGTTCGAATTTATGGATTGCAAAATTGGGGCCATATTGCAGCCTTGGTAGTTTTCGTAAATTTGCTCATGCTCACCGAGGTGGGAGCTACACAAATCTATATTTCTGCATTCAATTCATCGAGTGCAAAAGGTCGAACATTCGAGCAATATTTTGGTTTGATGATCGCCTTGGGTGGATGCACTACAGTCTGCGCCATTCTCGGCTTAGTTTGTCTCTCCAAGCTGGGATTTAAGGGTGGAATTATTGCGCAAGGCAATAAGCAGGTCTTTGTCGCAGTCGCTTTTTATTTTGCTAATTTTTTAAATAACTTTTTATATGCCCACATGAGCGCAGCTCAGCGACAGCTTGCCATGAATGCTAGGCAGACCGCATTCTTGTTGCTTAAGACAATGGGGACGTTGGCTTACGCATATTGGATATCTACCGAAGTGTCAGGTTACTTTGTAATTTTCTCAGTTATCGGCTTACTGGAATTGGTTACCAATGTATTGAGTACAAAGGATCAAGAGTATACTTTTCAGGGTGTGGTGAACGGAGTTGCCAATGCTCTTACGCTATTTCGGGCGATTTCTGGAATTTCTATAGGAATAGTGATTGGAATATTGGTGGCGAACCTGGACAAGATATATCTATCGTCAGTGAGTGAGGCAGCGGTATTTGCGGTCTACTCTGTGACGTTTACAGTTGCGATGTACTTTATGCAGCTGCAATATCCGGTTATGCGGGCATTTTTTCCTGTTATAGCTAAACTTTACCATGGCGATGACACGCATGCTAAGAGAAAAGTAGTATGGCT
>CAIQYP010000145.1 GCA_903876045.1 uncultured beta proteobacterium | reverse complement strand
GCTATCGTTAACGCTTATCAATTTTTTCGAACACGGAAAATATCGTGAATAATAAAGGCCAACTCTTGCAAGACCCGTTCCTCAACGCACTGCGTAGGGAACACGTGCCAGTTTCCATTTACTTGGTTAACGGTATCAAATTGCAAGGTCAAATCGAATCGTTTGATCAATATGTGGTTTTGTTGCGTAATACGGTAACCCAGATGGTTTACAAGCACGCAATTTCCACCATCGTCCCTGGTCGTGCAGTGGCATTTAGTGCTGCCGGCGCTGAAGAGCAGCCTCCTGCTGCTTGATTGGACGGCTGAGACTGAGGGTGGCGTTACGGCGTCACGACTCGCACTTTGACCGACTCACATAAGAAAAAAGACGCTGCGACGATTCTGGTCGGTGTTGATCTGGGCTTGCCCAATTTCGATAGCGAACTGGAGGAGTTGGGCCTGTTGGCTCAGACTGCTGGCATGCAACCTGTGGCCCGTGTTACTTGCAAGCGTCGAGCGCCTGATGCGGCATTGTTCATTGGTTCTGGTAAAGCCGACGAGATCAAGCTTCTTGCAGCCCAGATGGGTGCAACAGAAATTTTGTTTGATCAGTCACTCAGTCCTGGGCAGCAGCGCAATCTGGAGCGGCATCTGGAAATGCCGGTCAATGACCGTACGTTCCTGATTCTGGAAATTTTTGCCCAGCGCGCACGCAGTCACGAAGGTAAATTGCAGGTCGAGTTGGCGCGTCTGCAGTACTTAAGTACCCGCTTGGTTCGCCGCTGGTCGCACTTGGAGCGTCAGAGTGGCGGTATCGGCATGCGAGGTGGCCCAGGCGAGGCGCAGATTGAACTGGACAGGCGCATGATTGGTGAGACTATCAAGCGCACCAAAGAGCGTCTCGCCAAAGTCAAGAAGCAGCGCCAGACCCAGAGGCGCCAACGCGAGCGTCGCGATGCCTTCAATATTTCCCTGATCGGTTATACCAACGCGGGTAAATCTACGCTGTTCAACGCGCTGGTTAAGGCGCGTGCCTACGCCGCGGATCAGCTATTTGCCACACTCGATACCACTACCCGTCAACTTTATCTGGGTGAAGCTGGTCGATCGGTTTCCCTGTCCGATACGGTCGGGTTTATTCGTGATCTTCCACACGGATTGGTAGATGCGTTCCAGGCCACGTTGCAGGAAGCAATAGATGCCGATTTACTGCTGCATGTGGTCGACGCATCCAATGAAGGCTACGTGGAGCAAATTGCCCAGGTGCAACGGGTTCTGACCGAAATCGGCGCGCAGGATATTCCCCAGTTGCTGGTTTTCAACAAGACTGACGCATTGGGTACTGACCAGCAGCCGATACGTTTAGTGGACGAGTATGAGATTGAGGGCGTGCAAACACCGCGTGTTTTCGTCAGTGCCAAGAGCTTGCAAGGGGTAGCTGAATTGAGGCAAAAGCTGGCTTCCATAGTAAGTGCGGCGGTTCGGACGGAACCTTTGCCTTCGGATATACGCCTGGATGACCTTGAAAATGACGGGGCCGCATTGTGATTGTGCACAATCGGGGTTCGGCCAATAAAGTTGATGCAATGAAATTTCTATTTTTTCGGTTTGACTGGAGCCTGCCTGTGCAGAGACTTCAGCGCATGTTCAATTTGAACGATTCCCGTTGGGGCCGCGGCGATAGCAAGTCGGGCGATTCGGACAAACCTGTTGATACTGCGACGGATCCCGAGCCGCCAAAAGCTCCGACACCTGACAGACGCCCAGCATCTGCCAGCTCAGGTCCGCCTGATTTGGATGAGCTGTGGCGTGATTTCAATCGCAAGCTCGGTGGCCTGTTTGGTGGCAAGCAGTCCGGCGGACAAGGCGGTGGTAGCAGTGGTTCGGGCGGTGGTTTCCAACCCGACATGAAGAGCGCTGGTGTTGGAATTGGATTGATCCTGGGTGTGCTGTTGTTGATCTGGTTGGGAACGGGCTTCTTTATCGTGCAGGAAGGCCAACAGGCAGTCGTGACCCGGTTCGGAAGTTATAACAAGACAGTTAACGCCGGTTTCCAGTGGCGCTTGCCATATCCGATTGAACGTCACGAGTTAGTGTTCGTAACGCAAATTCGCTCGGTCGACATCGGACGCGACACAGTGCTTAAGGCCACAGGACTTAAAGAATCGGCAATGCTGACTCAGGATGAGAACATTTTGGACATTAAGTTTGCCGTGCAATACCGCTTAAGCGATGCCCGCGCCTTTTTGTTTGAGAGCAAAAACCCGACCGATGCCGTGGTGCAAGCCGCAGAAACTGCTGTGCGCGAAGTGATCGGACGTATGAAGATGGACGCTGCGTTGTCTGAAGAGCGAGATCAGATTGCGCCACAGGTGCGCAAGCTTATGCAGGACATTCTGGACCGTTACAAGGTGGGTGTGGAAGTGGTGGGTATTAATTTGCAGCAGGGCGGAGTTCGCCCGCCAGAACAGGTGCAGGCTTCTTTTGACGATGTTCTAAAGGCCGGACAGGAGCGTGAGCGTTCCAAAAATGAAGCTCAGGCTTATGCCAACGATGTGATTCCCCGTGCAGTAGGTTCGGCCTCGCGCCTGAAAGAAGAGGCCGATGCTTACAAAGCCCGTGTTGTCGCCCAAGCCCAAGGTGATGCCCAGCGTTTCCGCTCGGTTTTTGCTGAATACCAAAAGGCGCCTCAGGTTACGCGCGACCGTATGTATCTGGACACCATGCAACAGATTTATGGCAATGTCACCAAGGTAGTTGTTGAATCGCGCCAAGGATCAAGTTTGCTGTATTTGCCGCTGGACAAGATTTTGCAGATGGGCGGCACAACCGCCTCTGCTGATGCTCCTCTTCCGGTCGTCGGTGCCACGGTGGTGCCTGCACTGCCTGCGGCCAATAACAATGTTTCTGACGCCCGGACCCGCGATGCTGCGCGCACCCGTGAACGTGACGTACGCTAGGGGCACCCGATGAACCGTATTGGACTAATCCTTTCTTCGCTGCTGGTGCTTATCGTACTTGCAAGTTCCACTTTGTTCGTGGTCGACCAACGCCAGTTTGGTGTGGTGTATGCCTTGGGTCAGATCAAGGAAGTCATCACCGAGCCTGGCTTGAACATCAAGTTACCGCCACCCTTCCAGAATGTTTCCTACATCGACAAACGCCTGCTAACTTTGGAGAGCAGCGACTCCGAACCCATGCTGACGGCTGAAAAGCAGCGCGTTGTGATCGACTGGTATGTGCGTTGGCGTATTACCGAACCGACCGAGTACATCCGCAATGTTGGTTTGAATGAAGGTGCTGGCGCCAGCCAGTTGAACCGCGTGGTGCGCAATGCGTTCCAGGAAGAGGTCAACAAACGTACAGTCAAGGAACTGCTTTCGCTTAAGCGCGAGGCGCTAATGGCTGACGTCAAGTCTGAAGTGTTGAACCAAGTACGTGGTGCAAAGCCATGGGGCGTGGATGTGGTGGATGTGCGCATCACACGCGTCGACTATGTGGAGGCAATTACCGAGTCGGTCTATCGCCGTATGGAGGCTGAGCGCAAGCGCGTGGCCAACGAGTTGCGCTCCACCGGCGCAGCCGAAGGCGAAAAGATTCGCGCAGATGCCGATCGTCAGCGAGAGGTGACAGTTGCCAATGCTTACCGTGACGCACAGAAGATCAAGGGCGAGGGCGATGCCGAAGCCTCGCGCATTTACGGCGAAGCATTTGGCAAGGACCCGCAGTTTGCCCAGTTCTACCGCAGCCTGGATGCCTACAAGGCAAGCTTTGCCAACAAGAGCGATGTGATGGTGCTTGACCCATCGTCCAACGAGTTCTTCAAGGTGTTTCGCAATGGCGGGTCGGGTGGCAACACCGTGCCGGCCAAAAAGTAGCGTCAGGCATAGTTGTGGATAGCGATACCTTGTGGATGGCGCTTGCGTTGGTGCTGGTGTTTGAGGGTTTGTTCCCTTTTATTTCGCCGACCAACTGGCGGCGTATGTTTGCGCAGTTGCTGCAGTTGTCTGACGGCCAGATTCGAATGTTTGCCATGGTCAGCATTTCGGCTGGCTTATTGATGATTTGGGTGCTCGGATCCTGAAATGCGGACTTTGGGCCGGTAAAATCGCTGTTTTAACAGCCTTCATCAATCACATGTCCGCTTGGGTCCTCCCGGATCACATTGCCGATGTGCTGCCTTCCGAGGCCCGCCACATCGAAGAAATACGTCGAGACTTACTGGACATGGCACGCTGCTATGGCTATGAACTTGTCATGCCGCCGTTGCTGGAGCACCTTGAATCGTTGCTCTCGGGTACCGGTGAAGCGCTGGATTTGCAAACCTTCAAACTGGTTGACCAACTCTCTGGACGCATGATGGGTTTGCGTGCCGACAGCACGCCCCAGGTTGCTCGGATCGACGCCCATTTACTCAATCGACGCGGTGTAGCACGACTGTGCTATTGCGGACCCGTGCTGCACACCCGTCCTGGTGGGCCGCATGCAAGTCGCGAGCCACTGCAGTTCGGTGCCGAACTGTATGGTCATGCTGGATTGGAAGCCGATCTGGAAATTTTGACGCTGGCTTTGGACGCATTGCGGTCTGCCAACGTCGGGAGACTTACGGTCGACTTGGCAGATGCGCGTATCGTTAGTGCTTTGTTGAATGCGTCCGGGCTTTCCAAAGCTGCGCAAGAGCAGGTGCAAGCGGCACTGGCCGGAAAAGACGCCACCGAATTGCGCGCTATTACTGCCTCTTGTAATCCAGCTATTGCATCAGCTATACAGAGTCTGGTTGAGTTGTATGGAGATGTCGCGGTGCTGGATCAAGCTGCAAAGTTACTACCCGCATTGCCTGAAGTACAGCAGGCGCTCGTTGAAATGAAGTGGCTAGCCAGCCATATTGCTATTGCGTTTGATGACGTGAAGGTTAGCTTTGACCTGGCCGATTTGCGCGGCTACGCCTATTACACCGGCGTGCGTTTTTCCATTTACGCACCCGATGCGCACGACGCCTTGGCACGGGGTGGTCGCTATGACGAGGTTGGATCTGTGTTTGGGCGCAAGCGCCCGGCCGTGGGCTTTAGTCTAGACGTCAAGGAACTGGCTGCCGCGGCCAAACTGCGGCCCTTGCGCGCCGCCATTCGTGCGCCCTGGGGCGAAGACGCGCAGTTGCGTGCCGCTATCGCCACACTGCGCCAGCAGGGTGAGACTGTGGTCTGCGTGCTGCCCGGGCACGAGAGCGAAGTTGATGAATTTCAATGCGACCGTGAGTTAAAAGAACTTGACGGTCAGTGGTCAGTGATAGCAATTTAAGAGCACATTCATGAATGCAACAAAAGGTCGAAATGTAGTAGTCGTTGGTACTCAGTGGGGCGACGAAGGAAAGGGCAAACTGGTTGATTGGCTAACTGAAAGTGCTCAGGGCGTGGTGCGCTTCCAAGGCGGCCACAATGCCGGCCACACGCTGGTGATCAATGGAGTCAAAACCGCCTTGCACCTGATCCCCAGTGGCATCATGCGCCCGGGCGTGAAGTGCTATATCGGAAACGGTGTGGTGCTGTCGGCGGCCAAACTGTTTGAAGAAATTGAAGGCCTGGAAAAGGCCGGTGTCATCGTGCGTGACCGCCTTCGTGTGAGCGAAGCCTGTCCATTGATTCTGGCCTTCCACGTGGCATTGGATCTGGCTCGCGAAGTGGCTCGCGAAAAAGGTGGCAGCGCCAAGATTGGTACTACCGGCCGCGGCATTGGCCCAGCTTACGAAGACAAGATTGCCCGCCGTGCCTTGCGCGTGCAAGACCTCAAGCATCCGGAGCGTTTTGCTACCAAGCTGCGCGAATTGCTGGACTTGCACAATCATGTGTTGACCAGCTACCTTGGCTCTGAGGCCTTTAACTTTGGCGAAACGCTAAAGCCTTTTATGGAAAATGGCCGCGTACTTTTTGAGCCCGTGTACACCCAGGCCATGCAACATGCTGAACTGCTAAAGCCCATGATTGCGGATGTGTCCCGCGAATTGAACGAAGCGAACTTGCACGGTGCCAATTTGCTGTTTGAAGGCGCACAGGGCACGTTGCTCGACGTCGATCACGGCACCTATCCGTATGTGACTTCCAGCAACTGTGTGGCGGGCAACGCCGCTGCTGGTTCCGGAGTAGGACCTGGCATGTTGCATTACGTGCTGGGCATCACCAAGGCGTATTGCACCCGTGTTGGTGGCGGCCCGTTTCCTACCGAACTGGATTGGGAGAAACCGGGCACCCCGGGCTACCACATGAGCACCATAGGCGCCGAAAAAGGCGTGACCACCGGCCGCTCGCGCCGCTGCGGTTGGTTTGATGCGGCATTGCTCAAGCGATCGGCTCAGGTTAATGGTCTGTCGGGTCTGTGCATCACCAAACTCGACGTGCTCGACGGTTTGAAAGAGCTCATGCTCTGCACCGGCTATGACATGGATGGCGAGAAGATCGACATCCTGCCTATGGGCGCGGACGACATCGAGCGCTGCACACCGATTTATGAGGTCATGGAAGGCTGGAGCGACAGCACCGTGGGCGTTACCCAATACGACAAGCTGCCAGTGGCTGCGCGTTTGTATTTGCAGCGCATTGAGCAAGTGACGGGTGTGCCGATCCATATGGTGTCCACTAGCCCCGACCGCGATCACACCATCATGATGCGTCACCCCTACCTAGCCGACTGAGCCGCGAGTGAATCCCCTTTCTGCAAGCGAAACCCGAAAACACAGGAGCAACCACGATGTTGACTGAAGACGGTAAACACCTATATGTTAGTTATGACGAGTACCACAACTTGATTGAAAAGCTTGCGATCAAGATTTTTCAGTCTGGCTGGGAGTTCGACACCATCCTGTGTTTGGCACGGGGGGGCATGCGCCCTGGTGACATCCTCTCGCGCGTGTTTGATAAGCCGTTGGCCATCATGTCGACTAGTTCCTATCGTTCCAATGCTGGAACGCAGCAAGAGAACCTGGACATCGCGCACTACATAACTACACCCAAGGGTGAGATCGCCGGGCGCGTACTGCTGGTTGATGACCTGGCTGATTCAGGCGTCACGCTTAACGCTGTAATTCATCAGCTTAAGAACAACTACAAACCCATCACCGAGTTGCGCAGCGCTGTGATCTGGACCAAGGCCTTGTCCAAGTTCACTCCAGACTACTCGGTAGAGTTCCTGAATACCAACCCCTGGATTCACCAGCCCTTTGAGAGTTATGACGCGTTGCGCCCGCAGCAACTGATTGAAAAGTGGAGTGTCTAGAGATATGACCCCCAAGCTCCCCCACTGTGTGTGGGTCGCGGCCCCCCAAGGGGGCGCGTTTCGCCTTGGGGCGGCCCGGCGGCGAAACATTGCCCCCACTCTTTGCGCATAAGTAAATATGTCCCATCCCGTCACCGATCTGATCCACCACGCCTACGTTCCACCTGTTGGCTTCGAAGCACCACAACCCGGTGTCTTCAAAGCCTCGACCGTGATCTTTCCATCTGTGGCTGCCATGCGCAACCGGGAGTGGAAGGACAAGTCGGCCTATACCTATGGTCTGCACGGCACGCCCACCTCCTATCAACTTGAAGAGCGTTTGTGCTCGGTGGAAGGTGGCTTGCAGTGCGTATTGGTGCCCAGTGGTCTGGCCGCATTGGGGCTGGTTGCTCTTTCGGTGTTGAAGTCGGGTGACGAGGTGCTGCTGCCAGACAACGTGTATGGCCCCAACAAAGCGCTGGTCGAGGGCGAGTTGATGCACTGGGGAATTACCCACCAGTATTACGACCCCATGGATCCGCAGGATCTGGAAGCCCAGATCTCCAGTCGCACAAAGCTGGTCTGGCTAGAGGCTGCCGGTTCCGTCACCTTGGAATTTCCGGATTTGCTGGGCTTGCTCAAGATCTGCAAGCAACGCAAAGTGCTGACGGCCCTGGACAATACCTGGGGTGCTGGGTTGGCCTTCAAACCCTTTGATCTTGTGCCAGATGAATCGCCCGCGTTGGGCGTTGATATTTCGGCACATGCTCTGACTAAATATCCAAGCGGAGGCGGCGATGTGCTTATGGGCAGCGTCATCACGCGCGATCCGGCTTTGCATTTGCGCATCAAGCTAACCCACATGCGATTTGGTTTAGGCGTTGGTATGAATGATGTGGAGGCGATATTGCGCTCTTTGCCCAGCATGGCGTTGCGCTATCGCGCCCACGACGAGGCAACGCGCACTCTGGCATTGTGGGCGGATACTCAGCCCGAATTTGTGCAAGTGCTTCATCCGTCCCTGCCAGGCTCGCCCGGGCACATGCATTGGAAGGCGCTGTGCGTCAAAGGCATTGGCGGTGCTGCCGGTCTGTTCAGTGTGATGCTGGATGAGCGTTTCAGTCAGGCCCAGACAGATGCCTTCTGCGATGCGCTTAAGCTGTTCAAACTGGGTTATAGCTGGGGTGGTCCCATGAGCTTGGTGGTGCCCTACGAATTGGCGCAAATGCGCACGTCTTGGCCTACTCATCTAGAAAAAGGAACGCTGGTGCGTTTTTCAATCGGGCTCGAAGACGTGCTCGATTTGCAGCAAGACATCAGCCAGGCATTGCACGCATTGCGTTAATTTCGCATGCGGCGGGGCACTTGGTCAAGTTCACAGTTGTTGTGGGTATTTGCCTGAGAGCTGGCAAAAACCTTGACTCAGGTTAATCTAGGGGCATGAGTTCAATGCCCGATTTCGAAGCCCCTCCACCCTATGTTCCGCCCGTCTCAGATGCACCCGTCAGGACCATTGCCACCTTAGGTTTTGGTGCGCCGTTTCAATGGATGCGTGCGGGTTGGGGCGACATGCGGGCCCACCCCGGCATCAGTGGGTTTTATGGCGTTGCTTTCTGGCTTATGGCTGTCGTGCTGGGCGCGGTTTTTCGCTCCAGTCCTGAGTACAGCATGACGATTGCCTCAGGCTGTCTGCTAGTCGGCCCGTTTCTGACTTTGGGTCTTTATGAAGTGAGCCGCAGGCGTGAAGCCGGGCTGAAGCCGGACCTGAGTTCATCGATTACCTGCTGGGACACCCATGTCAAAAGCATGGGCATGCTGGTGCTGGTGCTCATTGTCATGGAACTGCTGTGGGGACGCGCGTCGCTTATCGTCTTTGCCGTGTTTTTCAACACCGGCATGCCATCGACAACGGGTGTCATGGAGGCAGTCTTCAACCCGCAAAATTTTGATTTTGTAGTCGCCTACACCATCGTTGGTGGTGGTTTTGCGGCGTTGGTTTTTTCTATCTCTGCGGTCTCGATACCCATGATTCTGGACCGCGACACGGACGCGATATCGGCCGCCATTACCAGCCTGGAAGTTATTTTTACCAATACTATTGTGATGTTGCTATGGGGTGCCCTCATTGCCGGATTGATCGCCCTTTCGCTGGTCTTGCCGTGGGGCGTGGGCTTGCTGCTTGCGGGGCCCTTGCTGGGTCACGGGACCTGGTATGCCTACCGCGACGCGGTTCGCTGGCCGCAGGATGTTACAGTGCCATGAATTAACGAAAGCATATCTTGGCAACTCCCAATTACGGTTACGAAAAGCGTCAGAAAGAACTGGCTAAAAAGAAGAAGAAAGAAGAGAAACTGAAAGCCAAGTCCGAGCGCAAGGTCGGTGATGGCCCGGAAGATTCCAATCAGCCCGATGACGGTAGCGAACAACCCGCAGCGCCTGCGGACGACAGCGCCGCCTGATTCGCATTTCTATTTCAGTAGTTTCGTCACCGTTGGCCAGACATTTTTAAGAATGGTTGGATGCGCAGCAGCCACAGGGTGGATGCGATCGGCCTGAAACAACTTCAGTGAATCCGGAACATCCGCCACTCCCTTGAGTAAAAACGGCACCAATGCCACCTGCTGGTCTTTGGCCACCTTGCTAAACATATCCGCAAACTGTTTGGCATAGGCTTGCCCGTAGTTGGGCGGCATTTGCATACCCAGCAGTAGCACCTTGGCACCAGTGGCTTTTGCAGCAGTTGCCATGGCTTGCAAGTTGTCTTGGCTCATGGCCAGCGGCAGGCCACGCAGAGCATCATTGCCGCCGAGTTCGATGATCAGTAGCGTTGGCTTGTGCTGTGCCAACAGGGCTGGCAGTCGGCTACGCCCGCCTGAAGTGGTATCTCCGCTGATGCTGGCGTTGACTACATGCGCTGAAATATTTTCCTGCTCCAGACGGTTCTGCATGAGTGCCACCCAGCCCTCACCGCGCTGCAGGCCGTATTCGGCACTTAAGGAGTCACCCAGTACCAGAATAGTGGCAGAGCGCGTTGCTGCCTTGCTGCTTTGCGCAAGACTTGGCCCCGCGATAAGTGCCGTTAACACAAGCAGGCTAAAGTGGCGTCGTATCAATGGGAACTTCATGTCAGATTCAATTATTGCCGTAGAGCATGTTTTCAAAGCCGTGAGCGACTCCACCGGCACACTGGATATCCTGTCAGACATCGATTTTGCGCTGAAGCGCCAAGAGACAGTGTCCATTGTCGGTGCATCCGGTTCCGGCAAGAGCACGCTGCTGTCTATCATGGCCGGATTAGACACGCCCACCAGCGGAACGGTGCACCTGGCCGGGCAAGACTTGTTCGCTATAGACGAGGACGCCCGCGCAGCAATGCGCGCGCGGCAAGTCGGCTTTGTGTTCCAGAGCTTTCAACTGCTTGGCAACCTGACGGCTTTGGAAAACGTAATGCTCCCATTAGAACTGGATGGCCGCAAGGATGCACGCAAGGCCGCCACCGCCATGCTGGAGCGTGTCGGCTTGTCGCAGCGCCTCCATGCCTACCCCAAGGTCCTCAGTGGGGGGGAGCAGCAACGCGTGGCCTTGGCTCGCGCTTTTGTTGTGCATCCGGCCGTGCTGCTGGCCGATGAGCCCACCGGCAGCCTTGACTTTGCCACCGGCGAAATAATTATGGAGTTGATGTTTGACCTGAACCGTGAGCAGGGAACCACGCTGGTGCTGGTAACCCACGACCGGGCTATTGCGGCACGCTGCAGCCGTAGCATCACGATTGAGGCGGGCAGGGTAGTGGCCTCGGCCCACCCCGAGTCCTAAGCCGAGTTCCAAGCTTATGGCGTAGACCCTGGAGCGCTATCAGACGCTGTCGAGGCCTGTCTGTTTCGTGTGTCTGTATCCAGAAGTGCCCGGATCTGCAACAACAGCGGGTGCGCGCCCATATGCTTTTGCCCGTAGTCCAGGTTAAAGCCGTAGTCGAAGCCGGGCGGGTTTATGCCCTGGTTGTGCTGCAGGATGGTCTCCAGTTTGTCCAGGCCCTTGACGATGCGGGCTTCCGGACTGCTCGCATTTTCGTACTCTTCCCACAGCGACAAAAAGACATTCGAAATGCCTGTCGGCAGCGTTTGCATGATGGTCTGTAAATCAGCGCGCTCCTGCGCTGATTTGTTGGGACTCTGGTCTTGCTGCACCGCCGGAATATCGCCATGCAATGCCTCGCCCAAATCGTGCAATACGCACAATTTTAGTACTTTGCCAAAGTCCAGTCCGGCAAATTCTTCTTCAAACACCATGGCCATCAGGCACAGACGCCAACTATGCGCGGCTGTGCTTTCCTGCTGCCCGGTGCTGGTGTAGGCGCTACGCAGTACGCTCTTCAAGCGCTCGGCCTCGCGCAGAAAAGTCAGAGTGCCTGTTAATTCGCTGGGTGACATGGGAATGATTGTGGCGCTGGGCCAGCAGGTCGCGGTGTACCGCCGATAATCACCCTATGTCATCTCCCAAAGTTCTATTCGGCTTTCACGCCGTGGGCGTGCGCCTCAAGACCGCGCCGAAATCCATCATCGAAATTTATTACGAACCCACGCGGCGTGATGCCCGCATGCGCTTGTTTCTGGAAAAGGTCAACGAGTCGGGTGTGCGACTGATCGAGGCCGACGGCTTGCGCCTGGCCAAGCTCGCGGGTAGCCACGGCCACCAGGGTGTGGCGGCGCGCGTGCAGGAGATCAGGCAGGTTCATTCGCTGGACGAGTTGCTGGAAAACCTGGAGGCCGCCAATGCCGAACTGCCTGTTGCTGAGCGCACGCAGCCATTGATTCTGGTGCTGGACGGCGTGACTGATCCGCATAACCTGGGCGCCTGCCTGCGCGTGGCTGACGGTGCCGGTGCGCACGCGGTGATTGCGCCCAAAGACCATGCGGCCGGCATCAATGCCACAGTGGCCAAGGTGGCCAGCGGGGCTGCCGAGACGGTGCCCTATTTCATGGTGACCAATTTGGCGCGCACTTTGGGCGAACTCAAGGAACGCAATATTTGGGTGATAGGCACCAGCGACCAGGCCACCCAGACGATTTATCAAGCCGACTTCAAGGTCGCGGTTGCCCTGGTGCTGGGTGCTGAAGGCGACGGCATGCGCCAGCTTACTGCCAAGACCTGCGACCAGTTGGTCAGTATTCCGATGATGGGTGCCGTAGAGAGTCTGAACGTATCGGTAGCCAGTGGCATCTGCCTGTACGAGGCCGTGCGCCAACGTACGCAAGGATAGGCCTGCGCGGGGCTATACCACGCCAAACCAGCCCAGCATTCCACCTACAGCCAGCAACCACAGCAAGTGAATACGGGTGCGCCAGACCAGCACGGTAACTGCTGCCGTTACCAGCCACAGGCGCCAACTGTCAGCTGCACTACCCTGGCTAGCCGACAAAATCCATCCTGTCGCCGCCAGCAAGGCAATCACGATGGGTGCCATGCCGGCCTTGAAGGCGCGCACCGTCAACAGTTCGCGGTTCTGGTGGCCCCAACGCGCTGCTGCGAAGGTTAGCGTGGTGCTGGGCAGAAGGATGCCGAGCATGCTCAGGAAAACGCCCAGCAAGCCCCAACCCCATGCGCTGGCACCTGCCGCCACACCCCCTGCCGAGTTGACGCCCACGTCCCAGCCCAGCAGGGCAATAAACAGCAGGTTGGGGCCGGGTGCGGCCTGGGCTAGCGCAATGCTGGCGGTGAACTGCGCATCACTGATCCAGTGCTGCTCGACCACCAGGTAACGATGCATGTCTGGCGCGGTGGTGATGGCGCCGCCAATGGCAAGCAGCGAGAGGGAGAGGAAGTGGCCCAGCAGGTTAAGCCAGTCCATGATGCCCAGTGCCACCGTCATGCCTTTGGCCCCGTCTTTGCGGACAAGCCTTCCACACGCCGGATGGCCTGATACGCCGTCACACAGGCGATGCTACCGACACCTAACAGTACCCAGGCCAGCGGCAACCGTAACATGGCAATGGCCACAAAAGTCAACGCTGCAAACAGCCAGCAAACGGTCATGCCCATGGGGTTGCGCTTCACGGCCGCCAGCAGTTTGAGACCGGTGGCCGCGATCAGGCCCGCTGCCACTGCCCCCATGCCGCGCAACGCGCCTTGCACCTGCGGCAGATCCGACACACCAGAAAACACCAACATCAGCGCCAGAACAATAATCAATGGAAAGGTCAGCATACCGGCCATGGCCAGCAGCGCACCGGATGCGCCGAAATAGCGGTCACCAATCATCAGGGAGAGGTTCACCACATTGGGGCCGGGCAGGATTTGCGCCACCGCCCAGTCCTCCACAAACTCTTCACGTGTCAGCCACTGCTTTTTCTCCACGAGTTCTCGCTGCACGATGGCAACCACACCGCCAAAACCTTGTAGCGCCAGCCATGAAAATGACCAGAACAAATCAGACTTTGAAGTAGGGCGCATGGTGCTTGAGCTTACAGCAGCGCCAACACTTGACTGACCCTTGCACGCACCTTTGCTGCAGACTATCTCAATCAGATCAATTGCCCTCACAATGCAAACCATATGGGGAGGCAGCATGGGCATGTTGGAAGAGCAGATGCGTTTGCGCGAAGTCCAAAGCGGTGCGGAGTGGCAGCGCTGGGGGCCCTACCTGAGTGAGCGATCCTGGGGCACCGTGCGTGAGGATTACAGCGCCGATGGCAACGCCTGGAGCTACCTGACCCACGATATGGCGCGCAGCAAGGCCTACCGCTGGGGCGAAGACGGTTTGGCCGGCATCTGCGACCGCTTTCAATTGCTGTGCTTTTCGCTCGGGCTGTGGAATGGACAGGATTCCATTCTCAAGGAGCGCGCCTTTGGCGTGAACTCCACCGAGGGCAACCATGGCGAGGACGTGAAGGAGGTTTACTTCTACCTCGACAGCACGCCCACGCACAGCTACATGAAGTACCTGTACAAATACCCGCAGCAGGCATATCCGTACCAGCAACTGTTGGACGTCAACGCCAGTCGCGGTGGTAAGGGCGCGGAGTACGAATTGCTGGACACCGGCATTTTTGACGAAGACCGCTACTTCGATGTGTTTGTGGAATACGCAAAGGCCGGGCCTAACGATCTCTGCGTGCGCATCGAAGCCTTTAACCGTGGACCTGAGGCGGCAGAACTCCATCTGCTGCCGCAACTGTGGTTTCGTAATACCTGGGCCTGGGGCGAAAAACCACTACGCCAACCCCTGATCCAGACCGGCAAGAGTGGCGTGGGTTTTGTCAGCCTGATGGCCGACGACACCGAGGCCGATGGTCTGGACAACCTGCCGACACCCTACAAAATCGGCGTGCAACATTTGTACGGTGAGGCGGACGGACGAGCGTTGTTCACCAACAATGAATCCAACACCGAACGTCTGTACGCGGTAACGGATGGCAGCGCACCGCGTTTTAGCAAAGATGCCTTTCACCGCCATATCGTCAATGGCGAAGACGCGCTGAATCCTGCAGGCCGTGGTACCAAGTCCGCGTTGCACTACCGGCGCATGGTGCCTGCGGGCGGCTCCACCGTGGTTCGCTTGCGGCTGAGCAACCAGGGCTTGCCAAGCCCTTTGCAGGAGGTGGACACCATCGTTCGCCGACGCCAGCAGGAGGCCGACGCTTTCTATGCCCAAGTCCATCCCAAGGGCGCTTCGGAGGACGAGCGACGCATTCAGCGCCAGGCCTTTGCCGGCATGATGTGGACTAAGCAGAACTACATCTTTGATGTGGACAAATGGCAGAAGGGCGACAACCCGCAAAGCTCGCCGCCGCCGGGCCGCGGTGATGTCCGCAACAAGCACTGGGGCCATCTCAACTCCATGCGCGTGCTGTCCATGCCGGACAAATGGGAGTACCCCTGGTTCGCCGCCTGGGATCTGGCTTTTCATACGGTGGCCATTGCGCTGATCGATGCAGAGTTTGCCAAGGAGCAGTTGCAGGTGATGCTGTTTGAGCAGTTTCAGCATCCCAACGGGCAAATACCGGCTTATGAGTGGGAATTTTCTGACCTCAATCCGCCGGTGCATGCCTGGGGCGTCTGGCGGGTTTACAACATGGACCGCATCCGTTCGGGCAAACCGGACCATGCATTCCTGGAGCGCTGCTTTCACAAACTGCTGATCAACTTTGCCTGGTGGATCAACAAGGTGGACAGCAGCGGCAACAACATCTTTGAAGGTGGCTTTCTGGGGCTGGACAACATCACGCTGTTTGACCGATCCAAAAAGCTGCCGGGCGGCGTTCTACTGGAGCAATCGGATGCCACCGGTTGGATGGGGTTTTTCTGCTTGAACATGATGCGCATTGCGCTGGAGTTGGCCAAAGAAAACAAGACCTACGAGGGGCTGGCCACCAAGTTCTTCCAGCACTTTGTCTACGTGGCTGCGGCCATGAAGCACATGGGCGGGCGCGACTACAACCTGTGGGACGAAGAGGATGGCTTCTTCTACGATGTGCTGCGCTATCCCGATGGCCATTTTGAGAAGTTGCGCGTGCGCTCGCTGGTGGGCCTGATCCCGTTGTATGCGGTGGAACGGCTGGAGACCGAGTGGACTTCGCAGTTCCCTGAATTCACTGGCAATCTGAACTGGTTCTTGAAAAATCGCCAAAGCCTGGTGCAGCAATGCGTCACGCGCATCCCCGGTAATAAGGGGGATACATTGGCGCTTTCGATAGTGAACCGCGAGCAACTCCTGCGCATGTTGCAAACCCTGTGTGACCCGAATGAATTTCTGTCTGACTACGGATTACGCAGCCTGTCCAAGTTTCACCGCGATGCGCCTTTTGCACTCGGCGGCAACCAGGTTAGTTATGAGCCGGGCGAGGCGGATTCCAAGATCAAGGGTGGCAACTCGAATTGGCGCGGCCCGATCTGGTTCCCCACCGCTTTCCTGATGATCGAATCTCTGCGCAAACTGGCCAAGGCCTATGGCGATGATGTGTCGGTAGTGGATGCAGAGGGCAAGCGCTGGACGATTGGAGATATCGCCCGCACCCACGCCGAGCGGCTGATCTCCGTCTTTGCCCGCGACGCTGATGGCATCCGGCCGCAAAGTGGCGGCATCGCCAAATTCCAGCACGATCCGCACTGGCGCGATTACCTGCACTTTCACGAGTACTTCCATGGCGATACCGGTGTCGGGTTGGGTGCCGCACACCAGACCGGTTGGACCGGCCTTATCGCATCACTGATTGACGAGTGGCGTCCGCACTAACGCTGGCTACCGAGACAGCAGCGCAGCGATCTGCGTGTCCTTGTCTTTCCAAAGTTGCTGCGCCCACGCAGAGAAGGCTTCGCGCATGGCTGGGTCGCTGCCATAGTCGCCGCTCAGCAGTTCGCGCGGAATCGGCAGGCTGCGCACGCGCACGGTGACGCGCTGCAGGCGGCCACACAGAAAGGGCCAGAAGCCAGGAATGCCATCCGGATAGACGATGGTCACATCCAAGATCGACTGAAATTTATCGCCCATGGCATTCAGCGCCAGCGCCACACCACCGGCCTTGGGCTTGAGTAGATAGCGATAGGGCGACTGCTGGCGCGCGTGCTTGGCCGGTGTGAAACGCGTGCCTTCCATGAAGTTGGTCACGCTGGTGGGAATCAGGGCGAATTTGGCACAGGCTTTGCGCGTGCTTTCCTGATCCTTGGCGCGCATCTCGGGGTGCTTCTTCAAATACGCCTCGTTATGGCGGCGCATGAAGGGAAAGTCCAGCGCCCACCAAGCCAGCCCCATGATGGGCATCCAGATCAGTTGCTGTTTGATAAAGAACTTGAGCAGGGGGATGCGGCGGTTAAACAGGTGCTGCATGACAAAGATATCGGCAGCACACTGGTGGTTGGCGTTGACCAGATACCAGTTATGCGCGTCAAGTCCTTCAATGCCCTGCACATCCCACTGTGTCCGTTGGGTCAGGGCCATCCAGCCGCTGTTGCAGGCAATCCAGTTTTCAGCAATGCCCACAAGAACCGGGTCTAACAACAGTCGCACGCTCTGAAACGGCAGCACCAGTTTGATGGCCGCAAACACCAGCAGGATGGGTACCCAAAAAAGAATGTTCAGCAGCAGCAGCGCGGCTGCCAAAACTCCAAGCAGTGGCGCTGGAAGATGATTCAGCATGCGGACAGAACCATGCGCATCGCAGGAATTGAATGGGTGTTACTTCAAACTGCCAGAGAGGAATTGGCCCAGGCGTTCGCTCTTCGGGTTGGCCAGCACCTCTGCAGGGTTGCCTTCCTCTTCCACCAGGCCCTTGTGCAAAAAGATCAGGTGGTTGGCGACCTCGCGGGCAAAGCCCATTTCGTGTGTAACCACCACCATGGTGCGGCCTTCCTGTGCCAGGGTCTTCATGACCTTGAGCACCTCGGACACCAACTCCGGGTCGAGTGCGCTGGTGGGTTCGTCAAATAGCATCACTTCGGGTTCGACGGCCAGCGCGCGGGCAATCGCCACACGCTGTTGCTGTCCGCCGCTCAGGTGCGCGGGGTAACGGTCTTCCACACCAGCGAGGCCCACCTTGTTGAGGTATTTGCGGGCGGTCTCAATGGCTTCGTCCTTGGGCACGCCCAGGATGTGCACCGGTGTTTCGATGATGTTTTGCAGCACTGTCATGTGTGCCCACAAGTTGAAGTGCTGGAACACCATGGCTAGCTTGGTGCGCAGGCGTTGCAACTGTTTGGCATCCGCCGCTTCCAGTTCGCCGTTCTTGCCCTTGACCAGCAACAGCTTTTCACCGGCCACTTCGATGCGGCCTTGGTTCGGTTTTTCCAGCAAGTTAATGCAGCGCAAAAACGTGCTCTTGCCGGAACCGGAACTGCCGATGATGCTGATCACGTCCCCGGCATGCGCCGTGAGCGACACGCCTTTGAGCACCTCGTTGGGCCCAAAGCTTTTGTGGATGTTTTCGACCTGGAGTTTGAGCGCGGTAGTGGACATGGATCATGCAATTCAGTAAGGCATTCGCAACAGGGGGTTAGTCGCCCAGCAGGGGACCGGTTCTAAAAGCAGTGGCGCCGGCAATCTTGCCGATTTCGCAACCGGCGGTAACGTAGCGGTCGCGGATGCGGGCGTAAAAAACACCGTCCACACCGGCCAATACGGGGGTGGCAACTTGATCAATCGGGTCAATGATCTCAGCCACCATTTCGCCTTTTTTCAACGACTGTCCGGGCTCGGCGGCATACACCACCACCCCTGGGCCCATAGCACGCAAAGTCTCTGAGCCTGCCAGTGGCGTGGGCTGGCAAAGCGCTGCCGGAACGGTCGGCTTGTTGCCAGTTTGCAGTACGCCAATGTGCTCCAGATAAGAGAAGATGGCACGAGCGTCTTGCTTGGCATAGGCGTGGGTCACGTCCAACTCGCCACGCAGTTCAATCGTGGTGGTGCAGCACCCCTGCGGCAGTGGGTAATCCAGGCCCTGCTTTTTCAGCGCCTCGGCCAGACGCCACCAAACGCCTGAAAGAGACTCATCTATCGGCCCGCCGCCGGAATCCTTGGCGAGCAGAATCGCCTGGCTACCCATGAAGTGGGCAATCGGCGCCAACTGCGGCCAACAGGTTTCTTCGCAGTAGAAGTGCATTACGCCTTCGCAGTCGCAATGCAGGTCGAGCACGATGTCGGCGTCATGGGCCAGGGTCAGCAGCGCCTTGCGCATGCTCTTTAGTTCGGTGTCTGGCGTCCAAGCTGCCAGGTGCTCAGCCATTGCACGACGCGCGGTGGCTACGTTGGCCGCAGCATCGGAGCTCAATTTGCCCTGAATCGAAGGCAGCACTTCTTTGGCGAAGTCGGGGTAATGGCGGTTGAAGTTTTCCGAGGTGTCCAACTCAAAGCGACCCATGGGCTTGTGGTCTACACGCTGCGAAAGGCCAATGGGATTAGACACGGGTACCAGCACCACTTCGCCAACGATCTGGCCGGCAGCTTCGGCCGCTTCCAGCAATGGTTTCAGGTGGTAGGCCGCTAGCATGCCGGGCAATTCTTCCGCATGCAGACTGGCCTGAATGTAAATTTTCAGGCCACCTTCGACAGTGTTTGCGGGCTTGCCAAAGTGAAAACTGGTCAGCGTCTTGTGGCTTCCCAGGCTGGGAGACAACAAAGGGTGGTCAATGCGTTGCATGGCGATCAGGGTTTGCGCGGCGCCAGATGGGCCAGGAAATGGCGCTCAGCCAGCCGGAAAACCGCAATCAGGCAGAAGGAGGCAACCAGGTAAATGGCCGCAGCAGCAATGTAGGCCTCAAAGGGCAGGTAGTAGTCAGAGTACACACGGCTGGCAGCAGCGGTGACGTCCAGCATGCTGGGCACGGCGCTGGCCAGGCTGGTGCTTTGCAGCATCATCACCACTTCGTTGCTATAGGCGGGCAGGGTGCGGCGCATGGCGCTGGGCAGAACTACCCGCAACATCACCTCGAATCGGCTCATGCCAAAGGCTTGGGCTGCCTCAATCTCACCGGCATTGGTTTCGCGAATGGCACCTGCCAGCATCTCGGCGGTATAGCCCGCCGTGTTCAGGCTAAAGGCCAGCAGGGCACAGAAGAACGGTTCCTTGAAGTGCGTCCAGGGCCAGACATCGTTCCAGCGCTCCTGAATCCATTCCAACTGGCCCAGGCCGTAATAGATAAGGTATACCTGAATCAGCAGGGGCGTCCCGCGCACCGTATAGGTGTACGCGCCGACGATCCAACGCAGGGGAGCCCAAGGGCCGGTCAAAGCCAGCGCAAAGATCAGTGCCAGCACGGCACCAATACCCAGCGAGGAGAACAGCAAGCCCAGCGTCGACAGAATCCCCTGGCCGTAAAGCGC
>CAIQYP010000144.1 GCA_903876045.1 uncultured beta proteobacterium | reverse complement strand
GTACACCATGGTGTAGCCCACGGCAATCAGGCCATAGATCATGCCCAGCACCAAACCGTTGATGATTTGCTGAGCCAGTATGTGGAGATCCATGGCCTGGTCTTTCCTTGCGTTAAAGGCCTACTTGGCAACCTTGGCGTAGGTGCCGTCGGCCTTGTACTCGTAGACCACGTAGTCGGCCACCGTCAGGTCGCCATTGGCATCCCACGATTTTTTGCCCAGCACAGTGTCCACGGGGTTGGCCTTGAGCCATTTGGCTTGGGCTGTGCCGGAGGTGGAGTTGGCACCCTTGAGTGCAGCAGCAGCAGCTTGCACACCGATGTAGGTGTACATGGTGTAGCCAGCGGGCTCAAAACCGGCGGCGCGGAACTTTTGCACTACGGCCTTGCCGGTGGGATTGTCACGCGGGTCATCACCAAAAGTGATCAGTACGCCCTTGAGAATGTTGGTGCCTCCCGCCGCTGTGGGGAAGGATGCGTCCACGGCGCCATCGGCCGACATGAAGGTGGTGGTCAGACCCTGCTCGCGAATCTGGCGCAGCAGCGTACCGGCTTCGGCAGAAAGACCACCGAAGTAAATCAGGTCAGGGTTGGTGGACTTGATCTTGGTGACCAGCGCGTTGAAGTCTTTCTCGCCACGGGTCAGGCCTTCGTACAGCACTTCTTTGACGCCGCGTTTGCCCAGTTGTGCTTTGGTGGCATCCACAATACCCTGGCCGTAGGTGTCCTTGTCGTGCACCATCGCAACACGCTTGGCTTTGAGTTTGTCGACGATGTAGTTGGCTGCAACTACGCCCTGTTGGTCGTCACGTCCGCACACGCGCATGATGGATGGCAACTTGCGGTCGGTCACCTTGGGGTTGGTGGACGCAGGGGTAATCATCAGCATGTCGGCTTCGGCATAGACGTCCGATGCCGGCATGGTGCTGGAGGAGCAGAAGTGGCCCACCACCGCGGCGACCTTGTCTTTTTCAATCAGGCGCGAGGCCACAGCCACGGCCTGCTTGGGCTCACAGGAGTCATCGCCAATCACCAACTCGATCTTCTTGCCATTGATGCCGCCCGCAGCATTGATGTCATCGACCGCCATCTGCGCGCCCTTCTTCATTTCTTCGCCGTAAGAAGCAGCGCCGCCGGTCATGGGGCCGGCCACCGCGATCTTGACGTTTTGCGCCCAGGCCGCGCCGCCCATGGCAAACGCTGCGATTAGCGATGCACTGACCAACGTTTTCTGAATGTTGAATTTCATGTAAGTCCTCGTATTTTTAAAAACTCGTTGCCAGCGAGCGGATAGGCAGGGGAACGGGAAAGCGGGAATTAGAAATTAGGTCTACACGTCGAACTTCACGCCCTGTGCCAGGGGCAGTTGATTGGAGTAGTTGATGGTGTTGGTGGCACGGCGCATGTAGGCGCGCCAGGCGTCGGAGCCGGATTCGCGGCCGCCGCCGGTTTCTTTCTCGCCGCCAAAGGCGCCGCCAATCTCCGCACCCGAGGTGCCAATGTTGACGTTGGAGATGCCGCAGTCGGAACCACCGGTGGAGAGGAAAGTCTCGGCCTCGCGCAAATTCAAGGTGAAGATGGCGGACGACAAGCCTTGAGGCACGCCGTTCTGCAGGGCAATGGCCTCATCGAGTGTGTTGTAGGACATCACGTACAGGATGGGCGCAAACGTCTCGTGGCAAACCACGGCGGTTTGCGCTGGCATTTCCACAATCGAAGGCGTGACGTAATAGCCATTCGGGAACTGGTCGGCTAGCACCCGCTCACCGCCAAACACCGTGCCACCCTGTTCACGCGCCTGTTGCAGTGCGGCCTGCATGCCTTCAAAGCTGCCTTGATCGATCAGTGGACCGACCAGGGTGCCAGCGGCCAGCGGCGTGCCAATCGGCAGGGCGGCATAGGCCTTTTTGAGTTGCGCCACCAGCTGGGCGCGCACGCTCTCGTGCACGATCAGGCGTCGGGTGGATGTGCAGCGCTGGCCTGCGGTGCCGACGGCGGCAAACAGAATGCCGCGCACCGCCATGTCCAAATCTGCCGAAGGCGCAACCACGACGGCGTTATTACCGCCCAACTCCAGCAGGCTGCGGCCAAAGCGCTGCGCCACGCGGGGGCCCACTTCGCGGCCCATGCGGGTGCTGCCGGTGGCGGACACCAGGGCAACCCGTGGGTCGTCTACCAGAGTCTGGCCGACCTCGCGGGTGCCGACGATGACTTGCGACAGATGTGCCGGTGCTGCACCTCCGTTAGCCGTAAAGCGCTTCAGGGCGCGCTCAAACAGGGCCTGGCAGGCCAAGGCGGTGAGTGGGGTTTTTTCGGAAGGCTTCCAGACTACGGCATCGCCGCAGACGATGGCCAACGCCGTGTTCCATGACCAGACTGCCACTGGAAAGTTGAAGGCGCTGATGACGCCGACTACACCCAGCGGATGCCACGTTTCCATCATGCGGTGGCCGGGGCGTTCACTGGCAATTGTCAGGCCGTATTGCTGGCGTGACAGGCCCACGGCGAAGTCGCAGATGTCAATCATCTCCTGCACTTCGCCTAAACCTTCGGACAAAATCTTGCCGGCTTCCAGCGTGACGAGTTGGCCCAGCTCGGTTTTGGCGGCGCGCAGTTCTTCACCCAGCAAACGGATCAACTCACCTCGGGCGGGTGCCGGAACCAGGCGCCACTGCAGAAAAGCGGCCTGAGCCTGAGCAATTCTTTGTGTGACAGTTGCGGGCGTATCGGGCGTCAAACCGGCCAGCACGCTTCCATCAATGGGTGAACGCACGGTCAGGCTGCCGCCGCTCAGGTGGCTGGCGTCCACGCCCAGGGTTTGTAGCAGGGCGGGTAGCAAGGTGTTGGCTTGAGGCATGCGAGAGGTCTCCGATTTGGTTGCGGTCAGGCTGAATTTCAGCTTTCATGTTTCTAATTATGCACAAATGTTTCCGATAGTGTATATTTTCTACAAATTTAAATGAAGCAGAAAAAATCATGCAAAAAACCGATGTCTTGATCGTGGGCGGAGCCGCTGTTGGCAGTTCGGCCGCCTTTTTTCTGGCCTCGCAACCTGATTTCAAAGGCAAAGTTCGGGTTTTGGAGCAAGATTTTTCCTATGAGAAATGCGCTACGGCCCTTTCTGCCGCCTCTATTCGCCACCAGTTTTCCACGCCCGAAAACATCCGTCTTTCGCAGTTCGGCAGCCACTTCCTCAAAAACATTGCCGACTACCTGTCTGTCGATGGCGAGGTGCCAGAAGTGGGCTTTCATGAGCGCGGTTACCTGTTTCTTGCCACTGAGGCGGGGCGCAACATCCTGCAGTCCAACCACCGGATACAGAAATCGGAAAACGTGGATGTGGACTTGCTGACCCCGGAGCAACTAAAAGCACGCTATGCCTGGCTGAACGTGGACGATTTGGTTTCCGGATCGCTTGGCAATGTAGGCGAGGGCTGGTTGGACGCCTATGGCCTGATGCAAGGCCTGCGCCGCAAGGCGATTGCCTTGGGTGTGGAATACCAACAGGCCAAGGTGCTGAAGTTAAACCGCGAAGGCCACAAGATTGTCTCTGCCACGCTGTCGGATGGCAGCACGGTGCAGTGTGGCACCGTCATCAACACCGCCGGCACCGGTGCCACCGCGCTAGCCCAAACTGCGGGCATAGTGCTGCCGGTGGAGGCG
>CAIQYP010000143.1 GCA_903876045.1 uncultured beta proteobacterium | reverse complement strand
TCTGAAGCTTTGGGGCCGATGGAAATTCCCTTTGCCCCCTTGACCAGGGCCGCGTACTGCTGCGCCGGTGTGCTGACCAATTCGGTCGACCCTGCCACGGACGTCGAATCAACTTTTGGAGAGCAACCAGCCAATAGCAGAACCCCGAGGCAGAGGGCAACAAAAGGCTGGGAACCCATCGAACTCATTGACGTGCTGACATATTTTCAATCGGCACCGCAGGCTCCCGTGACATTGGCGCTTCGCGCCTTCAATTCCAGCCAATAACGTCGAAACCCTTGTCTTTCAGGCAGCGCTGAACATAGTGCCTGAAGGTGCCGCTGGGCTTCTCATGAAAGGCACCTGCAACGGCTCCAACTGAGCCACCAACGGCCACGCCTGCAACACCATTCTCGATGGCTCGGTCCGGACGCCCCCGTATCAGGCCACCAACCACTCCTGCAACGCCACCTACGGCGGCACCCTTGGCTGCGCCATGAGCAACCGCATTGTCCTTTTCGTCCGGTGTAAGGCCTGCACCTTTGGCACTGCTCATGCACTGGTCAGAGTCGCTTTGTGCCTGGGCATCGCCCACGCGATTGAGCGTGGCGTTCGGATAAAAGACTGGCCTGGCCGACGGACTAGAAGGACCGGTCGTCGCACAACCGGCCAACAGCGCGGCGCCTAGCAGCGCCGCGGTAGATAAGGATTTTTGCATCGTGCTGCGCAATCTACTACAAGAGCCGCATCATTCCTTGCGTTCAATGGCGTTGTGCTTCTTCTTGTAGATGGCGCCACTTTGACGGTCTTCCTTGCGTTGGATTCGAGCCTGCTCGTTCTTGCCAACATGACCGTCTTTACCGGCCGCGGCTTCCGCATGGTCCACACGGGCCTGTCCAACTTCAAGCTTTCCCGTCTCGCGGTTGGTCAGCTCACCGGACTTGACGCCCTGCTCAACTCGCTTTTCCTGATTGATATTGCGCTGGACGTCAGCCTGCATGCGTTCTGAGGACTTGGACTCAGGATTGCCTTTAACGCCATTGGTCTCGGCCGCCTTGATGTCCTTGCTTGCGCGGTTTTGCGCACGCTGAAGTTGAGCACGCTCCTGCGGACTGAGCTTTCCATTCTTCAATTCCTTAGCCTGCAGGCGGTCAATCTTGCTCTGCTCGCTTTCCAGTCGGCTTGCCTCTTTGGTGTTCAGACTACCGTCTTTCAGGCCATTCTCGATACGGGTTTGCTGGTTAACATCGCGCTGAACCGTGTCAGCAGTGGTCTGGGCGGAAGCGCCAAAGCTAGCAAGAGCGACGAGGATGGAAGCGGCAAGGATGCGAGTTTTCATGACAATTCCTGTATGTAGTTGATAGCCGAGTCGGCATGCACTAACAACGTGCAAGCTGTGGCTTGAGGTGACAGCGGAATCGTGAAGACATGTAAAGGGCGCCGCTCATGAGGACTGGCAGCGCAGCCGGCACGCTTCAATTTGTCGGTCATTTGACCCAGGTGTCTACCTTCAGCAATGCCAATGCCCCCATGACTGCGAAGATGGCCGCAGCAATGGAATGCACCAACTTCATGGGAATCTTCTTGGAGAATCGGTCGCCGATAAAGACCGCTGGGACATCGGCCACCATCATGCCAATCGTGGTACCAATGACCACCATGACCGGGTTGGGGTAGTGGGCGGCCATGGCGACGGTGGCGATTTGCGTCTTGTCCCCCATCTCAGCCAGAAAGAATGTCACCAATGTGGCGCCGAAGACTCCCAGGTGGCTCGCGACCTTTGTCTCCTCGTCTTCAATCTTGTCGGGAATCATGGTCCATACGGCCATACCAATGAACGACGCACCAACCACCCAGCGCAACGTCTCCGGCGTCAGCATGGCAGTAATCCACGCTCCCAGCGCACCCGCGAGACCGTGATTGACCACAGTCGCGCAAAAGATGGCAAGGATGATGGGCAAGGGCTTCTTGAAGCGTGCAGCGAGCACAAAAGCCAGGAGTTGGGTCTTGTCGCCGATTTCAGCGAGGGCCACGACACCAGCGGACATGAGGAGAGCTTCCATTTTTGGTTTCCCAGGCCGGTCCAAAGACAATTGACCACGCTCCTTCCCGGCCAAACCGAAGGTGCATGGTCAAAGGTCTTGCCAAGTCGGAAACCGCGCGTGCCATGGTCGTGATGACCAAGTATGTTGACACGAGCACCTTCGAAATATCGAAGGCCGGCTACTCCCCAATGAAGTGGCAATTGTACCCATCGAGAGCCTGGGCAACCGACAGCGAAGCTTGCCGCACACGCTAATGTAAGGTTCAGTGCTTGTGGCCGGCTGGCAAAGCACCATGCCCCGAGTGGGCCCCGTGCACATGCCCTTCCCGCCCATGTGAGGCTGCTGGCTTCTTGGCAATCACAGTCAACTCATTGAGAATTCCGCAATGTTGGGCTTCTTGTGCGCACAGGCAGGCATCACGCAAGCTCTTTAGTTGCTTTTCAAGCTGTTTCAACTCACGTACGCGCTCCGCAACGTGGCCGATATGTTCGTCCAGCAGGTCATTGACCTTCCGGCAGTTCTCTGTGGGGGCGTCCTTGAACCGGAGCAACACCCGTATCTCGTCAAGCGTCATGTCCAAGCCGCGGCAATGGCGGATGAAGGAAAGCCGCTCTGCGTGCTCATCGCCATAAATGCGGTAGTTGCCGCCGCTTCGGCCAGGCTCTGAGAGAAGTCCCTCCCGCTCGTAAAAGCGAATGGTTTCCACCTGCGTATTGGTGCGGTGAGCCAGTTCTCCGATTTTCATCCGTCTCTCCAGAATGGATACATCACATGTCGTGCTCGACTGGGCTTGACTCTGTAGTGGGTATAGGGTTTCCAATACTACATCCAAACATAAAGCGACATTCGTCTTACCTTCCCCCCATGCCTCCTATCGCAGAACTCATTCAACAAGGAGCCACAAACCTGTGGGTCTTCATCCCCACGGCCATTTTGCTGGGTGCCCTGCATGGACTGGAGCCTGGCCACTCCAAGACGATGATGGCGTCATTTATCATAGCTGTGCGGGGAACCATTGCCCAGGCAGCGCTGCTGGGCCTTTGTGCTGCACTCTCCCATTCGCTTATCGTGTGGGCGCTGGCAGCAGCAGCCCTTCAGTTCGGCAACGAGTTGATTGCAGAGCAAGCTGAACCCTACTTCATGCTGCTTTCCGCAGTGGTGGTCATTGGCGTCTCGCTTTGGATGTTCTTGCGCACCCGTGCCGACGTTGCTGCGGCCGATGCCCATCAACATGCGCCCCATGGTGGGAAGGTCATCAATACTGGCCACGGCATTGTCGAACTGGAAGTCTTTGAGCATGGTGTCCCACCACGTTTTCGTCTGCACAACTATGACCTGGCAATGGCAGCAAAAGTCTTCGATGCCCACGATACGGTCACTGTGGAGACGGTTCGCCCAGATGGCACACGCGAGACCTTCACTCTCAGCTCATCCGGCCAGTTTCTGGAGTCCGCACAAGAAATACCCGAACCACACGAATTTGAAGCCATTGTGAACATTGGGCACGGTGACCATATGCACCGGTTTGAGGTGCAATTCACTGAGGACGAACACGGCCATGAGCATCACGACCATGGGCATGGGCATGGGCATGACCACCACCATCACCACCACGAAAGTGCACATGAACCACATGATGGCGACAACGGCTATCAGGACGCCCATGAGCGGGCGCATGCCGAAGACATCAAGCGCCGGTTTGCGGGGCGGAAGGTAACCACGGGCCAGATTGCCATGTTTGGACTCACAGGTGGCTTGGTGCCCTGCCCGGCCTCCGTAACCATATTGATGATTTGCCTGCATCTCAAACGCTTTTCGTTGGGCATCGCCATGGTGGCAAGTTTCAGCATTGGGCTAGCAATTTCACTGGTGAGCGTGGGCGTCATTGCGGCTTGGGGCGCGCGCCATGTCGACAAGCGCTTTGGCAACGGCAAGTTTGGTGATATTGCCCGCAAGATGCCGTACTTTTCAAGCGCTTTGATGGGGCTCGTTGGTGCGCTAATGGGTATACAAGCACTGATGCAGCTGATACCAACTTAACGGGGCAACTACTTCGAAGGTGCGGTTTTAAACTGATTGACAATTCGCCAACCAGCTGAACCGATACCAGTTCGAGGCAGCCAATTAATTGGCAACTACTGCACTTTGATTTCTTCTGCGCCACAGTCTGACCACCATGTACGCAACAACTGCAACATTCCCGCCGAGCACCATCCCATTGATGACAGTTGTGTGCGCCATCAGGTGGCTCAGCTCCAGTGGCAAGTACACCGCTCCAGAAACTGCTGCTAGCCACTCGGCCCAGGCCCGGTCTTTCCAAAGTCCGTACCCCTCGGTTAGCCGAATGGACGCATAGGCCCATGCCAACAGCACTGCCTGCCGCAAATTCGCATTTGCAAGCAGCGTGGCGTCATTCAGCAGAATGCGGGGGTAATGAGCATCTGGGTCAAGGTGAAAATGACCGATGAGGGCATAGGCCATGGCTCGTACGTCATGGTGTGCCAGGCTCAACAGCCCAAAACTGGCGGTGATGCCCTTCACGCCCTCGAACAGGGCGATGGCATGGAGTGCCTTGCTCTGATTGGGGGGCTGCAGTCGTTCGGTCATCATGTGAAGGTTCAGACCATATTACAGGCAGCGGCTTCAACCAATGCCCTCGAATTTTCGGGTTCGGTCCTGCCGACGCTGACGTGAACGGCCTCCCAAGGCCCCGTAAAGCTAGCTTGGTTTTTTCTCGTACGAGGTACACCAGCCAGTTGCGGCCACCAGTTTGCCGAAGACGATGCCACAGGCGCCAGTCGGAGCACCAGTGTCCGCATAGAAAATGTTGCAGTTGCTGCAATTTTGTCCCGCCACGTACTTCGGATGCTTAGACGGGTCAACCTGGGCTGCATCGGTCCGGTATTCAATCGCTGCAGCTTCCGGGTCAGAATCCTTGAGAATCGCATCTTGGGCTAGCGCGCCTTCTGTCCAACCAAGTGCACTCATCCCAATAACCGGGGCAACTTGAAGGAATTTGCGTCTTGATTTCAACTTCGGATGGCTGTCGTTCATTGGGGTACTTTTTAGGAAAATTCACGTCTTAAAAACATGCCTGACCAATTCCAGTTTAGTGAAAAAACTGTAGCTCGTCCGCCCTAACCTTCAGGGCCAGCGCAAACTGCTTCCCATTATTTGGGCAGTGGACACATTCGTGACCCCAAAAAAAGAAAACCCGGCACAAAGTCCGGGTAAAAAACAGTAAGTGTTGGAGACAACAAACTGTAGGCACACGTTATCACGCTCACGCGACTTCTGCCTCTCAAATTTGGGTGATTTACCAAACGGAAACGAACACCTATTGCCATTTGTGCGATTTGCATCATATTCAACTCACCGAAGGTCATGGGGAAATTGGCTGTCCGACACGGCGCCTCTGGATTTGTGCCATAACTGCGTACCGTAAAAAGGAAGCTCCTCATGAACGCCTACGTAATCTTTGACGTCGAAATACGCGACATGAAAAAGTACCAGAACTTCATGGGGCTGGTTAAACCCGCGCTGGAAGCCGTCGGTGCAAGATACCTTGCACGGGGTGGCTCGCTCATCATTCACGAGGGCGATTGGGCACCCAGGCGAATCGTGATTTTGGAGTTTCCATCGGTCGCAGTCTGGGAACGTTTTTACAACGGCCACGAGTACCAAGGACTCAAAGACATTCGAGACGAATGCAGTTCTGCGCGACTTGTTTGCGTTGAGGGACTACCGTCGAATGAATAGCATTCCAACCGCCAACATGACCGCAATTCCGTCGAAACGTCCAGCACAGCCACTCAATTGCTTAATCAGGTTCACCGCAAAAAGGGACTAGTCAGCATGAGTAAGCTTGGCAGGCTTCACTCAAACGTAAAGTGGTCAAAGGCGGCATTAGCGTCAATTGCTCTGAGCCTCCTGACAGGCGCTGTTGCATTGTTGTCGGGGGCGGGCTATCGACTCGGATGGTGGGGCCTGGGCATCGGCATTAAAGCCATCAGTTGGAGTGGCATGACCTCAGCAGCGCTTCTTGCGTTGGCACTTATCGGTGCCATCATGGCTCATAAGAAGCGGCTTCGTCTAGTTGCAGTCAAGTTCGTTGCTGGAGCTGTCATTGCTGCACTTACTGCAGTCCCGGTCGCCTACTTTGGCTATAAGGCTAACACCCTGCCACGCATTCATGATGTCAGTACAGACTTGGTAAATCCGCCCCAGTTTGTTGCCGTACTTCCGTTGCGCAAGGATGCAAAAAATCCGACACAGTACGACACAAAAGTTGCCCCACTTCAACGTGAAGGCTATCCAGACATAGGGCCTATTTCCCTCGAAAAGTCTACTCTTGAGGTGTTCGCGCTCGCACAACATGTGGCCCAGTCATTGGACTGGGATATGGTCGCTGTGGAATCAAATACATTGAGGATTGAAGCATCAGCGACAACATTCCTTTTCGGCTTCAAGGATGACATCGTGATTCGCGTAACCCCGACCAGCAAAGGCAGCACAGTAGACATACGCTCCCTTTCGCGAGTGGGCAACAGCGACATCGGCGCCAATGCCGGGCGTATTCGAGAATTTAGAAGGCGGCTTCTCGATGCATCGGCCCCCAACTGACATGGAACCACCAGTTCGCTTGGCGGAGAGTTAAACCCGACATGAAATCAACGTCACTTTCAGTGCTAGTCCTTTGTGCTGCACTGCTATCGTTCAGCAGTCTCTGCGGTGCAGCAACACTTCTGAATGCTCTGGCCGCGAAAGACCGAGGAGACTTTGAATCTGCCTTCCAGCAATTCAAGCAGTTGGCATCCTTAGACGATGCAATAGCTCAGTTCCAATTGAGCCTCCTCTACGAGGCGGGAAAAGGTACCAAACAGGATGCAACGCAAGCGATTCACTGGCTGCGCATGTCTGCAGCGCATGGAAATCCACAAGCCCAGTCCAATCTCGGTGTTGCCTTCTCAAAAGGCAGAGGCATTGGGCAAGACCTGGTACGCGCCTATGCCTGGTTCGCCGCTTCAGCCGTTTCCGGTGATTCCGTCGCCGCAACCAACCGGGATGTGGTCGCAAGAAAGATGACGGAACAACAAATCACACAGGCAAAGGCACTTCTGATTGAATGCCAGAGAGGCGGCTACAAAGCCTGCCTTTGAACTTGTCGGCTCTTGCATCAATTCCTCGGCCTTTGTCCAGTCAGTGCAAAATTCGGTAAAGCCAAATATTGGCTGAACCATTTGAACAACGCTGAGGCAAACTCGCACACCAATGCAGCACGCCAGAAACACCAAGGCGCCCCTCAGCGTCACCATCGCCATCCAGTTCATCTGGCTAACGCTTGCGGTAAACGCACTGATGATGGCCGTGGACTATGACGATGCAAGCAGCGACGCAATGGTTTTCAATACCATCTTGCTGGTGTTCAATGGTTTTGTAGTCATCAAAATTGCAGGCGGCAAGAACTGGGCTCGCCTGGCCTACTCCGTTCTGGTAGCAGCGGATGTGGCCATGATTCTGGCTTTCGGACTGGATTTGACGT
>CAIQYP010000142.1 GCA_903876045.1 uncultured beta proteobacterium | reverse complement strand
TTCAGAGACACGGGTCCGGACCAGCACGCCCTTGTCGGTGATCAGCATGATTTCGTCATCAACGTGCACTAACGTGGCGGCCACAACCTTGCCGTTGCGCTCAGATTGCTGGATGGCAATCATGCCCTTGGTGCCACGACCGTGGCGGGTGTATTCGGTAATGCTGGTGCGCTTGCCGTAGCCGTTTTCTGTGGCGGTGAGCACGCTTTGCTGCTCGTCCTCAGCCACCAGCATCGCGATAACGCTTTGTGATTCATCGAGCATCATGCCGCGTACACCGCGTGCATTTCTGCCCATGGGGCGCACATCGTTTTCGTCAAAGCGCACAGCCTTGCCGCCGTCAGAGAACAGCATCACATCGTGCTTGCCATCCGTCAGCGCAGCGCCAATCAGGTAGTCGCCCTCGTCAAGGTCGACGGCAATGATGCCGGCCTTGCGCGGGTTGCTGAATTCGTCCAAAGCGGTCTTCTTGACCGTTCCCATGCTGGTGCCCATGAATACGTATTGGTCGGCCGGGAAGCTGCGCTTCTCGCCAGTCAGTGGCAGCACGACAGTGATCTTTTCGCCATCTTGCAGAGGGAACATATTCACGATGGGGCGCCCACGCGAGCCGCGTGAGCCTTGTGGCACTTCCCAAACTTTCAGCCAGTAAAGACGGCCACGGTTAGAGAAACACAAGATGTAGTCATGGGTGTTGGCCACAAACAGCTGATCAACCCAATCGTCTTCCTTGGTGGCCGTGGCCTGCTTGCCGCGTCCGCCGCGCTTTTGTGCACGGTATTCGCCCAGCGGCTGGCTCTTGATGTAGCCACTATGGCTCATCGTCACCACCATGTCGGTGGGTGTAATCAAGTCTTCAGTGGACAGATCATAGGAGGAATGCTCCACCAGGCTGCGGCGTGCGCCTAGCTTGGTCTGGCCGAATTCGTGTTTGACATGTCCCAGTTCGTCGCTAATGATGGTTGAGACGCGTTCAGGGCGGGCCAAAATGTCCAGCAAGTCCTCAATCTCAGCCATTACCTCTTTGTATTCAGCAACGATCTTGTCCTGCTCCAGCCCAGTCAGGCGCTGCAGACGCATTTGCAGAATTTCCTGCGCTTGCGTATCGGACAGACGGTACAGGCCGTCGGCACCCATGCCGTAATTCTTTTCCAAGCCGTCGGGGCGGTAGTCGTCCGCGTTGATCACACCGCCGTCGGCGCGCGTGCGGCTGAGCATTTCGCGCACCAGTTGACTGTCCCACGGACGGTTCATCAGTTCGATCTTGGCCACCGGCGGAGTGGGTGACTCACGAATGATGCGGATGAAATCGTCGATATTGGCCAGCGCCACAGCCAGGCCTTCAAGCACATGACCGCGCTCACGCGCTTTGCGCAGGTTGAACACAGTGCGGCGTGTCACCACTTCACGACGGTGGTTCAGGAAGACTTCAATCAGGTCTTTCAGGTTGCAAAGCTTGGGCTGGCCGTTGATCAAGGCCACCATATTGATGCCGAAGGTGTCCTGCAACTGGGTCTGTTTGTACAGATTGTTCAGCACAACTTCAGGCACCTCGCCGCGCTTCAGTTCGATCACCAGACGCATGCCCGACTTGTCGGACTCATCCTGAATATGGCTAATGCCTTCGATCTTCTTTTCGTGTACCAACTCGGCCATACGCTCTTGCAGCGTCTTTTTGTTGACCTGATAAGGCAACTCGTCAACGATGATTGACTGACGCTGTCCTTTGTCGATGTCTTCAAAGTGGCATTTGGCGCGCATAACAACACGCCCGCGGCCCGTGCGGTAGCCCTCTTTGACACCGTTGATGCCATAAATGATGCCGGCGGTAGGGAAGTCGGGGGCCGGAATGATGTCCATCAGATCATCAATCGTGGCGTCCGGGTTGCGCAGCAAATGCAGACATGCATCCACCACTTCATTCAAGTTGTGTGGCGGAATATTGGTGGCCATACCCACCGCAATGCCACCCGAGCCATTTACCAGCAAATTGGGAATGCGAGTGGGCAGGACCAGCGGTTCTTTTTCCGAGCCGTCATAGTTGGGCCCGAAATCCACGGTTTCTTTGTCCAGATCTGCCAGCAGCTCATGCGCAATCTTTGCCAATCGGATTTCGGTGTACCGCATGGCGG
>CAIQYP010000141.1 GCA_903876045.1 uncultured beta proteobacterium | reverse complement strand
GATGATGGGGGTGAAGCGGTAGGCCGGCATCTGCTTGACGTTCTTCACAAAGGTGATGCCATCCATGATGGGCATGTTGACGTCGCTGATGATGAGGTTGACTTTTTGACCGGTGAGCTTGTTGATGGCGTCCTGCCCATCCTTGGCCTCTATCACCGAGTAGCCCTCGCCGCGCAGTGCTATTCCAACGACCGTCCGTATGGAGGCTGAGTCGTCTACGATCATGATCGTTTTGGTCACTTTATTTCCCTGAGTCGCACATGAACTGAATGTCTGTTTAACTACGTATATTGCGCCGGCCAGATTATTTAGCGTTGATGTGCATCAAAAACTAAATCAATATAGGCACCAGTGCCCTGAATCACACACGCCCGTTACCCATTAGTGCAACAAAGCAGCAAAGTTTAGAAGAACGTGATTTCGTCGTCCGCCTTGGCGCCGGCATCCACCACTTTGCCACTGTCGTGCGTCTGATGCTGATCCGACATCACATAGCTTTTTTTCATTTCCGCCATGAATGCTTCGGCATCCAGTGGCTCAAACGCACCGGCCGCCAGGCACTTCTGCTCATGATCGGCCAAGTACTGGGGGAACTGCTCCACATTGTTTTTCACCTGAGACAAGATTTGGCCCACCCGATCCTGAAACTGCAGCGCCACCAAAGAATGGCCGATCTCTGTCTTGATGGAAATGCTCTCTTGTTTGAGCAATTCACCGGACTGAACCAGCGCATCGGTAATGCTCCGAAATCCGTCAAGAACGCCCTTGATGCGCTCCTCAGACGACTGCATGGAACTCCCCTCCTGCTTCACTGAATCCTGCGCTACCTTGCACGTGTTGGTGATAGCCTGGCTGATGACGCCGACCATTTCGGTAATGCGTTTACCGGTTTCTCCAGACTGGTTAGACAACATGCGGAACTCTTTGGCCACCACCGCAAAGCCACGCCCCAACTCGCCCGCACGGGCCGCTTCGATAGCCGCGTTGAGTGCCAGCAGATTGGTTTGCGCGGCAATTTTGGCCACATCCATGGCCATGTCTTCAAGTTGTTTGGTGAACTGATTTAACCCTTCGACATTTTCCAGCATGGCATTCATGCTGGCCATGGCGGCGGTCTGGGTAGACAGCACTTGATTGAGTTCGGTTTCGCTGCGAGCGAATACTGCAACCAGACCATTGCCCTGGTCTTCGATGTCAGAGGTCGTGCGCGAGGCGGTGTCCACCGTGGCATCCAGGCGATCCACAATTTCAGCAAATTGCCCCGAGAGTGCGCTGATCGACTGCTCCATCTGGGTGCGCGAGGTTTCAATATGACCAGCCCACACCGGTGCAATTTGCGCCCCAAAATTTTGCTCGGCTGAAAGATAGCGCTCCATGTGCCGACGGGTCGTCACTGCGCGCCTGGTCGAGCCAAGCCAGCCTAAGACAAACCCTGCAAACAGCAGGAGCACGGCCAGACCGGCGGATAACCAGTTTAGATCTCCGGCAATCAACACGGCGATGGCACCCGCCGCACCCAATAGGGCGGGATAGATCACATCCGTGTGACGCGTTACGCTTTGGCTCACGAACACTCCCCTTCAAATCAATAATCTACAGGAAGCGGCATCCTGTAAACCCGTGCCAACGCTGTGGCAGAACCGGCTGTTGAGGCATTGTTCCACATAATATTTGAGTCGGCGGACTGTTTAAACAAAGCTTGATCTAACCCCCTTGGTCAATCTTGTAAACAAAGCCCCGGGTAACGCGCGGCGGCGCATTGAGAAGCTTGGAAATATCTTCAATATCATCCGGAAGCGCTGCGTTGTCCCAACCATTTTCAGTGTGGCGCGCCAGCCGAGTGGCCAGCAATGCACTGCGCACCGAAGGGTGCTCCGGGTGCTTTCCATCGCTGATACGCAACAAAAGCTCGGAGAAGCGCCAGTGCTTCATCAGTTCTATACGCAAGTCGTTCAAATCGATGTTGAATACAAAGCGCTGCAAACTCACGGTGCGCAGCGTGGGGTTGGCCTGCTGCATGGCCCGGATTTCCATTTCCATGGTGGGCGCATAGCAGCACATCAGCATTTCCGCAAAGTCATTCAAAAATGCAGCTTGCCGAATCACTGCCACATCGGTGTCGCCCCGGTGCACCGCAAAACCGGTAGCGAAGTGGGCCGCCCGGTTGGCACGTTTCATCAAACCCAACAGCATCTCCAACGCAACGGGCTGATTGCGCAAGTGGTCTTGCACAGTAGGTTGCAATCCGAAGGTCCTGAAAAAGGGAGCCACGCCCATCATCACCAGCGAACTGACAACGGTTTCGGTTTGCGTGCTTTCGGCATTACGGCGTTTGGCCGATACATAGGCCAGCACTTTCATGGTGAGAAAAGGGTCGGTGTCAATCAATTCGGCCAGCATGCTGGCATTGACATCCTCCTCTTTGGCGCGCAACTCTTCCAGGGCCAACGAGGTTTCTTCCAGCACGGGAATTTCGGCCTGCAAAAAGTACCGGGCCCAGGATGCCAAGTCCTTTAGTGGTTCCTGTAGATAGGAATCAGTGACGATGGGCGCTAATGGTTCAGGCGGTGCGGACGATTCGGCCATGGGCTTTGAATGTTTTATATGGGCGAAAGTATGTTCCGGTGCACTGTACAGGTCAACAGGGTTCAAAAGTGAAAAAGACCCCTCAAAAATGCGTTTTTGAAGCTTTCGGCGGTTTATCGCAACATTGGGGAGCGATTGATTCAGACTACAAATCCACCCACCCACGCTGCGCCGCACTTTGCACGGCGGCTTCCACAAAGGCGATGCCAGCCAGCCCTTCGCTGATTTTGGGGAAGCGCTCTCGTGCGGGTGGCACAGCCTCATGGTTGAGCCCGGCACGCAGCGTCAAGGCCAACTCCCGGTAGAGGTTGGCAAATGCTTCCAGATAACCTTCCGGATGACCGATGCCGATCCGGGTGCTCTGTTGCGCGGAACTGCTGACCGCCTGGTCCTTACGGCGGGTGATGATTTGCTCAAACCCGCGCTGCTGCCGGTGAACCAGTCGGTTGGGCGTTTCCTGATGCCACTCCAGGCCACCCAAATCGCCATGAATTCGGATAGACAGCCCGTGTTCAGACCCAGCCGCCGCATTGGTAACCCACAAAGAGCCACGTGCACCGCCCTCGAAATGCATGAGCGCCGACACATAGTCATGCACCGTGCGCCCGGGGATGGCCGAGCCGACATCGGCACAGAGTGAACTCAATTGCAGACCGCTGATATAGCTGCCCAAATGAAATGCGTGGGTGCCGATATCCAGCAACACCAGCGACTGTCCGCCGCGACTGGGGTCGTTGCGCCAGGCATCACTAAGCGCATGGTCGGCCAGGCCGCTTTGGATGTATTGCAAATGCACTTGGCGAATGGTGCCGAGGGCACCGCTTTGAACCATGCTTTGTGCCTGCCGCACCATGGGATAGCCGCTGTAGCAATAGGCTACGCAAAACTCCAGGCCCGTATCTGTCACCTTATCCGCCAAGGCTCGGGCACTGGTGCTGTCATTGGTAATGGGCTTCTCACACAGAATGTGAATGCCAGCGTCCAGCGCGGCCATGCAGATGGCGTGATGGCTGTCGTTGGGGGTAAGCACGGCCAGCACGTCGATTTTGTCGGCTCGCTGGGACTCTGACGCCACCAGTTCTTGCCAGGAGCGGTAGGCACGGTCCGGGCTGATACCAAGTTGCAAACCCTCCTGGTGTGAGCGTTCGGGGTTGGCAGACAAAGCGGTGGCGCAAATGTCGTACAGACCATCCATGCGCGCAGCGATACGGTGCGTCTCCCCAATGAAAGAGTGCAGGCCACCACCGACGAAACCTAAGCGCAAGCGGCGCTGAATCGGGGTTGCGGGCATGGCGGGGGCTGCCGTGACGTCCGGTGAAGTGGTCATGTGAATGTCTTTCGTGATGAGACTTTGAACGCAAGCAAGCAAGTAATCAGTCTTGTCCGAGCAAAGTGAGAATGCGCGTGGCCTCAGCCTTTAGCGCAGCCACCACCGGGCGCATGATGGTCAAGCGGTCGAAGCCCTCCACATCCTGCGCCAGCGAAGTGCGCAGACTGCGGGCAAAGCTCATGCGCATCGTCGTACCAATGTTGAATTTGCTGATGCGGTGCAATTTGAGTTTGCGCAAATCTGCCTCGGTGATTCCCGTTGTTCCATGGATCACCAGGGGTAGAGAAGTGCACGCCTCAATCTGTGCCAATAAGTCGTAATCAATCTTCGCCGTGGGCTCTCGCAGACGGTGAACATTGCCCACCGCAACCGCCATGGCATCCACGCCACTTTGCAACGCAAAGTTCTGCGCGTCTGCGGGAACGGTGAGCTCGCTTTTGACATGGTCCCGCCCCTCGAAATACGGCACCGAGCCGACCTCGCCCTCGATGCTGGCGCCGAATTCGTGTGCGAGTTTGGCCATGGCGGCGGTGCGGCTGATGTTTTGCGCCAACGGCAATTGCGAGCCATCAAACATCACCGAACTGAATCCGGCCTTGAGCGCTTGCAGAATGCGCACCTCGTCATCGCAATGGTCCAGATGCACACAAACCGGCACACTGGCTGACTTGGCGGCATGGCTGACCATGCCATAAAAGCCCTCCACGCCCATGAACTCTGCCATCTCCTTGTTGCAAGCCAGAATGACCCCGCGCTCCAGTGCCTGGGCTGCGGCCACAATCGCCACGACCTCTTCGTTGCCAAAAACATTGAAGCACGGCACGGCATAGCCGCTGGCCGCAGCGGCAGGCAGGATGTCACGCAAAGTCACAAGCATGGGGCGGCCCTGGCTGGTTGCTATTTGAACTTGGCGATCATGTCTTTGATGCCAGGAATGGTTTCGATCTGGTAGGCGTGGTGCGGATCGAAATGCTGTTTAAGCGATTTCGAGTGCGCCCCCACGATGACCGTGAAGTAATACATCTCGTAACCCGGTGCCGCCACGCTAGGGTGATAGCCCTTGTCGATAGCAATGACACTGCCGCTACGCACGTGGTAGACCGGCCCTGCATCGTCCTCATGCTTGTAGACAAACTGTGCGCCGAAGCCGTGATCGGGGTTGAACCGGAATTGGTAGACCTCCTGAAATTCGGTCTCCTCGCCCGGGCGCTCGGTATCGTGTTTGTGCGGTGGAAAGCCCGACCAGCCGCCGGCACCAACGGTGAAGAGTTCGCTGACCAACAAGCGCCCCCGCGAGGCTGCATTTTTTTGTCCGAGGATGTGTTTGATTTTTCGGTGCGTCTTGGTGTCGTCCGAGCCGTATTGCACTTTGTCGATATCCGCCTGACGAATCGCAAACGGAGCTAGCACTTGGTCACAACGCCCGCCACCAATCATCAAGTCCAGGCTGGCACTGGTGCAGGTCACCTCCGCCTTGACGCCGGCTGGAACGTACACGCCTTCCGGGTCGCCGCCCCACAAATGCTCGCGCTTGCCAATGGCCGCATAGTTTTGGTCTGCCACTTGCACGTCACAGCAACCTGATGCGGGCACCAGCACCGACTCGTAACCCGCCACTTGGTGAACGAAGGTCTGCCCCTGCGTCAAACGCACATGGTTGAAATAGCACAAGGGCGTGGTGGCATCGTCGACATCGATGATGGCTTTGTTTGCGTTGTCGAAGCGGGGTATGTGGCGACTCATGTCGTTCCTTTCAGGGGTTGGACGGTATTCACTCAGGTGGCATCAGCGCGTGCTGGGCCATAAAGACATTTAATTCGGTCAGGCTGGGCATGGCATCGGCACAGGTGTCACGGCTAACGTTGATGGCTGCAGCTGCCGCGCCGCACGCCAGGGCTTGCGGCCACTCCTGCCCCTGGCACAGCGCCCACAGCACGGCGCCGGCAAAGGCGTCGCCTGAGCCCATGGGCTTTTGCGCTGTCACCTTGAAAATACCCTGTCGGTAGACCTGGCCACCCAAAGTAAAAGCCTCACAACCCTGCGCCCCGTTTTTGACAATCACCGTTTGCAGTGAAGCGGTGAGCAGGCTTTGTGGGCCCGTGCCTGCGGGCAAGGCCCGCAGCAGGATCGCAAATTCTTCCAGATTGCCAATCAGCAAATCACATTGCGCGCTGGCCGCGACCAGAGTGGTGGCCGCCTCGTCCTCGCTTTGCCAGCCATAGGGCCGGTAATCCAGATCCAGCACCACCTGCGTGCCGGCGGCGCGGGCGCAGGCCATGGCGTGGAAGCATGCGGCACGGCTGGGCTCCGCTGAAAACGCCGTGCCGGTGAGCAACAAGACCTTGCTGCTGGCGAGTTGGGCCGGGTCAATATCGGCCGGGCTCAACTGCAGATCTGCAGCGTTCTGGCGATAGATCACCACCTGGCAATCGGTCGGTTGGATTTCCGTTATTGCCAGGCTGGTGAGTGCACGGTTTTGGCTGGTCTTGATGCCTTGGGTATCCACGCCATTGCGCTGCAGGAATTGCACCACCGACCGGCCCAGACCATCGTTTGCCACCACGCTAATCACACCGCTCCTGCCACCCAACCGGGCCACCGCGGTGGCGATATTGGCCGGTGAACCACCGACCGATTTGTTGAACTGGGTCACCGCCTCCAGTGGCGTATTTTTTTGCACCGCGTACAAATCGACCCCGGCGCGGCCCAGGCACAGCACGTCCAGCGGGCGCGTGTGCGAGGCGGCCAGCGCAGCTTGCATGCTCAAAAGGTCACCCATTGGCTACCCGTATTGGCGGACTCCGCACAACGCTCAACAAAGCGCACGCCGAGCACACCGTCTTGCGCTTGCGGATAGCGGAGTTCGGTTTTTCCGGATGAAGCTGCGTCGTCCTTATTACCCGCCATAGCCCAGGCAAAGCGGCGGTACAAGTTGGCCCACGAATCGAAATAACCCGCCGGGTGACCACCGCCGACCCGCTCGAAGCGTGCGCTCGGCTCCAGATAGCCGTGCCCGCGTTCGTA
Organism: uncultured beta proteobacterium; assembly: GCA_903876045.1. Lineage (GTDB taxonomy): Bacteria > Pseudomonadota > Gammaproteobacteria > Burkholderiales > Burkholderiaceae_C > Allorhodoferax. Next base: position 13,377 of record CAIQYP010000141.1, on the reverse strand, counting down.
CTTCATGACAGGTTGCCCCAACAGGCTCACCTGCAGTTGGTTGGGGTGCTCATCCCACCATTCAATGCTGCCCTTTTCGCCGATCACACGCACCTTGAAATCATGTGCGCTGCCGATATTGACGGCGCTGGCCCACAGGGTGCCGACCGCAGGGGTAGTGCCGGCCTGTGTGCCCTTGTAGCGCAGCATGACGTGGGCGTTGTCCTCAAGCGGGGCGCGCGAGGGAACGAAACTACTGCGCATGCAGCACAGCGAATCCACCTCAAGCCCGCTGATGAAGGCGCCCATTTGAAAGCAATGCGTACCAATATCCCCCAGCACATAGGTCGGGCCCGAAACCGCTGGCGTCACCCGCCATTTGGCGCCGGGGTCGTTGGCTTCGACTTCGGTGGCGTGGTAGCCGTGGGCAAACTGCATTTGAACGATGCGCACGGCACCCAGGATGCCGGCCTCCACCATGCTCCTGGCTTGCTGCACCATTTCATAGCCGGTATAGCCATACATCACGGCGAGGACGCGGCCTTTCGATTGGGCCAGCGCTTGCAACTCGAGCGCCTGCGCCACTTCCAGCGCCAGAGGCTTTTCGCACACCACATGCAAGCCGGCACTTAACGCGGCGTGGCAAATCGCGTAGTGGGAGTTGTTGGGCGTGGTGATGCTCAGCACTTCAATGCCGTCGCTACGCTGCGCTTCTGCAGCCAACATGCTGCGGTAGTCGGCATAGCACCGCTCGGGAGCAAGGCCAAGACTCTGGCCGAAGGCTTGACCACGCGCCGGGTCGATATCAAACGCGCCGGCCTGCAGGCTAAACAGGCCATCACGGCTGGCCGCATCGCGGTGCGAATAACCTATTTGGCTGCCCTTGCCCCCGCCCACCATGCCCCAGCGCAGCGGGCGTGAAAGCAAAGGAACTTCGGTAAATGGGATGAGTGACATGGTGGATTTCCTGGCTGCTGGTTGGCGTATGAAGTGATCAGGCAACGCTGGCTTTGTTGGCCTGATCCACCAATCTTTTCATGGTGTCGTAACCCATTTTGGCGTACTGGTAACTTGGTGCTTTGACGGGGTCTTGTTCGGCCTCCACCACCAGCCAGCCCTGGTAATTGGCTTTGCTCAAGACGTCAATGACCGCGGGGAAATTCACCACGCCATCGCCGGGTACGGTAAAGGCACCACCCAGCACCGCATCCAAAAATGACCAGCCTTCATCCCGCGCCTTCTTCATGACTGCGCCGCGAATGTCTTTGCAATGCACATGCTTTACGCGATGCACATACTTCTCCAGCAACTTTTCGGGTGCGGCCACACCGCCGAAATACGCGTGTCCGGTATCAAAGGTCAGACCGACCGACTCGTTCGTAACGGACATGAGCTTGTCAATATCAGCACCCGACTCGACATAAGCGCCGGTGTGAAAGTGATACGCCAGACTGAGCCCATAGGTGGCTTCAACATGCGCCGCAAATGCATTGAGCCTCTTGCCATAAGCCTCCCAGGCAGCATCGCTGTCAAACTGCGGCCGGCGGTTAAGGGCGATCGATTGATCGCCCTGGATGGTGCCGGCGCACTCGCCATAGATGACCACCCGGCAGTTGTTGTGCTGCAATTTGCGCATGTGCGCGTCGCAGCGCTCGATCTCAGAGGCCAGTGATTCGGTAGCCAGATAGCCGCTGTACCAACCCGAAACGCAGACCAGACCAAATTCATCCAGCTTGGCCTTCAAGCCGGGGCCATCGGTAGGAAATTTATTGCCCAGCTCAAAACCTTCGTAGCCAATCTGCCGGCCCTCGCGCAGTGCCGTTTCCAGTGGCGTGTCGCCCCCCAGAGAAGGCAAATCGTCGTTCATCCAGGACAAGGGGTTGACGCCAATACGTACATTCAAAGCCATGCTATTCCTTACTCATTCATGTTGAAAAGATATTCTGTTGCTAACTGGTTTAACGCTTTTGGCGCGCCTTGCCCGCCAGCATTTTTTGTCGGGCTGCGAGCACGCCAGGACGATCGGACACTTCCGGCACGCCCACCTCCCACCAGGGCCCCACATCTTCGGTGAAACGGGTGTGCGTTGTGTCAATCACGATCACCTGCGTCCTGCTGGCGCTTCGCGCAGCCATCATGGCAGCACTCAGTTCGTTCACGTCCTTTACGTGCACGCTGGTAGCGCCCATGCTGCGGGCATGGGCCGCAAAATCGATGTGCACATCTTCGCCATTGAGGGCAACACAATCGGGCAATAAGTTATTGAAGGCTGCCCCGCCGGTGCCTGCTTGCAGGCGAGATATGCAACCGAAACCCCGGTTGTCTTGGACCACAATAATGAGCTTCAAACCCAGCATGACGGAGCTGGCAATCTCCGAATTCATCATCATGTAGGAGCCGTCCCCGACCATCACAATGACTTCGCGATCCGGCTTGGCCAGCTTCACGCCCAAGCCCCCGGCAATCTCATAACCCATGCAGGAATAGCCATATTCCACGTGATAGCTTCCTGCCACGCTGCTTCGCCAATGCTTGTGCACTTCGGCGGGCAAGGTACCGCCCGCGCAGACCACAATATCTTGCGAGGTGGAGTGGGCGGTGGAATCCCGCACGCGGCCGATTACTTCAGCGTCGTAGGGCAGAGTGGGCGGTTGCGTGGTGCCGGGGTCAGCGCATGTCAGTGCCGTGACCTGGTCCCGCCATTGGTCGGCCGCCTGCCGTGCCTTCGCCGTCCATTCAGGCGTGGCGACCCAGTTGCCGCAGCCGGCCAGCAATTGCTCCAACGCCACCCGCGCATCCGCCACCAGGGGCAGCGTGGTTTTGCCTGCGTCAACGCCTTGCACGTTGATGCCCAGCACCGGGCAATGCGCAAACAAGGTGTTGGAGCCGGTATTGAAATCCTGCAAGCGTGTGCCAATGGCGATGACCAAATCAGCCTCTTGAACCACTTCGTAAGAGGCGGGTGAACCGGTGACGCCCACGGCGCCCAGATTCATGGCGTCGTCCCAGGCCATTGCCGACTTGCCGGCCTGTGTCTCCGTGACCGGAATGCCCAGGCGCTTTGAAAATTCGCGCAAGGCATCAGCGGCTTGCGCATACAGAACACCACCACCCGCCACGATCACCGGGCGCTCGGCGGCCTTCAACGCCGCCAGCGCATGCGCGAACTGCTGCGCATCGGGTTGCGGGCGAGGCACATACAGCAGCGCCGGGCTAAAGAAGCTCAGCGGGAAGTCAAAGGCTTGCGCCTGCACGTCTTGCGGCAGTGCCAGACAAACCGGGCCGCACGTGGCCGGGTCCACCATGGTTTGAATAGCACGCGGCAAGGCCGTCAACAATTGCTCGGGACGCATGATGCGATCGAAATAGCGCACCACCGGACGCAAGGTGTCGTTGGCCGTCATGTCGCCGTAGGAAAAGCTCTCGACCTGCTGCAGCACAGGGTCGGGAGCCCGGCTGGCAAAGGTATCGCCTGGCAACAGCAAGAGCGGCAAACGATTGACGTGGGCCAATGCCGCCGCCGTCACAAGGTTGGTGGCACCCGGGCCGATGCTGGTGGTCACGGCCATGATGCGCTGCCTGAAGTTTGCTTTGGCATAGGCAATGGCCGAGTGCGCCATGGCCTGCTCGTTGTGCGCCCGATAGGTTGGCAATTCTTCTTTCCTGGCCTGCAAGGCCTCACCCAAGCCGACCACATTGCCGTGACCAAAAATGGCCCACACGCCAGCACAGTAAGGGACGACCTGGCCATCCGCCTGCTGCATACGCAAGGCAGCCAGATACCGCACCAGGGCTTGCGCCATGGTCAGACGGACGGTGGTTTGGGGCGCCAGGGGTTTGTCAGTTTGTTTACTCATGGTGGCTACCATACCCCCATAGAACGAAAAATTTAATGCGGAATTACCAGTAGAATTTATGTTCTATTTTTCTATTTTTCAGCATGGCTTTTCGTATGAAATCATCCACAATCGCCACCCCAAAGACGGCATCGCGAGACGCCCAATCCCCAGCGGTGAATGAACTGCTCTCGGAGATTGGGCAGGAATATGAAAATTTGAGCGCAGGCCTCAAACGCATCGCCCGCTACGTAGAAAAAAACTTTGACCACCTGGGCCTGGAAAAAATTCAGGAGGTCGCCAGGCAGTGCGACATTCAGCCATCGGCCGTGGTGCGCTTTGCCAAACATTTTGGTTTCAGCGGATACAGCGCGATGCAAAAGATATTCCGCGATGGCATGTCGGCGCAGATTACGTTTCAACGCAACTACAAAAGCCGCATCCGGGATCTGATCAAACACAGCGATGAGCGACTCAGCACCAATGCCATTGCCCAGTCTTACCTGGAGGGCTCCATCGAGGGCATGCAGGCGCTAAAACAGCAACTGCAGGGCTCGCAAGACATGAAAGATGCGGTGGAGTACCTGGTGCATGCCCCAAACTTATGGGTGATGGGAACCAACCGCGCCTTCCCGGTTGCCAGCTACCTGGCCTACCTGCTGCAACACACAGAAAAGCCGGTCCACCTGGTGCACGGCATCGGCCTGATGCACACGACCGAGATGCGCGCCCTGCGCCGTGACGACGTCATGTTGGCCATCAGCTTCAGCCCCTATGGAAAAGAGACGCTACACGCAGTCGAAGTGGCCCGGGAAAAAGGCGCCAAAGTTATCGCCATCACCGACAGCTTCTTGAGTCCCTTAAGCAAAAACGCCACTGTCAGCCTGGTGGTGACGGAAAGCTCGGTGTTTGGTTTTCGCTCGCTGACCAACACCATGGTGATCGCGCAAAGCCTCTTTGTGGCCTTGGCCTATCAATTGGAAATTCAGTATTCGCCGCAGGCAAACGCGGCGTGATGGCGGCTAAGTTACCGAGCGTACCCGCGATGCATTTCGGATAGGCTCATTTAGCTGATCACCTGGTGAAATTGACATTGCTTACGTTGCCACCAGCAACCGTGATGTCTTGATAGGGTGGATTGAACATACCGGGCTGGAAAAGCATATCGAAAGGTTGGATGCTGTAGTTTCCATTGGGAACCGTAAATTTGAAATTGCCGTTGTAATCTGACGTGGTGTACAACGCTGAACCCGCACTGCTGATGCCAAGAGAAGTAGAAGCCGCTGGCGATCCATTGTTGGCATAGGTTATTTTTCCGCTAACTTCGTAAGTGGTTGCAACCATATAAAGGTTATTGATGTCGGCGTTCACGACTTCAATATCAATGTAGGCCGGTACAAAGGGGTAACTGAAGGGGTTTGGCGATGGCGTCAAACGATAGGTTCCCGGTGGAACGCAAGTCATTCCAAACACGCCCGCGTTCACAACGGAATTCACGACGCTGGTTCTTGTCGTGTTGCCGCTGAGCGTTACCGACATCCCGGCCTCCAAATAGCCTAGCCCGAAATCAGCCTGATTCGAAAGACGTCCACTGACGCTATACGAATTACCGTTCTTAACGATGGTGACCCGCTTAGTTGCTGTGAGTCCGCCTGGTTCCTGCGCCGTAATGGCGATAGTGTTGGCACCCATAACGAGGGGCACAGTCGCAATCCAGGTGTGATCACCGAAAGCAGATATTCCAAATGTTCCAACCAAATTGACATGCTGGTAAGTAGAGCCAGACTGATCGCCTGTCTCGTTATGCCACGTTACGGTAACACCAGTTAAGTGCTCTGCCGTCCCGCTGCAACAGCTCGACGAGGTGGAACTGATAAATGCTTTACCCGTTAGTGTTGTGTCATTGCACACGGTGCTCACTGCGTTCGCTGCATCGATGGTCACCCATCCCGGAGTTACAGAGTCAAGTCCGCCACCACCTCCGCCTCCACATGAATTTAGCGTCAAGATGCAGATGACAGTCATCGAAAGCAAACTTCGCCGAAGTGCGTCAATCATGGGACCTCCTGACGATTCAGGACGGCAACCCTACAAGCAATTTTGACCAACCGCTATGACAAATCTCAATAGACCAATCAATCGCAATTCATGGCGAAGACGAGTCGTTGAGATTCATGTGAATATGCAAGTCAAATTTGCGGTGGCTTGGGCGGCTGGGGTTGCTGCTCAACGCGCTCCAGTGCTGCGTCCAGGCAGGCCCAGCGTGGTGCACGGGAGGCCCAGATATTCACGCTCGGTTGCACGGACGACGGATCATCCAGATTGCCCACGCGCACGACGCGAAACTGCGGTCGTGCCGAGGACATGGCAAATAGTTGGGTGCCGCAAGTGGAGCAGAACTGCCGCGTTACCGTATTGCCGCTGTCCGCCGTGGACGTATATTCAGAGACGGAACCTGACACGCTCAGTCCGTCGGCAGCAACGATCATATTCACTGTGCCATTGGCAGCCAAATGCTGGCAATCACGACACCAGCACAACCGCGTCGTGACCGGCTCTGTGGCCAACGTAAATCGCACTGCGCCGCATAGGCAGCTCCCTGTTCGGTTAGTCATGTTTGTTACTCCAATATGTGTGTGGCATTCATGCGTCGATGGATGTACGCAAGTCACTATAAGCGTTGACGGGTAGTTTTCAAGCTTTCACATGCGACCTTGAGGTTCGCGTCGGGCACGGTTTTCTCAACGGTTGGCAACGGATCGGCATCATGGTTGATGCGCATTTTTGGTAAAGATGCGTCGGCTACAGCGAGGCAAGTAATTGCTTGTAGCTGTCGACTCCATTGGCCATTCGACGAATTTCAACTTCTTTCATCACGTGTTCACGATGGCTTTGATGTCCTTCAACAATAGGAACAAGTGGAACGGGTCAGTGGCGCTGGGTTCAAACTCCCAATTCAGGTACCACTGCCTGGCGGGCTCGTTCTTGGCATGCACCAGCAGTGCGCGAATCCCAGCAATATCCGCTGCCTGCGCGGTGCGCTTGAGCGCATCCTTGAGCAGCGCTTTGCCAAGTCCTGTGCCTTGGTGCTGCAGGTCTACGGCAAGCCTGGCCAAAATCATCACCAGAACCGGGTGCTGCGCAATACCTTTAATCACGCGTGGAGCCGCAGCTGCGGGTTCTACACCGCCAACGGCCAGACTGTAGAAACCAACGACCGTGCCTGCATTGCAACTCACGTAAGTCTGCGCACTGTTGGACTTTTGATTGACCAACGCAAAACGCTGCAAAAACTGATTCAGTGCGGGCTGGCCACAATCAAAGGGCTCGACCACATCGCTGGCCGCGAGTTTGCGAACCGGCTCGTAGGTGAAAGCACTCAACCAAGCAGCCCAGGCTCGGACAGAAGCTTTTTGAGCTTGGACTTGGCGCCAACAGGTTGGTCCAGCGCTGTCTGAAAAGCCAACCACTTCTCTGGACTCAGTTCAAAACGGGTTCGATCGGCCAGGGTTTGATTGGCCGCAATGATGCCCGCATCCAGCAAAAATTCGCTCACATTCTTGTGCGCCACACGCGCCGCCTCCTGAAGCAACTGCTTCACAGGGGCGCTGGCACGCACATCGATGCGCTCGGATTTGGAATGAAAAACTGCGGGCATGGTGACTCTTTTCAAAGAAGCTGCACCATCATATCGTCCGGACAACGTACTGACAAGCGTCGCTTCACGAATTAGCCCCGTGAATGCCGCAGTCAGGAACCAGACGCAAAAAACCCCGCACGGGGCGGGGTTCTTGACAATTGGCGGAGAGAGTGACCGCCAAACCTTAATCCAGAATAATCCAGAGCCGACCAACTAATGTACTACAAACCCAGCATCCATGCGGGTTTCAAGACCATATCCCATAAAGATTGTCCACAACCGTCCAGCCGTGTCTGGTAACATCCAGACCTAATGTGGTGGGCTAGGTGGTGGGCTGAAAGGGGTTTACATGGTACTGAAAGCAAAGCAAATCAAGCATGCCAAAGAAGGCATGCACGCTGATGGTGGTGGCCTTTACTTGCGCGTGCAGGTCAGTGGCTCTAAGTCGTGGATATTCCGATTCCAGCTAAAAGGTAAGCGCCGCGAAATGGGTATGGGCACCCTGGATGCGAAGTCTCCACCCGATGCCAGAGCCGAGGCAGCGCAGTACACCGCCCAAGTGCGTGCTGGTGTGGACCCAATCGAAGCACGTGCTGCACTTGCGGCACTGGAACAACAGCGCCTTGAACAGCAGCGGCGCGAGGAAGATTCTGGCGACACCTTCAAGGCCGTGGCTGCGGAATACATCAAAGCCAAGTCTCCCGGCGGGAAGAACGACAAGCACGCCGACCAGTGGACAAACACACTAGCCGCCTATGCCGAGCCATTTATCGGCCACATCAAGGTAAGCCAGATCACCACAGACCATGTGCTGGAGATTCTCAAGGACATATGGACCACCAAGACCGAAACGGCCTCTAGGGTGCGCTCCCGCATTGAACTGGTGCTGACCTATGCCAAGGCCAGAAAAATGCGTCAGGGTGAGAATCCAGCGGTGTGGCGTGGCAATCTGGATGCCCTGCTACCCAAACCGACAGCGGTGCAGGAGGTGCAGCACCACCCTGCCCTGCCTTACACCCGCATCGCCGAATTTATAACGGCATTGCATGGCGTTACTGGCACTGGCGCCAAGGCTCTGGAATTAGCCATACTGACCGCTACGGAGAGTTTTGCAGCACGTCCACCACTGCACACACCAATGCATATCGAGTGCTGAGTGGTGAGCGTGGTTTTCCCAAAATCCTGAAGTCTGAGTTTTGGCAACTGCTGCGCGATGCTGAACGTAAAGGCGTGATCGTCAAGGAGGAATACCGCAGCAACTCACGCAACCTATGCCAACGGTGGCGTGTTGCTTCGGCCTGTCCTCTCATTGCGTTCTCTGTGTCCTCTCCTAATGAGAACGCAGAGACCGAAGGGGGGACACACCCTGTGTCCTCTCCTGAGGGGGGTATGGGGGGAGAGGACACACACGCAGAGGACGCAAACGCGTGCGCGCCTCCAACTGCCCGCGTTCTCCCGAAGCGCACTAGGAGAACGCAGAAATGACGCAAGCCCAACCCCGCACCAATGCCCTGCCGCCCAGCTTTGCGCCTGTCCTGGCGCATTCTGACGCCATTGGTGTAGACCTTCGGGCCTCCTCAACTTTGGGGAGGGTGGGGCGTAAAAACTCTAGCGTATCGGTTCCCTCTAAACCCCGCTGTACCCCATGTGGACAAAATAGCCGTCCATAGGACATTCAAATGCGAATGATTCTCATTGGCAAAAGCCCATTTGAAATCAGCAAATGATCAGCAAATCAATGATTCAACAGCAAATGAAAACCCCTGATCTTCACCACACCCGCGCCGATGGCTGCACGGTGCTGGTGGAACTGGCGAAGTGTCTAGCGACTGGCAGGCCCGCACCGCAACCGCTGATAGATTCGTTTGTCTCACGCCTTGCGCAAGTCACCGATGCCCAGGTGGGAACACTTGACGCAGCGTTTGGCCGCATATGGGCACCGGGCACCAAGCTGCACAACGTGCGCGAACAAAAGCGCCTGCGTCAAGCCGTGCACAGGGCCGTGTGGGCGCTCAAAGTGGCCGAACCTGACTTGCCCATGGGCCGTGCGTTTTTCAAGCGCATAGGCGCGTTAAAGGGCATTCACAAAAGCGCGGGGCAGGCACAGCGCATCTATTACGACGCCGTAAAGGCCGGCGCGGTAAATGTGGCCGTGCTTACGAAAAAGTCGCATGTGAGGGCACCAGTGATGAGACTTTCTAGCCATACCGCACCAGCCCCGGCACCATCGCTTTAATTCTCAAAGGAATACATTTATGGACCACATCACGAAAGCACCCAAGCGCCAACAGCTTGCTGGTGAACTAAACGAACTGGCTATTGCACTTGGCAAGTTGCATGTTGAACAGGCGACCTGTCAGGCTCAATTGCGCGATGCCGATGCAATCGCAGGCAAGACCGATTTGCGCGTGGATGCCGCGTTGGAGTTTTCCAAGACTGGCGACTTTACCGCAGTAGGCAGTGATCTGGCAGAACTGCTAGACCGCGAGTTGCATATTCGTCTACAGATCGACGCAGTGCAAAAGGCTTTCCAAGACCGCCAAAGCGAATTGGAAGCGGTGGACGCAGAGCTATCGGTTCAAGCCTGCAAAGACGTGTCTACGCGTCACCGTGCCATTGCCAAAGACTTTATGACCGCGTTGGAAGCCATGGACGCAGCACAGCAGGCCGAGCATGACCTGTTCCACGAAATGTACGCAGCGGGCTACAGCACGTCGGCAATCAGCAAGACCGTGGCATGGCCTCAAGTCGGACGCCTGAGCGACACATGGGGAAGTGCAGCCTATTACAAGGCAAAAGAGCTTGCCGTTTACGCCAAATAAAAGGAACACATCATGCCAAGCATTAAAGAGTTAAAAGAAGAGCGTTCGATTCTCATCCGTAACAACAAAAACCAGTTACGCGAAAAGGGTGCACAGAATTGGAGCAAGGCCGACAGCGAGAAATTCGACCGACGCATGGACCGTTCCGATGATCTGGACGAGCAAATCAAGGCGCTCGATAAGCCCCGCGAGGCATATGACCTATGGGTGCGCAACGACTTTGCCCAAATGACGCCGCAGGCGCGCACGAAAGTTACGAGCAATTTCCCACAGATCGCGAACAGCACGTCTGGAACGTCACTTACAGTTAGCCAGATACAGCCTGAATTAATCAGCCTGTTTAAAGACGTTTGCCCGATGCGTCGTGTCGCGCAGCAAGCTCTCACCAGCCATGGCCCTTTTGTCAATTACCCCACATCAGACGGTACTGCTGAAATTGGCGAAGTGCTTGCACAGGATGCCTCCGCAGCCTCATCGCTAAGCATGGTATTCGGCAATGCGTCGATAGGCATCTATAAGTTCAGTTCAAAAGTGATTGCAGTTCCATTTGAACTATTGCAGGACAGTGCAGCCGACCCAATCGCCTACATTCACCAGCGATGTGCCGATAGGATTGGTCGCATTCAGAACCAAAAACTGACGGTAGGTGTTGGCGGCACTGAGCCATACGGATTTGTCCCGCAGGCAACGGTGGGCAAGGTAGGCACCACAGGCCAGACCCTGACCGTGGTCTATGACGACTTGGTAGACCTGAACGATAGCGTTGATGCGGGCCACCCGTCCCTCGCTTGGATGATGAATCAGACCACTCGCAAGATGGTCAGGCGCGTAAAGGACACAGCAGGCCGTCCAATATGGGAGCCCGGAGAGTTTTCTGGCCCCTCTGGCAATGGTGTTGCGGGCACGATGTTCAACAGCCCTGTGTACATCAACAACGACATGGCCGTGCCTGCCGCCAATGCCAAAACCATCGCATTCGGCAATTTCCAGAAGTACCAAATCTTAGACACACCCGAGATTGCTGTATTCCGATTGAACGACTACGCATTCACGCAACTGGGCCAAGTTGGTTTCATCATGATGGCGCGTGCTGGCGGCAACTTGCTGGACAGCACCGCCCTCAAAGTCTACCAACACAGCGCAACGTAATTGATTAACGCGGGTGGCGATCGCAGCTTGCCACACCCGCTAGAGGGCGCTGCATTCGTGTGGTGCCCTCGCCTACCAGAGACCCAGCCATTGAACCGGCTGGGTTTTCTTTTTGGTGGTGGTGCCAACTAGGGTTTGGCCGCTTGACGATCACACCTCCATTCATACAATCTGATCAAAATGAAAATGGGAGCACGATTTGCAGCGGATCAAAAAACTATTGGGAATTGACGATCCACTGGATAACGGCATCCTATTAACCGTCCAGCCAATCGTACATAACAGATTCGGTGTGTTTGCCAATGCGGTGTTGATCGCAATCCACGTAAACCAAGCCGCCGCAGAGGCTCATTGCCTGCGCCTACGCACTCAGCAGGCGGCGGGTTAAGCTAATCGGGTGGTGGACAACGGCACGTAAAAACACAAGTGGTGGGCTACGTGGTGGGCTATAAACCACCAGAAACCAAAAATCCCTTGTAAATCAACGACCTACAAGGGATATATGGCGGAGAGAGTGGGATTCGAACCCACGGTACCTTGCGGTACGCTTGATTTCGAGTCAAGTACATTCGACCACTCTGCCATCTCTCCTGAAACCGCTTCGATTGGACGAAGCCGAGATTCTATCAGGCGATAGACGGCCTCAAGGAGCCAGGCGCTCCAGGCCGCTGATAAAGGGACGCAGTGCTTCGGGCACGGTAATTGACCCATCGGCATTCTGGTAATTTTCGAGCACAGCCACCAGCGTACGGCCCACGGCCAGGCCCGAACCGTTGAGGGTGTGCACCAGTTCATTCTTGCCTTGCGCATTCTTGAAGCGGGCCTGCAGGCGGCGCGATTGGAAGGCCTCGCAATTGCTGACCGAGCTGATCTCGCGGTAGGTGTTTTGCGCTGGCAGCCACACTTCCAGGTCATAGGTCTTGGCCGCGCCAAAACCCATATCGCCGGTGCACAGGCTCATCACGCGGTAGGGCAGGCCAAGCTTTTGCAGAATCGCTTCGGCGTGGCCGGTCATTTCTTCCAGCGCTTCGTAGCTCTTGTCGGGGTGGACGATTTGCACCATCTCCACTTTGTCGAACTGGTGCTGGCGAATCAGGCCGCGCGTATCGCGCCCGGCACTGCCCGCTTCCGAGCGGAAGCAAGGCGTGTGGGCGGTCAACTTCATGGGCAGATCGCTCTCGGCCAGCACCACATCGCGCACGAAGTTGGTCATGGTCACTTCGCTGGTCGGAATGAGGTAGAGCGCGGTGTTGTCGGGCTGCGCCTCGCCATCTTGCCCACCCTTTTTGGCGGCAAACAGATCGCCTTCAAACTTGGGCAACTGGCCGGTGCCGCGCAGGGTTTCGCCGTTGACGATGTAGGGCGTGTAGCACTCGGTATAGCCATGCTCCTGGGTTTGCACGTCCAGCATGAACTGGGCCAAGGCACGGTGCAGGCGCGCCACCGGGCCTTTCATCACGGTGAAGCGTGCGCCGGTGAGCTTGACGCCCATCTCAAAATCCAGACCCAGGGGCGTACCCAGGTCCACATGGTCCTTGATGTCAAAGTCGTAAGTTGCCGGGGTGCCCCAACTACGCACCACCACATTGCCATGTTCATCGGCACCAACCGGCACGCTCTCGTGTGGCAGATTGGGCACGGCCAGCAGCAGGGTTTGCATGTCCAACTGAATCTGGTCCAGGCGCGTGACGGAGCTATCCAGTTCGGCCTTCAAGCCACCCACCTCAGCCATGACGGCCTCGACTTCGGCGGCACCGGCAGGCCCCTTGGACTTGAGCATGCCAATTTGCTTGCTCAGGGTGTTGCGCTTGCTTTGCAATTCTTCAGAGCGCATCTGGATGGATTTGCGTTCGGCCTCCAGCGCGCGAAAAGCGGCTTCGTCCAGAAAGGTTTGAGGGCTCTTGCGGGTCGCAAGGCGTGCCACGACGGTGTCGAGGTCTTTTCGGAGTTG
>CAIQYP010000140.1 GCA_903876045.1 uncultured beta proteobacterium | reverse complement strand
TGAGCAACGCGCGGACCGTGGCTGAATACTTGCGCGATCACCCCAAGGTGGCGGGCGTGACCTACCTAGGGTTCCTGCCCGAAGGCAGCCCGCAGCGCGCAGTCTATGACCGGCAATGCAAGGCAGCACGTAAATGCGGGCATTGCGGTGGATGGCAAAGTCGATCTCGACCGCCCACAGGGTAATGGCGCGGTCGGTGGCCAGGGCAAACGGTGCGCCGCCCAGTTCGGTCGGGTCAATACCCAGCAGCAGGTGGTGCATGATGGGATTGCCGACGAACGTGGCTTCCAAAATGTCCTGCGGCGTGATGCCTGCCTGGGCTGCTACATCGGCCGCCAAGGTGTTGAGCGCTTCGCGCACGGCGGTGGTCATTTCTTTGTCGCCGCCCGGGTTCATCATGACGTAGGAGACCCGGCTCATCAAATCTTCGCCGAAGCGAATTTGCGGGTTCATCAGGCCTGCCGAGGCCACCACTTCGCCCGACGCCAGATGGCACAAATGCGCGGCAATGGTGGTGGAGCCAATGTCTACCGCCAGACCGTATACGTGCTCCTTGAAGCCGGGCCATACCGCCACGATCTGCTTGCCGGCGTGCACCGCCACGGTGACTTTCCAATCACCCTGGCGCAGCGCTTTTTGCAGTTGCTGCAGCACGATAACGTCGCAAGCCAGTTCGGTCAGGCGCCATTCAAATTCAAGTGCGTCTTCCAGCCGGCGCAGGTCGCCGCTGGGGTCATGCATGTCGGGCTGTTGCACTTCCACATAGTGCAGACGAATTAGTGGGTCAAGTTCCACGTCATGCGCTTCGGCTTCCTTGCGCACCACTTGCTTGTGCACCTGGCTGCTGGAGGGCACGTCGATCACGACATCGCCCAGCACCTGCGCCGAGCAGGACAGACGCCTGCCATCCACCAGCGGCTGCGTGACGCAATACTCTTCTTCGACCTTGCCAAAGGGGCTCAGGTGATTGAGCTTGGAGGTTAGTCCATGCTTGGGGAATTCACCCTCAGACACCAGTACCTGGCAGCGGCCGCAGATGCCGCGTCCGCCACACACCGAATCAATGTCCACGCCCAGCGAGCGCGCTGCTTGCAGCACGGGAGTTCCAACGGGGAAACGACCACGTCGTCCAGAAGGGGTAAATACGACCAGAGGGTCTTTTGGGCTCACACATCACTCCAATATTTCAAACGCTCCATGCGCCCGGCCACGTTCGCGGCGACGCATGGTATGCCCGCCAGAGGGCGGGACGGTTGCCTGCTTACTCGCGCTTGCGGCGGCTGCCGCCTTCGCGACGGCCACGGCCCATTTCGCCATCGGCACCCATCACCGGGTCGGCGCGGAACTTGCGGATCCAGCGCATGCAGTCGGGGTCGTGGCCCATCATCACGTCGGCACCCATGATGGCTTTAACCACCTCGGCATGCAACGGGTTGGTGATGGCCGATGTCATGCCGGCGGCAATGGCCATGGTCAGGAAAGCGGAGTTCACGCCATTGCGTTCGGGCAGGCCGAAGCTGACGTTGGACGCGCCACAGGTGGTGTTCACTTTGAGCTCGGTGCGCAGGCGGTGCACTAGTTGCATGACCTGCACACCCGCCTGGTTGATGGCGCCAATCGGCATGACCAGCGGGTCGACCACGATGTCGCACGCGGGGATGCCGTAGTCGGAGGCGCGGTTCACAATCTTTTTGGCCACTTCAAAGCGCACGTTCGGGTCTTGCGAAATGCCGGTTTCGTCATTGGAAATGGCGACCACGGCAGCGCCGTATTTCTTTACCAGGGGCAGCACGGTTTCAAGACGGTCTTCTTCGCCGGTGACGGAGTTCACCAAAGCCTTGCCCTTGTACACGGCCAGACCGGCTTCCAGGGCCGCCACG
>CAIQYP010000139.1 GCA_903876045.1 uncultured beta proteobacterium | reverse complement strand
ATTACGTAAAGAATCAGGGTCAAGAGTATCAAAAGCTACATTCAGATTTTCAGCCAGGGCTGTTCTGAATACCCCGCCCCTCTGGGGCGGGGATTTTTATTTATCAATCCATATTTACTGCTGAATCGCGAGAAGCCTTCAGCAGCCATTGAAATGCCAGGTTCGCAAAAGGCGTCCTGGGCGTCAATCGGGTGCGCATCAGCCAGAAGCGTTGCCTGGACACCGTGGGGATTTGCGGCAGCATCTGCACGCGCTTTTCCTGAATGGCTTGCATGGCTACGGCGTGCGACATAAAGCTGATGCCCTGTTCGCGCATGGTCGCTTCCAACAGCAGACGGCTGTCATCCAGCGTAGCGCCACGCGTAATCCGAACTTTTTTCAGAGCCGCGGCCGACAGCCTGTCACCCCACTGCGGCTCACCTTCCAGCATGAGTAGCGGTGCGCACTCTAATACCTTGGGGTAAGGAGTCTGCCCAATCTTCTGCGCGGTGTGCGGTCCGCACAGGGCCACCGAATAGTCTTCAAGCAAGGGCGCGCACTCTACGTCCGCTGTATGGATGGGCCGGCGCGAGATCACCAGGTCCACATCGATGCGGTCGATCTCGCGCACTGCACGTCCGGTGATAAACCAGATTTCAACACCGGGATGGTCGCGCCGCATGGCGTCCACACGGGGCATCAGCCAGCCCTGGGCAAAATCAGCCGGGCAGGCAATCAACAACGATTCTTTGCTCTTGTAAGGCTCAATGCGTTCCAGCCCGGCGGTCAGACGCGTGAGGGTCTCGCGCACTGTTTCGTGCAACAACTCGCCGGCGGCGGTCAGCCCTACACCTTTGCCATTGCGAAAGAACAGGCTTTGGCCGACTGACTCTTCCAGCTTTAGCAATTGCTGGCTCACGGCAGACTGCGTGAGCGACAACTCTTCCGCGGCCTTGGAAAAACTCCCCAGACGGGCAGCCGCGTCAAAGGCGAGCAGGCCTTTGAAAGGCGGTAAAGCTTTGTGCATGGTATTAATTTATTTAATTTCTAACTCAGCATAGCTAATTGCTTCGCTGGCGTAAATCAAAGACCATTTGTGCAACACAAGGAAAAACATGGGCAGCACAAAAATAGTCGGTGACAGCGCCATCACCCGCAGCAACAAACGGGGGTATGAAAAGGAAAATACCTTTGCCGGCGTGCTGTCATTCATGCGCCGCCAGTACACCAAAAATCTGGAGGGTGCGCAGGTGGTGGTGTCGGGTGTTCCGCTGGATCTGGCCACCACCAACCGCACTGGCGCGCGCCTGGGACCTGCTGCCATCCGTGCGGCATCGGCACAGATGAACGAGCCCCTGCATCCCTGGGGTTATGGACCGTGCGACCGGCTGAGCGTGATTGATTACGGCGACTGCTGGCTGGACACCCACAACCCGCTAACTATCTTTTCGTCCATCTACCAGCACGCCCAAAGCATTCTGGCTTCAGGCGCACAGATGCTGACACTGGGTGGCGATCACTACATTACTTATCCGCTTTTGAAAGCGCATGCTGAAAGGCATGGCGCGCCACTGTCCATCATCCACTTCGACGCCCATTGCGACACCTGGGCCGATGACGAGCCGCTCTCGCTGAACCACGGCTCCATGTTTTACAAGGCCATCAACGACGGCCTTGTTGACCCTGCTACATCCGTGCAGGTCGGCATACGCACCTGGAACGAAGACTTCATGGGCGTCAATGTGTTGGGTGCCGATTGGGTGCACGAGCACGGTGTGCTGGCCACGGCCCAGGAAATCCGCCGCATCGTGGGCCAGCGACCGACCTACCTGACCTTTGACATCGACTGCCTCGACCCCGCTTTTGCGCCGGGCACTGGCACTCCGGTAGCTGGCGGGCTGAGCTCTGCACAGGCCTTGGGCATTTTGCGCAAACTGGTGGGTGTGCAGTGGGTGGGTATGGATGTGGTTGAGGTGGCACCTGCCTACGACCATGCCGAAATCACGGCACTGGCCGCTGCGCAGATCAGCGCCGAGATGCTGTGTCTATTGTCCGAGCTGCATGCCAGCAAAAGCTGAATTTTCCAGGAGTAACCATGCCCAATCAAATATCCCTCACACGCCGCGCCCTGTATTACGCCTGCGCCGGATTGCTCGCCCTCAGCGCCAACACGGGCCACGCCCAGGCAGCGCCTGAAAAGGTGCTGAATATATATAACTGGTCTGAGTACATCGGCGAGAACACGGTCAAGGCCTTTGAGGCCGAGACGGGTATCACGGTGCACTACGACAATTTTGATTCGAATGAAATCCTGTTGGCCAAGATGATTGCCGGTCGCACCGGCTACGACATCATTGTGCCGAGCAGTGATTTCGGCCGCATGATGATGGACGGTGGGCTGGTGCAAAAGCTGGACCGCAGCAAGTTGCCGCTCTGGGGCAACCTGCAACCGGCCGTGATGCAACTCATGTCCAAGCTGGACCCGGGCAACCAGTACATGGTGCCGTGGCTGGGTGGTGCCGTCAGCGTGGGCTACAACGCTGACAAGGTTAAGGCGGCTCTGGGCGCGGAGCCGATTCCCGCCAATCCGTTTGAGCTGGTGTTTAACCCCAAGTACACCTCCAAACTAAAGAAGTGCGGCATCTCGATTCTGGACACGGCCAGTGACCTGTTTCCCTCGGCGCTGATGTATGTGGGCAAGCCCGCTTTCAGCAATAGCCAGAGCGACTACAACGATGCCTTTGCCATGCTGCAAAAGGTGCGCCAGGACATAGCCTTATTCAGCTACAACGGCTATATCACCGATATGGCTAGTGGAAACATATGTGTCGCGCTGGGCTATAGCGGCGACTTCAACAATGCCAACAGCAAGGCGCAAGCCGGCGGCAAGGCCATTCATATTGAAGCACCCTTGCCAGCGGGCGGCAGCCAGTTTGGTTTTGAGTCGATGATGATTCCCGTGGATGCACCGCACCCGGAATATGCCCACGCCTGGAT
>CAIQYP010000138.1 GCA_903876045.1 uncultured beta proteobacterium | reverse complement strand
CCGCCATGGCATTCAACTCCGTTCGTGTCCCCCGCCCGCTTAAGCGGGCTCCTCCTTTACCTCACTGCGTTAAACGCCACGCCGTCCTGAGCCGGCCTGCTTGATTGGTGCGCGTGCTTATCCATGCTTGCCAATTGCAGCCTAATGACTGTCAGCCTGCTTGGCCGCAGCAACTGCGTCCTCGGCACCGCCTTTGGCTCCATTGAAGTACAGGTTGAGTAACAGCGCCGCGATCGAGGTCAGCAGAATGCCGGACTCGATCAGTGGGTGCAGGCCGTGGGGCATCCATTGCTTGAAGTTGGGTGCCACCAGCGGAATCATGCCCACGCCAATCGACACGGCCACCACAAAGGCGTTGTTGCGGTTGGTCTTGAAATCCACGCCGGCCAGAATGCGAATGCCGGTGGCGGTCACCATGCCAAACATCACCAAGCCCGCGCCACCTAACACCACGGTGGGCAGCGATTCCACCAGTGCTGCCATCTTGGGCAGCAGGCCCAGTACGATCAAAATCACGCCGCCGGCCACACAGACAAAGCGGCTCTTCACACCGGTCACCGCCACCAGGCCCACGTTTTGCGAGAAGCTGGTGTAAGGGAAGGTGTTGAAGATGCCGCCGATCAAAGTGCCCAGACCATCGGTACGCAGACCGCGCGTCAAGGCGGCCTGATCAACCTTGCGGTCGGTCATCTCACCCAGTGCCAGAAACATGCCGCTGGATTCGATCATCACCACAATCATCACCAGCGTCATGGTCAAAATCAGCACGGGGTCGAAGACCGGTGCGGCAATACCAAAGGGCAGCACCAATTCAAACCAGGAAGCCTTGGCGACCTTGTCGAAATTCATGAATCCCATCGCCACGCTGACAACGCCGCCCACCACAATGCCCAGCAGCACCGAGATGTTGGAGATGAAGCCTTTGCCATATTTGGCGATCAGCAGGATGGACGCCAGCACCAGCGCAGCAATGCCCACGCCGCTGAGGTCGGCGTACTTGGGGTTGGGCACGCTGGCTGCCAGGGCCAGACCCTTGGGGATGGCTGGCACGCTACTGCCCGCTGCGCTGGCCGCGGTCGCCACATCCGCCAGCCACTTGGCGTGCTCCGGGTTCACCACGCTGGGCGCGGTGGGGCCAAAGGGGTTGCCAAAGATCCAGTTGATGCCCACGCGCATCAGGCTGATGCCGATGACCGCAATGATGGTGCCGGTAACCACCGGCGGAAAGTAGCGCAGCATGCGGCTCACCAGCGGCGCAATCAATATCGAGATCACCCCGGCGCCCATGATGGCGCCAAAGATTAGCCCCGCACCCTCCACGCCCGGTGTAGCACCCGCAATCGCCACCATGGGCGCCACCGACGCAAACGTTACGCCCATCATCACCGGCAACCGGATACCAAACCATTGTGTGGCGCCCAGCGACTGAATGAGTGTGACCAGCCCGCAGCAAAACAGATCGGCAGAAATCAGCATGGCGACCTGCTCGGGGCTGAGCTTGAGGGCGCGTCCCACGATCAATGGCACGGCCACCGCACCGGCATACATCACCAGCACATGTTGCAAGCCCAGCACGCCTAATTTGCCGGTGGGCAGGCGCTCGTCAATGGGATGAACCGCGGTCGTTGAGGTCATGGAAAGCCCTTTGCATGAATAAACTGTATACAAAAAGTGTATACAGTTCTTCTGCCCGCGGACTCGGGTCTAACCCCTATCCAGGCTCAGCTTGTGCATTAAAGCCGGCACGTGGTTTGAACCGAATCGTTTCCTGGGCCGTAATCGTTGCGCTGAGTAAGCCTTGGTACATGCTCGAACGCTAGTATGCAAATTATTGAAATTTCCAATTCATAGCTTGCAAATCAAAATATTTTCCAAAAAACAGTGCTTTATTCTGCTTAATGACAATTTGATCAAGATTCGATTCGCAAACTCTGCAATGCTCCGCCATCAACAAACCGCAACCATGGGCAGCAATGGAAAAAACCATCATTCGCGTAGGCGACGCCAACAGCAGTGGCGGAAAGGTCATTTCCGGGTCAACAGACCATACGATTCTTGGTAAAGGCATTGCCCGCATGGGCGACCAGGTAGATTGCCCCGGCGTCTATCCAGGCGGACGCCCTCACGGTGTCAACCCCATTGTGGAAGGGGTGAGAACGTTCACCATTCATGGCATCCCCGTCGCAGTAGATGGTATGAAGAGTGAATGTGGCTGCACGCTGATTGGCAGTGGCTCGGCCACCACCTATGTGGATGGTGGCGCAGTGGTCGCGTCTTCAGCAACAGCACAAGGTTGGGCACTCATAGCTTCGTCTGAAGTGGCCATGAACGCCGACGATGGTGGCCAAGTCAATCCGCTCACCGACCATGAATTTGGGCAGCAATTCAAACTGGTGGATCACGTAAACGGGCGGCCATTACAAAGTCGGTCATACCGAATCTTCTGCAATGGCTTCGCAACGGAAGGCGTTACGGATGCAGACGGATTGACTGCCAAGGTATTCGCGTCCAAACCCACAACTGCCACGGTGTATGTGGAAGAAGTAAGCCATCCGCCAATCAACCCAGGTTGGGATGCGTAACCATGCCAAAGTCAAAAACTTTCGTCAAAACGCATGCAGTCAAACTTGCGCTCCAACCCAAGACGGCGCCACCAGTGCTTGTCAGCGTGGATGATTCGGCGCGATTGAAAGAGATCACAGCGTTGGTCCTAGCCAACAACAAGTCCACCATCAGCACCGAAGCGATTGTTTGCCAAATCTACATGGAGTCGCGCTTCAAGAGCAGCGCGAGTGGTGTGGGAAGCACCGCCAAAGGACTGATGCAAATCCTCAAAGGCAGTGTGCGCGAACT
>CAIQYP010000137.1 GCA_903876045.1 uncultured beta proteobacterium | reverse complement strand
TACCGAATTTGACCTGCTGATTCTGGACCTGGGCCTGCCCAAAATGCACGGACTGGAAGTGTTGAAGAAACTGCGCGCGCGTGGCTCCTCGCTACCGGTGCTGATACTCACCGCAGCCGACAGCGTGGAAGAGCGCGTGAAAGGCCTGGACTACGGCGCCGATGACTACATGGCCAAGCCCTTCAGTCTGCAAGAGCTTGAAGCGCGTGTGCGTGCCTTGGGCCGACGCGGCATGGGTGCTTCGAGCAGCAGCATCAAACACGGCCCTCTGACCTATGACCAAGCCGGGCGTGTGGCCACGATTGACGGCAAGATGGTGGAGTTGTCTGCACGCGAACTCGGCCTGCTGGAAGTGCTGCTGCAACGCGCCGGCCGCTTGGTCAGTAAAGACCAATTGGTGGAGCGCCTGTGTGAGTGGGGCGAAGAAGTCAGCAACAACGCCATTGAGGTTTACATCCACCGCCTGCGCAAGAAGATTGAAAAAGGCCCCATCCGCATTGCGACGGTACGCGGCCTAGGCTATTGCCTGGAAAAAATCCCAGGCTGATGAAAATTTTCCAGCGTGAGCAGCGCTCCCTGTTCGGGGAGATTCTGGACTGGATGCTCACGCCGCTCCTGCTGCTGTGGCCGATCAGCCTGGTGCTGACCTGGTTGGTCGCGCAGGGCATTGCCGGCAAGCCGTTTGACCGGGCGCTGGAATACAACGTCAGCGCACTGGCGCAGCTCATCACCATCAAAAGCAATCACGCGCAGTTTGTATTGCCGCTGCCCGCGCGCGAGTTACTACGCGCCGACGACTCGGATACCGTGTACTACCAGGTGCTGGGACCACAGGGCGAATTCCTCAGTGGAGAAAAAGGTTTGCCTCTGCCCACCGAAGAGGAACGTGCCGCCACCGGTGAAGTGCGTATGCGCGATGACGAGTACAAAGGCAATGGACTCAAAGTCGCTTATATGTGGGTCCGCCTGGACATTCCCCACTCCAAGCCTGCGCTGGTTCAGGTGGCCGAGACTATGGACAAGCGCTCGGTGTTGGCTACCGAAATCGTGAAAGGCGTCATGCTGCCGCAGTTTGTGGTGCTGCCGCTGGCGGTACTGCTGGTCTGGCTGGCGCTGGTGCAAGCTATCAAGCCGCTCAATCGACTGGAAGAGCGCATTCGCGCGCGCAACCCGGACGACCTGAGCCCGCTGGAAGTGGAAGCTGTCCCCATGGAGGTAGCGCCGCTGGTGGCTTCGGTGAATGATCTGCTTATGCGTCTGAAGGACTCCATTTCCACGCAAAAGCGCTTTCTGGCCGATGCCGCGCACCAGCTCAAAACGCCTCTGGCCGGGCTGCGCATGCAAGCCGACCTGGCGCAGCGCGAAGGTGCCAGTGCTGAGGACCTGAAACAGTCGCTGCGCCAGATTGGTCGCTCCAGTATCCGCGCCACCCACACCGTAAATCAGCTGTTGGCTCTGGCGCGCGCCGAAAGCAGCAGCACCGTGCTCGGGCACCGCCCCTGCGATGTGGCGCGCTTGACCATCGACGTGATCCGTGACTGCGTGCCGCGCGCCATGGACAAGCACATTGACGTCGGCTATGAAGGCGCGCAACCGGGGTCCGATGGCGTGATGGTGCAAGGCAATCTCACGCTACTCACAGAAATGGTGCGCAATCTGGTGGACAACGCCATCAACTACACACCGTCCCGCGCGGCCAGGCCGGGCGTCATTACGGCGCGGGTGCTCATAGACCCGTTCAGCAAGGTACTGGTGATTCAGGTGGAAGACTCGGGGCCTGGCATCGCTCCGGCCGAACGCGAGCTGGTTTTTCAGCCCTTTTATCGGGCGCTGGGCACCGAGGCCGATGGTTCGGGCCTGGGCCTGCCAATCGTGTTGGAAATCGCACGGCAGCATCGGGCCGAGGTCACTGTGGACGATGCACGACCAGGACAGATTCCGCCCGGCTGCTGCTTTACCGTACGCTTCGCCGCCGACGCAGCCGTTTCGCAGTTCAGTTAATCAGTTGCAGGGGTGCAGCGGCTTGTCAGCCAGGGCACCGCGCAGCTCACTCAACTTGGGCTTGAGTGCCACACCCACCGCTGGCAACTTGAGCCGGTATGCCAAAGATTCTGTGCGCTCCTGGACCACGCGCGCCGTATGCAGACCCTGTGCGCTGAGGCGCGCCAATGCCGCGTTGGCATCCGCCTTTGTGTCAAAACCACCCAACGACAATCCAGGCTCCAAGTTTGCATTCTCAAGGCTCTCCACCTTGAAATTCATGGCCACAATCTCACTGCGCTTTTTGGCCAAGGCCTCTGCGTTCGCATATTTGCCCAGATACACAATCCAGCGCGCAGTGACATGCAACTCTTCCAGGCTCCAAGCGTCATCGGGTAGCGTGTCGCCCAGGGTCTGCCGCAGCTTGGCGCCCTCCGCTTCATCAAAGGGACCGGCCTGCAGGCACTCCTTGGGCAACAGGTCCGCCTTGACCTGCTCTTCAATTTCCTTGAACTCTTTGGGTCTGATTAGCCGAACCGCATCGGGCTCGATTTGCTGGGCCATGCGTTGGGGTTCGCTTTGCTGCACAGGCCCGAAACCATAGCTCAATAGCAACCCGTTGCCCCAGGCAAAGTAGAGGCCATTGGCAAGCAGCAGAATCAGTACAAGCAGTCGCAACATGGTCGGGTTATCGGTCGGTCGAGGTTACAGCAGGCCGCACACTCACCTCGGCACTGCTGATTTTTTGAATTCCGCTGGCAGTATGCACCAGCAAGGCGCCGCTGGCATCCACACCGCGTGCCATGCCGGTGGTGCCATCGGTGCAAACCACCTCGCGGCCATAAAGCAGGTCGCGGGCATGAAAAGCCTCACGCTGTTCACCAAAGCCCGATCCTTCAAAAGCCAGCAACATACGCACCAGAGGCAGAACGACCGCCTCTAGCGTCGACGGCGCATCCGCCTCAGGCATGACCTCCGACAGGGCAGCAGGTGGCGTGCGCAAACCATCCGCTGAGCGCGGCAACAGATTGATGCCAATGCCGATGACGGCATAGCGCAGGTCACCCACGTTGGTGGTTTCAATCAGAATGCCGGCCAACTTGCGGTCATCCAGCCAGACATCGTTGGGCCACTTCAGCTTTAATGTCGGATGCAGGCTTTGCACAATGGCCAGCCCCACGGCCAGCGAGAGCCCGGACCAGTCCACCGGATTCAGCGGCAATCCCAATGAAAAGGTCAGCGTGGCCAGTCCGGCATCGGTGTCGCTCTGCCAGTCGCGCCCGAGGCGCCCGCGCCCTGCGGTCTGGCGTTCGGCCACTAACAGAATAGGTTCTGGCCGACCGGCGCGCGCACGGCGCATCAACTCAGTGTTGGTGGAATCAACCTCAGGCAGGATTTCCACTGTAAAGCCCGGCAGCAGGGGCGCAACTGTTTCCCAGATGTTTTCAGCAGGCCAGCGTAACGTCATTGATTCATTCCAGAAAAGATGGCAAGAGATGCCTGCTACCAGAAATGCCGTGGAACCGGCTCCGCCGGGCCACTGGCGTTGCCCCCTTGAGGGGGGAACAGGCTACACGCAGTGAGCCTGGACGGGGGTGTTCAACGTTTTCCGCGTTTCGGTGCCAACAAAGTGCCGCGGCACTTCTTGGTGCCACACCAGCAGGGGTACTCGGCCTTAAGTTTGGGCGTGTAGCGCTCGTCGATGATCAGACCGTAGTCGTAGTTCAGTTCGTCGCCGGCCTTGATATTGCGCCGCGCCTTGATGAAGATGCGACCCTCCTGCTCGTCAGCCTCGCAATTGGCATCGCACGAGTGGTTGATCCAGCGCGAGGAGTTGCCGCCAAACAGCGCGTCAATCACGTGGTCTTCGTCGATATGGAAGTAGAAGGTGTGGTTCGGGTCTTCAGGGTTGTGCGGGTGGCGGCGCTGTGCCTCGGGCCAGCTAATGATCTCGCCCACATACTCAATGATGGTTTCGCCTTCGGCAATGTCCACCAGGGCAAACACGCCCTTGCCGTGAACGCCGGAGCGGCGGGTCTGGATGCGTCGGCTGTCAGACGACGAAGAAGCTGCCGGTGATTTCTGAGGGTTTTTGGCCACGTCGCAAAAATTTGGTATGGTGAATCGTATGGGTGCGCGTGTGCGTGCCCGCGTATGTGTGAGCGCGCGCACCCGTGTGTGCGCGAGAAAACTGGATTGTAGTCAGATGAAAACTTTAGTCATTGCCGAGAAGCCTTCCGTCGCCCAAGACATCGTCCGGGCGCTTACCGCCACTGCGGGAAAGTTCGAGAAGCACGACGAATATTTTGAGAGCGAGACCTACGTGGTCTCCAGCGCCGTCGGTCACCTCGTGGAGATCCAGGCACCCGAGGCCTACGACGTCAAGCGCGGCAAGTGGAGCTTTGCCCACCTGCCGGTGATCCCGCCGCACTTTGATCTGAAGCCCGTGGACAAAACCAAGACACGCCTGAACGCGGTGGTCAAACTGGCCAAGCGCAAGGACGTGGACAAAATCATCAACGCCTGTGACGCGGGCCGCGAGGGCGAGCTGATCTTCCGCCTGATCGAGCAATACGCCGGTGGCGCCAAGCCGCTGGGCAAACCAGTCTCGCGCCTGTGGCTGCAAAGCATGACGCCGCAAGCCATTCGCGATGGCTTTGCGAACCTGCGCACCAACGCACAAATGCAGCCGCTGGCCGATGCCGCGCGTTGCCGCTCGGAGGCCGATTGGCTGGTGGGCATCAACGGCACCCGCGCCATGACGGCGTTTAACTCGCGCGATGGCGGCTTCTTCCTGACCACCGTGGGCCGGGTGCAGACGCCCACGCTGTCGGTGGTGGTGGAGCGCGAAGAGCAGATTCGCAAGTTCATCAGCCGCGATTACTGGGAAATCCACGCCACCTTTGCCGCCCAGTCTGGTGAGTACCCGGCCAAGTGGTTTAGCCCGGCTTGGAAGAAGAACCCGGATGACGTCGAACTGAAGGCCGACCGTGTCTGGGCCGCACGCGAGGCGCAAGAAATTGCAGATGCCGTGCGCGGCAAGCCCGCCACAGTCACCGAGGAAAGCAAGCCCACCAGCCAGGCCTCACCCCTGCTGTTTGACCTGACCAGCTTGCAGCGCGAGGCCAAC
>CAIQYP010000136.1 GCA_903876045.1 uncultured beta proteobacterium | reverse complement strand
CTTCAGTTGCTGTTGGCCGCGCCCCCGCGCTCGGCTTTGAGTACGCTGGTGGTGCGGCGTAAATTACGCAAAGCCACTTCGAGGTGTGCCGTGTCGCGAACGGATACCAGAAAGCGCAGTTGCCGGGCTTCGTGCCGACCTTCCTGGCCCATATCAATGTCGATGATGTCCGCCTCAGCAGATGCCAGGGCGGTGGCCATTTTGGCCAGCATGCCTTTGCTGTTGCTCCCGGTGACGGTTATTAATGTCTTGAACGAGCGTTTCGGCTCTTCCGACCAATCCACGCCTATGAAGCGCTCGGCATCTTTGTTGCGCAGTTTGCTGGCGACAGGGCAGTCCTGCATGTGAACGACCAGGCCCTCGCCTCGCCCCAAATAGCCCGAAATCTTGTCGCCAGGAATTGGGTGGCAACATTTTGCAAACTGCACAGACCCGCTTTCGCTTCCATCCAGAATGATGGCACCCACGCCGTTGGTGTCGCTTGCGGTGAAGCGCTCCCGGGTCAGCAGCAAAGCGTCCGGCTTATGTCCTGCCTCAGTGAGCAGGTGCACCAGGCGTTTTGCCACAATATTGGCAATGCGCTTGCCCAGGCCGATGTCGGTCAACAGTTCGTATCGTGTTTTGTTGCCGGTAAAGCGTAGCAGTTTGTCCCAAATCGGCACGTAAGCCTGGTCTTCACTGGGCAAGGACTCGAACCCTTCGGAGCGCAGTGCTTGCTGCAACAGTCGCTCGCCCAGGCCTTCTGACTCAGTCTGCTCCATGGTCTTGAGATGGTGGCGGATCTTGGAACGAGCCCGACCCGTGCGCACAAAGTCCAGCCAATTCGGATTGGGCGAGGACACCTGGGCCGTCACCACTTCCACCACATCGCCATTCTTCAGCTCGGTCCGCAAGGGCACTTGCTCACCGTTGATGCGCGCAGCGACCGTGCGATCGCCGACATTGCTGTGGATGGCGTAGGCAAAGTCCACCACGGTGGCGCCGCGTGGCAGAGCCAGGATCTGGGTCTTTGGGGTAAACACATAGACCGCATCCGGGAAGAGATCAACCTTCACATGGTCCCAGAACTCGGCGGCATCGTGCGTTTCGTCCTGGATATCGAGCAGTGACTGCAACCACTGACTTCCCAGTCGGTCGGCAGCCAGGTCATGCGGGTGGTTCACTTTGTAGAGCCAATGTGCAGCCACTCCGGATTCGGCAACGACATGCATGCTCTCGGTGCGCATCTGGAATTCCACATTGATACCGGCCGGGCCCACCAAGGTGGTGTGCAGCGACTGATAGCCATTGAGCTTGGCAATCGCGATGTGGTCTTTAAATTTTCCCGGTACTGGTTTGTAGAGTTGGTGCAACAGGCCCAAAGCCTTGTAGCAATCAATGGTGCTGGGCACCTGGACCCGAAAACCATAAATGTCGGTCACCTGGGCAAAGGTCAGATGCTTGGTTTGCATCTTGGTGTAAATCGAATACAGCGATTTTTCGCGTCCTGCAATCCGAACCGGCATGGCAGCGGCGGCAAATACTGCCTCAACTTCCTTTTGCACTTTTTGAATCAGGTCACGTCTGCGGCTACGCGCCTTGGTCACGGCCTTGGTCAGGGTGGCATAGCGCCAGGGCCACAGGTGCTTGAATGACAAGTCCTGCAATTCGCGGTAGGTGCTGTTGAGACCCAGGCGGTGCGCAATCGGAGCGTAAATGTCGAGCGTTTCGGATGCGATGCGGTTCCACTTGGAGCGCGGCATGTCCGACAGGGTGCGCATATTGTGCGAACGGTCTGCCAGTTTGATCAAAATGACGCGAACATCGCGGGCCATGGCCAGCAGCATTTTGCGGAATGACTCAGCCTGGTTTTCCTCGCGGGTGTTGAAGTGGAGTTTGTCCAGCTTGGTCAAGCCATCTACTAATTCGGCGACAGGTGAGCCGAAGCGCTCGATCAGTTCGATCTTGGTAACTCCGCAGTCTTCCATAGCATCGTGCAGCAGGGCTGCCATCAGTGCCTGCGCATCCAGCTTCCATTCTGTGCACTGCACCGCCACTGCAATCGGGTGGGTGATGTAGGGCTCGCCGTTGTTGCGCATTTGGCCTAAATGGGCCTGGTCGGCAAATCGATAGGCGGCGCGTACCTGCTCGCCGTCACTCGCAGATAGGTAATCCAGTCTGGCAGTCAAGCCGGCAAAACTGGCGGACGCAGCGTTGGCTACCGCCGCGCTGACGGTCGGTAAAGGAGTGGAAGCAGCATGACCCATGTATTAAATGTAGCGCAGGGCGGAAATACGCGTGAAACCTGCGACTTCAGACGAAAAAAAACACCGCAAGCGGTGCTTTTATTCGGGCAGGCGGCAGATCAGAGTGGCACTTTTTTCAGCATTTCAATGCCGATCTTGCCTGCAGCAATTTCGCGCAAGGCTGTTACGCCAGGTTTGTTCTTGCTTTCGATCTTGGGCGTGTGGCCCTGGCTGAGCATGCGCGCACGGTAAGTTGCAGCCAACACGAGCTGGAAGCGATTGGGGATTTTCTCCAGGCAATCTTCAACGGTAATACGGGCCATGAAATACTCCAAAAACTTAAGGGATGTGTAGCGCTTTGAATGTCTCGGCCCGTGCACGGCGCTGTGCCGAAAACTTGAGCCGCTGGGAGTGAACGATGGCTTTCAGATCGAAGAGCGCACGGTCAAACAACTCGTTGATTATAACGAAATCGAATTTCTCCACATGCGCCACCTCGGCCTGGGCATTGCGCATGCGCAGATCGATGATGTCCGGTGCGTCCTCGCCGCGGCGTTCCAACCGGGAGCGAAGTTCTTCCCAACTGGGCGGTAAAATGAAAATGCAGATGGCGTTGGAGAAGATATTTTTGATTTGCAGTGCGCCCTGGAAGTCGATTTCCAGAATCACATCCGCACCCTGGGCCATGCGCTCTTCTATGGCCTTCTTGGATGTGCCGTAGCGTTGGCTGTGCACATGGGCCCACTCGACAAAGGCGTCAGCGGCGACCATGGCATCGAATTCACCGGGAGAAACAAAAAAGTATTCGCGTCCATGCTTTTCCTGGCCGCGAGGTGCACGCGTCGTATGCGAAACCGAGGGCTGTACATGCGAGTCAAGCTCTAGTAGCGCCTTAACCAGGCTGGACTTTCCGGCCCCGCTGGGTGCTGCGACGACAAAGAGGTTTCCTGGGTAGTCCATGGACATGGCGATTGCTGCGGATGGCTAAAGCAGCCTATTCTATGTTCTGCACCTGCTCGCGCATCTGCTCGATCAAAACCTTCATGTCCACCGAAATGTGGGTCAGTTCCAGCGCTGTGGACTTGGAGCCCATGGTGTTGGCTTCGCGATGCAACTCCTGAATCAGGAAATCCAGACGCTTGCCCACTTCGCCACCCTTTTTCAGCAGGCGTTCAATTTCGTCCAGATGTGAGTTGAGACGGGTGATTTCTTCGGCCACGTCGATGCGGATGGCAAAGGCAGTAGCTTCGGTGAGCGCCCGGTCTTGCGCCGCTTCGGGTAGCGTGGCGCCCTCGGTCAGTGCCATGGCCTCCTTCCAACGGTCCAAAAAGCGCTGACGCTGCTGTTCCACTAGTTGAGGCACCAAAGGCAGGGCTTGCGTGGCCAGGGCGCGCAATTGGGTCAGGCGTTCAGTCAGCATGGTGGACAGGCGTGCGCCTTCCCGCTGGCGGGCGTTCAGCAACTCCTTGAGGGCCTTCTCGGCCAAGGGCATGACGGCCTCACTCCAGTCGCGCGTGCCGGATTGCTCGGCCGCAGAAAAGCGCAGCACGTCGGCCACGCTCAGGGGCGAGGCCAAAGGCAGCCAGGCCTTGATGCTGTCTTGTGCACCATTGAGTCGGTGCAGCAATTTGGCGCTGGGTTCGGTGACGCCGGTGGGGTTGGCAGTCTCAACCGAAGCACGCACTTCTACCTTGCCACGCTTGAGTTTGGCAATGATCAAATCGCGCAAGGCGGGTTCAAACTGGCGCAAGTCTTCGGGTAGTCGGAACGAAAGATCCAGGAAGCGGCTATTCACCGAACGAATTTCCAGCCCTAGTTGGGCTGCCGGCGGGTTGCGGGTGTCGGAATCCGGTTGGGCGTTGGCTGTGCTGTGCTGTGCACTGGCATAGCCAGTCATGCTGTAAACTGGCATTGCGGTTTCTCGGGTCATTTGGGACGGCCTTGAGAATAACCTGAATTAGTACGAAGCCCAGAGCAAGCCACTTCAATCCATGTCCAAGGTAAAGCCTTCACCATTGCCACCCGACACCGTCATCGGTGGCTACCGCATTGTGCGCAAGGTGGCGGCTGGCGGCTTTGGCTTGGTGTATCTGGCGTTGGACCCTGAAGGTCAGCAGGTTGCTGTCAAGGAATACCTCCCATCCTCGCTAGCAACGCGTGCGCCCGGCGAGCTGCTGCCACAGGTGCAGCCTGAAAAGTTGTCGCTCTACCGTTTGGGTCTAAAGAGTTTTTTTGAAGAAGGGCGCTCGCTGGCGCAAATCTCCCACCCCTCGGTGGTCAGCGTGCTGAACTTCTTCCGCGAAAACGAAACTGTCTACATGGTCATGAACTACCTGGAAGGCGCGGCCTTGCAGGACTTTATTGTTACGGCGCGTGAACTCAAGCAAAACAAGGTGTTCCGGGAATCCACCATTCGCTCCTTGTTTGACGAAATCCTGCGCGGCTTGCGCATCGTGCACCAGCACAAGATGCTGCATCTGGATATCAAGCCGGCCAACATTTTTATTACCGACGACAACAAGTCCGTGCTGATCGACTTTGGCGCTGCGCGCGAAGTGCTGAGCAAGGAAGGCAACTTCATCCGCCCGATGTATACGCCCGGCTTTGCCGCGCCCGAGATGTATCGGCGTGACGCTTCCATGGGCCCCTGGACCGATATCTACGCCATTGGCGCCTGCATGTACGCCTGCATGCAGGGCTATCCGCCCAATGAGGCGCCGCAGCGCCAGGAGAAGGATCGCATTGCGATTGCCTTGGCGCGTTTGCGTGGCGTCTACTCCGACAACCTGATTGAAGTTGTGGAGTGGTGCATGTCGCTGGATCCGCTCTCCAGGCCACAGTCTGTCTTTGCCTTGCAAAAAGAACTTAGCCGCGAAGGCGAGCGGAGATACACCAAGCTCAGCGTGGCCGAAAAAGTGCGCATGCAGTTCGACAACATGGTGGCCGACAATAAGAAAACAACGACGGTTCCTGCCACCGGAGTCAAGCCCAAATGAAGTTCTCGGTCTTCCAGATCAGCCGCAAAGGTGGGCGTGAGAAAAACGAAGACCGCATGGGTTATTGCTACACCAACAGCTCGGGCCTGTTTTTGCTGGCCGATGGCATGGGTGGTCACCCTGATGGCGAAGTGGCGGCACAACTGGCATTGCAAACTATTTCGGCCCTGTACCAAAAAGAAGCCAAACCCGAGTTGCCCGACGTTAAAGGTTTTTTCAACACCGCCATCATGGCCGCACATCGGCAAATCCTGCGCTATGCAGCTGACAGTGGGATGCACGACACCCCCCGCACCACCTTGGTTGTGGCCGTGGTGCAAGGCGGTGTGGCGCATTGGGCGCATTGCGGTGACTCGCGCCTGTACTTCGTGCGTGATGGTGAAATGTTGGCCCGCACGCGTGACCATTCCTATTTGGAGCAACGTCGCGACATTCATAACCCACCGCCTCTGCCCCCGGGTATGAACCGCAATGTGCTCTACACCTGTTTGGGCTCGCCCGCCAAACCGGTGTTCGACATCACCGGTCCGGTGCCGCTGCAACAGGGCGACAAGATATTGCTGTGTTCTGACGGGCTATGGGGCAGTCTGGCTGATGTGGATATCGTTTACCACTTGGGACGCAAAACCGTCTCCATCGCAGCGCCGGAACTGGTGGAGCGGGCGCTGCTGAAGGCAGGATCTGGCAGCGACAACGTCACTTTGGTGGCCATGGAATGGGAGACGCCGGATGTGTTTGAGTCCACGAGCGGCAGCATTTCCACCCAGAATATGGATGACGAAGTTTTTGCTTCCACCGTGCAGGCCGGCTGGATAGATTCGAGAGTGGATGACCTGGATGAAGAGGCGATAGAGCGTTCCATCGCCGAAATCAACGAAGCTATTCGCCGCACTGCCTCGCGCAAGCTTTAAGCCGTTTTTCGGCTCCCCGTTTTGTTTCATAAAAGAGAAAACCATGACTGCATTTACACGCACTGAAAATCGTGCGGCTAACGCACTGCGTCCCGTGAAGATCACCCGCGGCTACACGGTGCATGCTGAAGGCTCGGTGCTGATCGAGTTTGGAGCCACCAAGGTTCTGTGCACAGCGTCAGTCGAGGAAAAAGTGCCCCCGCACAAGCGCGGTAGTGGCGAGGGTTGGGTTACCGCCGAATACGGCATGCTACCCCGCGCCACCCATACCCGCAGCGACCGCGAGGCCGCGCGCGGCAAGCAAAGCGGACGCACCCAGGAAATTCAGCGTTTGATCGGGCGCTCGCTGCGCGCTGTGTTTGACCTCAAGCTGTTGGGCGAACGCACCATCCAGCTCGATTGCGACGTACTTCAGGCCGATGGTGGCACCCGCACCGCCGCCATCACGGGCGCCTTTGTCGCCGCGCAGGATGCCGTCAATGGACTGCTGGCCGCTGGAAAAATTGCCAAGTCGCCCATCACCGCGCCCGTAGCTGCAATCTCGGTCGGCATTGTGCAAGGCACGCCACTTTTGGATCTGGAATACGTGGAAGACTCAGCTTGCGACACCGACATGAATGTGGTCATGACCGGCGCCGGTCATTTTGTCGAAGTGCAGGGCACCGCTGAGGGTGTGGCCTTTAGCCGTTCTGAGATGACGACCCTGCTGGATCTGGCCGAAAAAGGAATTACCGAATTGATGGCGCTGCAACAGCAAGCCCTGAACGCCTGATTGCGCACGCACGCATGAAGATCGTCCTCGCCTCCAATAACAAAGGCAAGTTGGCCGAACTGCAGGCCTTGTTCGGACCGATGGGCTGCATCCTGATCGCGCAAAGCGACCTGGGCGTTCCCGAAGCGCCCGAGCCCTTTAAAACCTTTGTGGAAAATGCGCTGGCCAAGGCGCGCAACGCCGCTCAGCACACCGGCCTGCCAGCAGTGGCCGATGATGCTGGCCTGTGCGTCGATGCCTTGGGCGGCGAGCCTGGTGTGGATACCGCCTACTACGCCACGCGCTTTGGCTACCCCAAGGGTGACGACAACAACGTCAAGGCCTTGCTGGAGCAAATGCGCGGCATAGAGAACCGTCGTGCGGCGCTGGTCAGCACTCTGGTGGCGGTGCGTTTCCCGCAGGACCCTGAGCCGCTGATCGCCATGGGTCGCGCTGCCGGATTGCTGACGCAAGAGCCGATTGGCAACAACGGTTTTGGTTTTGACCCGGTAATGTGGATACCGGAGTTTGGCCAGACTTTTGCGCAGTTGCCCACAGAAGTGAAAAACGCCAACAGCCACCGTGGCCGCGCCGCGCAGGCCATGGTGGCACTGATGCGCGAGCGATGGTTGTGAAGATGGCCCCCACCCCAGGCTGCGCCTGGCCCCCCGAGGGGGTGCAGCCACTCTTGGGGCGGCCCGGCGAGCGGCTTGTCACGGACGCTACGCTGTGTCCGTGATCCCAATTGCCCAGGTGTCGGAGGGCCAGGAGCCGGCGGTGCAGCGCGATATCCAGCATTACATGCGCCCGGGTAGCCTGCAATTTGCCGCGCTACCGCCTCTGAGCTTGTATATCCACCTGCCCTGGTGCCTGAAGAAGTGCCCGTATTGCGATTTCAACTCGCATGCGGCGCCCGGCGGTGCCTTGCCGGAGCAGCAGTATCTGGATGCTTTGCTGGCCGACCTGGATGCGGCGCTGCCGCTGATCTGGGGCCGCACCGTGCACAGCATTTTTATTGGCGGTGGCACGCCCAGTCTGTTTTCACCAGTGTCGATCGACCGCTTGCTGGGCGATATCCGCGCCCGACTGCGGCTGGAGCCGGATTGCGAAATCACCTTGGAGGCGAACCCGGGCACCTTCGAGAAAGACCGTTTTCGCGCCTTTAGGCAGGCGGGTGTGACGCGCCTGTCGATCGGTGTGCAAAGCTTTAACGACGCGCATTTAAAGGCCTTGGGTCGAGTGCATGACGGCGCCCAGGCGCTTGCCGCGGTGGAGGAGGCGGCCAGCGCCTTTGACACGTTCAACCTGGACATCATGTATGCGCTGCCCGGCCAAACGCTGGCACAGGTGGAGCAAGACATTGGCACCGCCTTGCAGTTCAAGCCGCCGCATATCTCGATCTACCACCTCACCATCGAGCCCAACACCGTCTTCGCCAAGTTCCCGCCAGTGATTCCCGAAGACGACGATGCCTACGCCATGCTGGACCGCATTACCGAACTGACCGAGGCTGCAGGCCTGGGCCGCTACGAAGTTTCGGCCTACGCGCGCGACGGTCACCGCTGCTGGCATAACCTTAATTACTGGCAATTTGGCGATTACCTGGGCCTGGGTGCCGGTGCCCACAGCAAGCTGACCTTTGCGCATCGCGTCGTGCGCCAGGTGCGCTTCCGCGACCCGACGCGCTACATGGCGCAGGCCGTGGCTGGCCATGCCTTGTCGCAGGAGGAGGAAGTGGCGCGCAATGACCTGGCCTTTGAATACATGCTCAATGCGCTGCGCTTGCGCCACGGTTTTGGACTGCGCGACTTTGGCGAACGCACGGGTTTGCCCATCACCGCCATCCAGGCGGCACTGGATGCGGCCGAGAAAAAGGGTCTGATCGAGCGCGACTTTGCACGCGTGCGCCCCACCGTGCGTGGCTTCGACTTTTTGAGTGACTTGCAGTCCCTTTTCCTGTCCAATCAGCCTTGATCATTGCGTCTCAGCCCTGAGGCAGATGATTCGTTAGCAAGAGGGGGCAACTATGTTCTCGGTATATGGCAAAGCGGGGCGTTTGTTCCGCGGGTCGATGGAGGATTTGCGCAAGATCGGACCCACCTCGGCACTGAGCCGCACCAAACGGACGGCTGGCGTGGGTCGCGAGGCGATCGACAGTTTTGTTTCTCTGCTTGCGCAGCATGGCAGTGCGCAGGCAGTCCCGGCCATGCCGACACAGGACGCTCCCCATCGGGATGCCATGGCAGCCTATGCACAGACTGCAAGCAATCAGCACCTGCGTCACCCCTTAAGTTTGGTGCGCGACATCATGAACCCTGGTGCCATTACGCTTTTTGAAAGTTCCACGGTGGCGCAGGCTTGGGGCCTGCTGGCGCAGCACCAACTAGGCCAGGCGCCGGTGTTGGACACTGCGGGAAGATTGGTCGGCTTGTTGACCCGCGCCGAACTCATGCGCGCCGACCGCTTGCCGGGCCCTCAAACCCATGCCTTGGTCTGGCAGGCCTTACTGGCGCAGAGCGTGGCTGAATTGATGTGGACGCCGGTACCCAGCGTGGCGCCCGAGACCGATATTCGCCGCCTGGCGCGTGTGCTGCTGGATACTGGCTTACCCGGTCTGCCCGTGGTGGACGAGCGCGATAGTGTCATTGGTTTTGTCTCGCGCACCGACATCCTGCGTGCCGTGGTGGCTGACCCGCCGCTAGACCTCTGGACGTGAATGTAGCCCCCCAACTCCCTCACTGCGTGTGGTCGCGGCCCCCCGAGGGGGCGCAAGTCAGCTTGGGGCGGCCCTACGCTGACTTTTGGCCCCCAACTCCCTCACTGCGTGTGCTGCGCGGCCCCTCGAGGGGCCGCATTTAGCGCTGCAATCCTTTAGCCCAGCGCGTGTAGATGTGGCCGGCAATACGCTGGCTGAGCGCAGTATCAGTTTCCAGACTGGCAAGTATCGAGTCTGCTTGTTGCACGCCGGGCGAGGTGCTGCGGCGTATCTCTTCGGCCCCCAACTCTAGCCAACTGTGCAGTTTGGGCAGGTCCACCTCACAGTGAAATTGCATGCCCAGATGGATGCCATCCACCACGTAGGCCTGGTTGGCGCAGTATCTGCCGCGTAGCAACTGCGTTGCCCCCGCAGGAATGCTGAAGGATTCGCCATGCCACTGGAACAGTTGCACCGGCCCGGCACCAAACCACTCGGTTGCCTCTGCATGTACCGGCTCCAGCGTGCTCCAGCCGATCTCCACATGTTCTGAAGATTGCACGGTGCCACCAAGCGCGCGGCTCAGCAACTGGCCGCCCAGGCAGTGGCCTATGACCGGCGTTCGCTCCTGCACCGCCTCACGGACCAGCGCAAATAATTGCGGGTAATAGGCCAGTGGATCGTTGGCGCTCATGGGACCACCGAGTACGCACAGGCCGCTGAATGCTTGCAACGCTGCTGGTGGTGATTCACCATCGTAAAGCGCGAAGACCTGAGAGGGGATGCCGTTTCGCGTTAGCCACGTACCGAAAAATGCCGGGCCGTCGTGTGGGTCGTTCTGCAGGATGGCTACGGGTTTCAGCGTCATTTCAGTTTTACCAATCGGTCTCAGTTGGTGAAAGCATTCCAAGGTCCTCTAAATGCAACGCCGCTGACACTGGCGTTCTCAATTACGGTGTAGACCGAACGACCAAAAAAGAAGGGAAGGCCCCAGTCAAAGCCCGAGCCACCGAAGCTACCGCCAAGGCTGTTGAACGCATAATTTCCGCTACGGACGCCGTTTGGGGCAAACAACTGGTCGGTATTTGCAATTGAAAAGCCCACGTTGACATTGCCGCCAGTACCCCCCAATTGGATGGTTGCAGACAAATTGCGGGTGGTGGGCGGGCAATAAAAGCCAGTTGCAGACGCACTGCAGCGATAGGCGGACAGCGCCGCGTCATCAAAATACAACCCGTTGGAGCCGCTATCCAGAATGCTGCCGGGCAGACTGTTCCCACCATACACAGTGTTGAATTGACCAAATTGGTTAACCCTCAGTACATTGGCGCTGCCCAACCTGTTATTGGGCTGCGTTCCTACCCCAAAAGTTAAATAACCCTGAGCGCTACTGGCGGCACCGCTGGGGGCCAAGGAAGGTAGTTGCAACACCACACCATTGTTGTTAACAGCAAAAAAACTGACCGGATTTTGCACTTGCTTGACACTGGCCAGATTGATGGTCTGGCACGGGGAGGCAGACTGTGTGCAGTCGAAATAGCTTTGACCATCGTTGACAAACAGGCCTAAACCCAGGATGCCGTTGGCGCCCAAAATTTGGGTATTAGCTTTGGTCTGATCGCTGGCCGTGATAAACAACGGCGGGCCCTGGCTTGGATCCCAGCAATTGCCAGCGCCGACGTCGTTCGCATCCATAAGCTGAATTGGTACCGACAGTGCGCGCTCTTTAGCAATAACGACGTCTGCCAGTTTGACGCTGCCCCAGGCATTGTTGTTGAGAAAGTTGGCGCACTCCGAAAGAGG
Organism: uncultured beta proteobacterium; assembly: GCA_903876045.1. Lineage (GTDB taxonomy): Bacteria > Pseudomonadota > Gammaproteobacteria > Burkholderiales > Burkholderiaceae_C > Allorhodoferax. The sequence goes on along the minus strand of CAIQYP010000136.1, from coordinate 11,045 downwards.
CGAACTGCCGTTAACGGTTTGCGGCGGCAGCGCGAGTGCTGGTGCCGCGCTGAGTTGGGTTGCAAACAGGCGCAGTCCGGTGGATCCGGTGTCCAGAAGCACGTTGTCAATTGGCTTGCAGTTGCTGCTACCCACAATACCGCCCGAGGTGCACACATTGATCGTCACATAAGGAATGTTGACATTGCCGGAGGGGCCGGACTTGACGTCAATGGTGGTCACATTCGAGTCGTAAATGGATGCTGCGCTGGGCGGCAAAGACACCGCGACAGGGTTGCTGCTGCTGCCACCGGCACCACCACCGCAAGCGGTCAACATGAGCGATACGCACAAGGCCAGGCAGGCTGAAAGCGGACAGGTGCAGTAGCGCATGGGGAGGATGCAGTAAATTAATGAATATCCTGAGCCGTCAGCGAGTGCGGCAGTTTTGCGGGCAGGTAGGCACGCCCGGAGAAGGCGCGCATCATGCCGCCGGACTCTAGGACGACGTTGGCGTTTTGCACCAATACTCCTCGGCGTTGCGTACGTAGCGCATTGTCGTAAGCGGGGTAGTGGTTGCCCAATAGCCGGGCAAAATCCGGCAGCACAGGACCTTCCCAACCCACGGCGAACACCAGGCCGGTCGCGTCCAGGTACTGGCGCACGGTTAGGCCGCTGGGCAGACTTTGGGTAATCAGGGTGGCGCTGGCCAGTGGGGTCTGGATAGCAGTGGCAGCCCAAGCTTGTTGGTCACTTTGCACCGACGCTAGATCACCACCCAATTTGGCCCAACTGCTGGGGGCCAGCAACAAACTTAAGAGCGCGGCCACCAACTGCCAGCGCAGTGCGCTAGTCCGTTTAGTCCAACATGTATTTTCGGGCTGTCCAACCATGACAGTGAGGGTACACCAAGCCGCAGCTATTTCACCCACTGGTTGAGTTGAATGATGGGCATCAGCACGGCAAGCACGATGAGCATGACCACCAGGCCCATCACCACAATGAGCAACGGCTCCAGAATGGTGGCCAGGTGCATGGAGCGGCGTTGCACTTCGGTGCTGAGTTGCTTGGCGGCGCGGTCCAGCATGGTGGGCAATTGGCCGGTCTGTTCGCCCAGGCGTGCAAACATCGACAACAGACCCGGAAAGCGCCGCTTTTGCGACAGGGCTGCGGCCAGCGGTGCGCCTTCGCGCACCAGCACCAGCGCATCCAGTGCATCGCGTTTGAGGGCTTGGTTGCTTAGCGTTTGGGCTGCCGCTTGCAAGGCTTGCAGAATCGGCACACCGGCGGCGGTCAGCATGGCCAGGGTGCCGGCAAAGCGCGCTGCGTTATAGCCGCGTGCCAGTTTTCCCAGCACCGGCAAGTTCAGCCATGCAGCGTCCCACCGCTCGCGAAACGTGGCATTCTTCAGCATCTGCCACAGCAGCGCCCAGCCTGCCAGCAGCATCAAAAGCACCATCCAGCCATAGCCGCGCACAAAGTCGCTGATGGCCATCATGGCCACGGTCAGGAAGGGCAGCGCGTGCTTGCTACCGGCAAATACATGGGCCACTTGCGGCACCACATAGCCCACCAGAAACAACACAATCACTATGGCCACCAGGGAAACGATGGCCGGGTACAAGGCCGCCCCCATCAGTTTGGATTGCAGCAGTTGGCGCTCTTCCAGGTCGTCAGCCAGGCGCACCAGCACCAGCGCCAGATGGCCGCTTTGCTCGCCTGCGCCGACCACGGCGACGTAGATCTCGGCAAATTCGCGCGGGTGCTGCTCCAGCGCCTTGGCAAAGCTGGTGCCTCCGTTGACGGATGCACGTAGCGAGGCGTTCAAGTTGCGGTGGGCTTCTGTCTCAGCCTCTTCTGACAATGAACCCAGCGCCTGCTCCAACGGCAGGCCGGAACTCACCAACTCCGCAAGTTGCCGCGTCCAGATGGCCAAAGCGTTAGAACTGAACGTTTTAGAGCGCCAGCCAGCGCCGGACTGCGCGGCATCTTCCGTCGCCGAATGGCCGCACGCCAGAACCTGCACGGATAGCGGAATAAACGACTGCGTGCGCAACTGGGCACGCGCGGATTTGGCACTGTCGGCCTCCAGCGTGCCCTTGCGGGTTTGCCCCTGATCGTCCAGGGCGGTGAAGGAATATGCGGGCATGGCGCAACCTTATCACGAAGCCCTGCGCTAGCAGGGCATTGATCAGTCGCCCTGAAGGCAGTGCTCAAGCGCTTGAACTCAGTGAAAATAGGTCATGCCCGCCCATTCCGCCCCCCGCTTTTCCGCCATCGACATGCTGCGCGGCTTTGCCATGGTGTGGATGACGCTGTTCCATTTTTCGTTCGACCTGCAGCACTTTGGCTACTTGCACGCCAACTTTTATGCCGATCCGTTCTGGACCATTCAGCGCATGGCCATCGTCAGTCTATTTGTGTTTTGTGCCGGGCTGGGCCAGGCCATCGGGGTGCAACAGGATCAGAGCTGGGGCCGCTTCTGGAAGCGCTGGCGGCAAATCGCGCTGTGTGCGCTGGCCGTCAGTGTGGGCTCCCGGTTTATGTTTCCCAATAGCTTTATCACCTTTGGCATTCTGCATGGCATGGCGCTGATGTTGATCGTGGTGCGCCTGCTTGGCGGAGCAGGGCGCGGCCTATGGCTTTTGGGTGCGGTGGCACTGGCTTTGCCTTGGGTTGCTGCGCAGTTACATGCGGCCTGGCCTGACAGTCTGGAATTCCTCAATACGCGCGCCTTCAACTGGTTGGGGCTGATCAGCCGCAAGCCCATTACGGAAGACTATGCGCCGCTGTTCCCCTGGCTGGGCGTGATGTGTTTTGGCATGGCGACCGGGCAGTGGGTTTTGCAGCGGCACAGCGCTGCATTGGAGCGTTTGGGTCAGACTTGGAGCCAGAGTCTCGCCGGTGCGCCATTGCGCGGTCTGGCCCTGCTGGGGCGCTGGAGCTTGAGCTATTACATGGTGCACCAACCGGTGCTGCTTGGTGCGCTAGCCCTGTTTGGCATGTTGCGCTGAAAATCAATTTATCTGCGCTTGCAGCGCTGCGAGGGGCATGCCGAGCACCTCATAGTGGATTACCACAAATCGTCACCCGGCCTATCCCCTGCCCGCGCGATCCATTGCGAACGTAGCGCTTGTCTCTGCGTGCGCCGAATGAGGTGCAATGACCCGGTGTTGATCTTTCCTTGCCCGCGCAGCAACGCCCCAAAGAGCAGGAGGGGCAAGGGCGGGCGACGATTTGTGGTACTCCACCATGAGGAGTTCACCCTTGCCCCTCCTGCGCACCCATCCGCAGGTAAGTCCCTCGCGGCGTGTGTTGACGACGAGTTACCTGGCCGTCTTGTAGACCCGCTTCCAGCCCATCAGAGTAATTCCCAACCGAAATCCCAATGACTCCTGACGCTGTACTACCCAATCGCACCGCGCACGATGCAAGCCATGTCAGATGTGGTTCTTATGGAAGCACTTCACGCCCATGGCGATCAGGCGCATGACGGCGCTGGTTTTTAAAGCACTAGCAGGGCGCGGAAATCGTTCACGTTGGTGTGCGTGGGGCCAGTCACAAACAGGCCGTCCAATGCCTCGAAAAAACCATAGGCATCGTTGCGGTCCATGTGCTCGCTGAGTTTCATGTTTTCTCCCGATGCCCGTGCCAGTGTGTTGGGTGTTACAAATGCGCCAGCGTTGTCTTCGACCCCGTCGATGCCATCAGTGTCTGCGGCCAGCGCATAGATGCCCGTCTGGCCTTGCAGCGCCTGCGCCAAGCCCATGCAGAATTCCCCGGCACGGCCGCCACGTCCTTTAGGCGCGCCGGGTTTGCGTGGGCGTATGGTGACGGTGGTTTCGCCGCCGCTCAGAATCACGCAGGGTCTTTGAAACGGCTGGCCTTTGAGCGCCACAGCGCGGGCCAGCGCGGCGTGCACCTTGCCCACCTCGCGCGATTCGCCTTCGATCTCGTCGCTCAGGATGTAGGCGGCAAGCCCGGCGGCACGCGCCGCTTCGGCGGCCGCGTCCAACGACTGCTGCGGTGTGGCAATCAAATGCACTTCACTGGTCGCAAACACCGCATCACCCGGCTTGCGGGTTTCCAGTGCGCCGCTTCGCAAATGCGCGGCAGCCGCTGCGGGAATCTCAATCTGATAGCGCGCCAAAATCGCCAGGGCATCTGCACAGGTGCTGGCATCCGGCACCGTGGGGCCGCTGGCAATCACGCTGGGCTCGTCACCTGGCACATCGCTAATCAAGAGCGTCAGCACGCGCGCCGGGGCACAGGCCGCAGCCAGACGCCCGCCCTTGATGCGCGAGAGGTGCTTGCGCACGCAGTTCATCTCCACAATGCTGGCGCCGCAATCCAGCAGTGCCTGGTTCACGCGCTGCTTATCTGCCAGCGTCATGCCCTCGGCAGGCAGCGTCAGCAGCGAAGAGCCGCCGCCGGAGATCAGGCACAGCACCAAGTCATCTTCGGTCAGGCCTTGCGGAAAAGCCATGATGCGCTCGGCAGCTACGAGGCCCGCGGCATCCGGCACCGGGTGGGAGGATTCCAGAATTTCGATGCGCTGAGCCAGGCCCTCAGGGCGCGGCGGCGTATGGCCATACCGCGTGACCACCAAACCGGTAAGCGGTGCGTCTTGCGGCCAGAGTGCTTCCAAGGCATGGGCCATGGCGCCCGCTGCTTTGCCAGCGCCCACTACCAAGGTGCGCCCCTTAGGCGGCTGTGGCAAGAAGGCACCCATGGTGTGCAGCGGCATGGCGCGGCGCACGGCGGCGGCGTATAGATGCTGGAGAAATTGGAGGGGGGCAGTGGCAGGGTCTGGAGCTGCGGATAAGGTGTTCTGAGTTGGCGTGATCATGGTTGCAATTTACCGCACTGGTTCGAAGCGTGTCGGATGTCAGTCAGCTTCGCCTCGATTGCTTCTTTATCGCGCAGGCGGGGTAAGGGCGAACTCCTCATGGTGGGGTACCACAAATCGTCGTCCGCCCTTACCCCACCTGCTCATTGGGGCGTTGTTGCGCTGAGGGAGAAATGCCAATACCCAGTCGATACAGACCATTCGACGCACGTGTATCAAAGCGCCGCGTTGGCAGTGGTTCACGCGGGAAAGGGAGGCGCCGGGCGACGATTTGTGGTACTCCACCATGAGGAGTCCGGCGCCTCCCCTTTCCGCGCAGCGTGCGAAAAAACCTCACTGCCTTCGCTGGCGAACTGGACCCAATGACCGGAATTCGGAGGTCTTCTGGGACCGTGTCAGTCGCGCGTAACGCGCAGCAATTCTTCCGGGGAAGTGACACCGGCCTGCACCAAGCGCGCGCCGTCGTCACGCATCAGCACCATACCTGCGTCCATCGCGGCTTGGCGCACTTCGGCGTCCGAGGCGCGGCGGTGGATCAGGGCGCGTTGGTTGTCGTCGGTCACCAGCAACTCAAAGATGCCGGTGCGGCCTTGGTAGCCGCTTTGTGAACATTCAGTGCAACCGGCACCGTGGCAATGCGTGCAGAGCTTGCGCACCAGACGCTGGGCCAACACGCCCAGCAGGCTGGAGCTCAGCAGGAAAGGCTCCACGCCCATGTCAATCAGTCGCGTGACGGCACTGGCGGCATCGTTGGTGTGCAGCGTGGCCAGCACCAGGTGCCCGGTGAGCGAGGCCTGAATAGCGATATGCGCGGTCTCAAAATCGCGGATTTCGCCGATCATGATCACGTCCGGGTCCTGGCGCAGGATGGCACGCAGGGCCTTGGCAAAGGTCAGGTCGATCTTGCTGTTGACCTGGGTCTGCCCGACACCCGCCAACTCGTATTCAATCGGGTCTTCCACCGTCATGATGTTGCTACTGCCTGCGTCCAGGCGGCTCAGCGCGGCATACAGCGTGGTGGTTTTTCCCGAGCCGGTGGGGCCGGTCACCAGGATGATGCCGTGGGGCTGGGCGATCAGTGCTTCCATGCGCTGCAGGATGTCGCCTTGCATGCCTACCGATTCCAGATTCAACGCGCCCTGGCTCTTGTCCAGCAGACGCAGCACCGCGCGCTCGCCGTGCGCGCTGGGCAGGGTGCTGACGCGCACGTCCATGGCCCGGGTGCCGATGCGCAGCGAAATGCGCCCGTCCTGCGGCAGGCGCCGCTCGGAAATGTCGAGTTGCGCCATGATTTTCAGGCGCGAGATCAAGGCTGCGTGCAAAGCGCGATTCGGTTGCACCACCTCGCGCAACGTGCCGTCCACGCGGAAGCGCACGCTGCTGTGGCGCTCGTAGGGTTCGATGTGGATGTCGCTGGCGCCATCGCGTGCGGCCTGCGTCAGCAGCGCATTGAGCATGCGGATGATGGGTGCGTCACCGGCGCTTTCCAGCAAGTCTTCCACGGCGGGCAACTCCTGCATCATGCGCGAGAGGTCGGCGTCGCTCTGCACCTCGCTGACCACTGAGGCCGCGCTGGACTCGCCCTGTGCGTAGGCGGCACTGATGCGTTGTTGCAGCGCCTCGGGACTCAACATTTCCACCTGGTGCGCGTCATATTTGCGCAGGGTCTCGCTGATGCCGCCCGGGGGGGTCCGGGCGTGCATCCAAAGTGTCAGGGTCTCGCCCTCCTGCTCCAGCAGCAATTGCTGGTTGCGGGCAAAGGCGTAGGGCAGGGGGTAGCGGGCGGCCATGGGCTGTAGGTTATTTTGCGGCGGCAGGGGTGGCCGCAACCGGCTTGGCCGGAGCTTCAGGCGCGGGTGGCAGCACAGGCGCTTCGTTGATCGGCATGGTCGAACTAGGCACGGGTTGTGCACCTTGCTGCACGCCCCGTATCTGATCGTAGCGGCTGTTGGACAAGGCATCGCTACCACTGGCATCACGTATCACCACCGGGCGCAGAAACACCATCAGATTGGTCTTCTTGCGGCTGCGCGCTTCACTGCGGAAGAGGGCGCCGAAGAAGGGAATGTCAGCCAGGCCAGGCACGCGGTCGTTGTTGCCCGAGTACTCGTCTTGCAGCAGGCCACCCAGCACCACGATGGAGCCATCGTCCACCAGCACATTCGATTCGATCGAACGCTTGTTGGTGATCAGGCCCGTGGCCGAGTTAACGCTGGAAGCCTGCACGCTGGAGACTTCCTGAAAGATGGTGAGCTTGACCGTGCCGTTCTCGCTGATCTGCGGCTTGACCTTGAGTGTCAGGCCCACATCCTTGCGCTCAATCGTCTGGAAAGGGTTGACCGAGCCCGAGCTGCCGCCCGAATTGGAGTTGGTGTATTGGCCTGTGACAAAGGGCACGTTCTGGCCGATGACGATCTTGGCTTCTTCGTTGTCCAGGGTCAGCAGATTGGGTGTGGACAGGATGTTGCCGTCACCGTTCTGCTCCAGAAAGCGCGCCAGAAAGCCCAGTGTGTAGACACCGTTGTTCTGTGTGGCTATGCCCAGATTCAGTCCAGCGGCAGGCGACACCGTACCTGCGGCAGCGCCTGTGGCTAGGCCAATGATGTTTCGGGCACCCGCGCCAAAGTTGGTGCCCAGCAAGCCAATGGCAGAGTCACCTGCCTTGCCGATAGGGCCTTGCCATTGGATGCCGAATTCGGCCGCGCGGTCGGCGTTAACTTCGGCGATCAGGCTCTCCACAAACACCTGGGCACGGCGTGCGTCGAGTTGGTCAATCACAGCGCGCAGCTGGCGGTATTGCGGGTCGGGTGCCGTGATGATGAGAGAGTTGGTGGACACATCGGCTTGCACCTGGCCACCGGTGGTGGCGGGGCTGGCTGCTGCGCTGGCAGCCGCACCGGCAGCAGGAGCGGCAGCGCGCACCTCACCTGACATCACGGCGCGCAGCGTGGCGGCCAACTTGGTGGCGTCGGCGTTCTTGAGCATCACCACATGGATGTTGCCGGTGCCGCCATCGCCTTGCACGGTGGGTTGGTCCAGACGTGCCACCAGTGACTTGACCAGTGAGACACGTGCTGGATTGGCTGCGCGCACGATCAGCGCATTGCTGCGCGGTTCGGCAATGATGGTGGTTTTAAAGCCGGTATCGGTCTGGCCCGGGGCGGCGGCGGCAGTCGAGCCGCTTTCAATCAGCCGCAATATCAAGGGCGCCAGGTCACTCGAAATGGCGTATTGCAGAGGCAGGATTTCCAGATCGCTGCCATTGGCCACATCACTGGCCGCAATGATGCGGGCGATGCGCTGCAGGTTGTCGGCGTAGTCGGTAATCACCAGCGAGTTGTTGCCGGGGTTGACGTTGATGACGTTGTTGGGGCTGATTAGCGGGCGCAGGATCGGCAGCAGATTGGCGGCACTCTCAAAATTAAGCTTGAAGATCTTGGTCACGATCTGGTTGCCCAACGCGTTGCTCTTGCCAGGCGCATCGGCACTGACCGTACCACTCTGCAGTTTGGCGTCGGCCTCAGGCACCACTTTGTCCAGCCCGGCTGACTCGACCACGGTAAAGCCCTGCAGACGCAGAGCACCTAAAAACTGGTTGTACGCAGCAGCGGGCGAGAGTGGCTTGTCGCTGCTCAAATTGATGGTGCCCTTCACGCGCGGGTCCAGCACCACTTGTCGACCGGTCATGCTGGCCATGGCGCGGGCCACCGCTTCGATCTCGGCATTGACAAAATTCAGCGTGACCGGCGCGTTGCGAGAGAGCTTGGACGACACATCGCCATCGGCTTGCGCAAACACCAGGGGGCTGACGCACAGTGCTGCCAGCAAACCGGTTGTGCCTAGCCACTGACGGACGGGAAATGTGGGGTTGGAATGTCGCATGCTGTTAGCCCAGGGTAATGACTGACCGCGCACCATCGCGCTGTCCCATGATGTTGAGAAGGTTGGAGAGTTCGGCTTCGTGCTCTGCGTCCGCACGTGCCTCACCGACAAAGCGCAGGTGTGCCGCTGTCCAGCGACCCATGCCCTGCAGTTGCAGGCTGCCCTCGACTGTGCGCAAATCCAGTGTGGGCTGCTCGCCACCGTTGAGCAACAGACGGTAGCTGCCCAAGGGGCGCAGGGTCGAGAGGCTGGACACCAGGCCCGGCATCTCCAGGCTCATGGAGCCTTCTATCTGCAACCGATCGGCTGCTGATGCCAGATTGAGCCCTGGCGTTTTCACCACCAAGGGGCCTTGCAGCTTTACCGTGTTCCAGGGCGTGCCTAAACCGGCCAGTACCGCGGCAGGCCAAATGGATTCACCCGGCGCCATTTGCAAGCGCCAACTGCGCAGTCCCGCGGTCAAGGTGAACTGCTGCGCCTCTACCGTGCAGCAATCAGCAAACAGCGCCAGTTGCAGGCCGCTGCGGCTCACATGGAAGTCCCATTGCACGCGCCCCGGCAGACGTGCGGCATCTCTGCTGCCCGCGCCACCGGTGACACCGACTTGCGCTGATCCGTGCCAGAGCGTGCCCTGGCTTTCGCGCAGCACCAATCGGCCATCGGTGGCAACAAAGGCGGCCTGTTGCACCCATACGGCCGGCGCAAACTGAATCGCCGCCCATAGCGCCCCCACGACAGCGCCGGTCATGGCCCAGACCCAGACACTGCGCGTGCCAGAGACAGCGGTTTGGGCAGATCGGTTCAGTGGGCGTGTCATGGCTTCAGGGGGTGGCCGTTACTGGCAGTCGGTAGATGAGGGTGCCGCTCCAGACCGGTTCGACACTGCCCGTGTCGCGCTTGAGGTGGGCTTCGGTGGGGCTCAGGCCGGGGCCTGTTTGGGGCGCCAGCCATTGACCCAACTGGAGCGCACTGAGCTTCTTGACCGTGAGCGTTGCCTGCTCCCCAATGACTTGCAGGCTAACCGCAGCGCCGAGTTTGGTCGCCGCTGTTTGTAGTGCGTGCAAGCTCTCTTGTGCTACCAGTGCAGGTTTGGCTTGCAGGGCTTTGGCGCGGGCTTGCAAGGCCTGCATGCGATCGATGTCGGCGCTCAGAGCTGCCCTTTGCGCCGCCACAGTCTTGAGGCTGTGCAGAGCGGGTGCCAAAGCGACAAACCAGACCAGGGCTGCGCCCGATACGGTAGCGGCCAGCAGCACTCCGCGTTGCTCGCGTGCGGCCAAGGCAGCCCAGCGCGCTTTCAGCCATTGTTGCCAGGCCATATGCGACATGAGCGACATTAGCGAGCCTCCTTGGGCGTGATGCTAAGTAGCCCGTCTTGCAAGCGGGCACGCAGACCGCGCGCCTCCAGTGCGGCTGACAGGGGTTTAACCGAGTTTGCATCCAGACCGTTGGCTTGCAGCTGCATTTGCTTTGTGCTCCATTCGATGCTGTTGAGGCCCAAATTCTTGGGCGCCAGCGGCCCCATGATGGCAAAGACCTGGCCCAAATCTGCATCTGAACTGATGCCACGGGTACGGGCCAGATCGTCCACCGCGCGCTGCATCTGCAGCGGCGCATCAATCACCAGCTTCACATCCGGAAAACTTTGCTGCAGCATGGTTTGCAGGGAGGCGCGCTGCGCATCTAACAGGCTGCGTTGGCGCCAGGCCAGCGCGTTGAGCCCCAGTACTTGCACGATGACCAAAGCAATAAGGCCCCAGCGGGTTGGACGCCATTGCGGGCTGTGCAGCAACTGCTGCCACGCCGATGCGAAACGCTTGCGCAACTGTCCGCCGCGTGCGGCACTCAATTCCAGCTGAGCCAGATTCCACGGCGACTGCGCCGCTAGCAGCAGGCGTTGTGCTTTGGTTTGCAGTTGCGCCTGGTTTCCAAAATTCTTTTCGGCCAGCGCCATCACGGCGGGTTCTGCCAGCACTTCCAGATCAGGCTGGGCCTGTGCCATGGCCAGCGTGGCTGGCAACCAGGGCAGCAGGCTGACGCCTTGCTCAGTGCACAACAGTATTTGTGCCGGGCTCATGTCGTCACTCAGCAGTGCACGCGCCGTGCCGGGAAGTGTGGGGTTGCATTCGGCCACGATACGGCTGATGCTGAGTCCGGCCGATTCAAGGGCCTGCAGGCTGGTTTGTAACCATGCTCTGTCGCAGGCAGCAACCCAGGCCCGGGGTGCATCACCCGATGCGGCAGGCGGAGCTTCAAAAACGGCAAAGTGCAATTTCTCGCTGTCGTCCAATAGTTGCTCTTCCAGCACGCCGGCCAGAACACCACGTGCGCGAGCTGG
>CAIQYP010000135.1 GCA_903876045.1 uncultured beta proteobacterium | reverse complement strand
GAGCCCATCAACCCCGCCGCTTGGGAGTGGTACTACAAGCACGTTGGCGGCAGCCGTTGCCCGATCGTCGACACTTTCTGGCAAACCGAGACCGGTGGCCACATGATCACCCCCATGCCCGGTGCGACACCCATGATTCCTGGTTCCTGCACGCTGCCTTTCCCGGGCATCATGGCAGCCATCGTGGACGAAACCGGCAAGGACGTTCCCAATGGCCAAGGCGGCATTCTGGTTGTCAAGCGCCCATGGCCTTCCATGATCCGCAACATCTGGGGTGATCCCGAGCGCTTCAAGAAGAGCTACTACCCTGACGACTTCAAGGGTAAGTATTACCTCGCTGGCGATGGCGCCATCCGTGACGAAAAGACCGGTTACTTCACCATTACCGGCCGTATCGACGACGTGCTGAACGTGTCCGGCCACCGCATGGGCACCATGGAAATCGAATCGGCGCTGGTCAGCTACACCGAGTTGGTGGCTGAAGCTGCGGTGGTCGGTCGTCCCGATGACACCACCGGTGAAGCGGTCTGCGCCTTCGTGGTGCTGAAGCGCTCACTCCCGATGGGCGACGAGGCCAAGGCCATTGCCAAGCTACTGCGTGACCACGTGGGCAAGGAAATCGGACCGATTGCCAAGCCCAAGGACATTCGCTTTGGTGAGAACCTGCCCAAGACCCGCTCCGGCAAGATCATGCGTCGTCTGCTGCGCTCGATCGCCAAGAACGAAGCGATTACCCAGGACACCTCGACACTGGAAAATCCGGCGATTCTGGATCAGTTGGGCCAAGCCTATTGATCTGACTTAAACGCCATTGAAAAAGCCGCCTTAGGGCGGTTTTTTTGTGCGCTGATTTGTTCGGGTCGTTCAGTGACCGTGGCGCCAGTCTGAAAGGCGGTGCATCCACATGATGCTGCGACTATTGGCTCAATATCCAGGCCACCAGCCTAGTGGCCTCAGCCTCATTGACCTGAGGATTGGACGGCATTTTCACCACACCCCAGACCCCACCGCCTCCGCCCATGACTTTGGCCACCAGGCGTGCCGGAGCGGTCTTGTCGCCGCGGTATTTGGCAGCCACGTCTTTGTAGGCCGGGCCCACCACCTTGCGGTCAATGTTGTGGCATGCCAGGCAATTTTTTGCGGCGGCTAAAGCCTGATCAGCCATGCTCACCAAGGGCATCAGCATGCAGGCTGCGAGCAACAGTGGGGTTACGCAACGCTTCATGGCTTACTCCGGATTGGATTACAGTTAGACAAGACAATTGTAGGGACGGCGTTGGACCTTGCGTTCGGGCCTCGTGGTTTATTAGGAGCACCATATGTATTTTGTAGGCTTGGGTCTGGCACTGATGGTCATGAAATATATGGAATTCGGTCCTGTGGCGGGACTGTCCTGGATATGGGTGCTGTCACCCTTTGCCCTGGCAATGGCGTGGTGGGCCTGGGCTGATGCTTCAGGTTATAGCGCCAAGCGCGCTATGGAACGCGAGCTTGCACGCAAGAACGACCGCATCAACAAGAACCGGGCAAACATGGGCACCTTGGGCAAGGGTAAAAAGCGCTGACAAAGGGAGCGCCCACGCGACTTTACCCATAGCGCAGTTATGCCGGGCCCTGGAAGGTCAAGCGCCAATTGAGAAAGTTTGGGTCTGGTCCAGTGTCGTTTGGGCCGTGCACAATGTCGCCCATGTTGATACATCCACAAATTGATCCTGTAGCGTTGCAAATTGGCCCATTGGCTGTGCATTGGTACGGCCTGACCTATCTGGTGGCCTTTGGCCTATTCATGTTTTTGGGCAGCAGGCGGCTGCGGCATCAGCCCTACGCTTCCATGAAGGGTGCCTCCGCTTGGACCTACAAGGACATCGAGGACTTTTTGTTTATGGGCGTGATGGGCGTAGTGTTGGGCGGCTGCATAGGTTATTGCTTGTTTTACAAACCGGGCTATTACGCGAGTCATCCGTTGGAAGTGCTTTTTGTCTGGCAGGGCGGCATGAGTTTTCATGGCGGCATGCTGGGCGTTATAGCTTCCATGATCTGGTTTGGCCTTTCCAGGGGCAGGTCGTTCTGGCAGGTGGCCGACTTCGTGGCGCCTTGTGTACCGACCGGTCTGGCGTCGGGTCGGGTGGGTAATTTCATCAATGGAGAACTATGGGGTCGTGTGGCCGACCCTTCATTGCCGTGGGCTATAGTTTTTCGGGGGGCAGGTGATGCACCGCGCCATCCGTCGCAGGTTTACCAGTTCCTGATGGAAGGGTTACTGCTTTTTGTGCTGCTGTGGTGGTATGCACGCAGCGCGCCGCAACAGGGGCGGGTGGCGGCAGCGTTTCTGTTTGGTTACGGTGTTTTTCGCTTCATTGCCGAATTCTTCCGTGAACCCGATGCCCACCTGGGACTGTTGTCGCTTGGTATGAGCATGGGGCAATGGCTTTGTGTTCCGATGATTCTTGGCGGTGCGGGTCTCTGGCTCTACTTTGGCAAGGGTGACAAGACGAGCTTGGTGCGCTAAGAAATGCTGATCGATTCAGGCATTACGGCCCAGCGCCAGGGCCAAATCTGCACTGTGGTGCTTAATAGCCCGGACAAGCTCAATGCCATGTCGCGCGCCATGTGGCGGGATTTGAAAGCGGTCTTTCTGGAGATACAAGCAGACAGCACAACCCGCTGCGTGTTGTTGAGAGGTGCCGGAGCACACTTTTGTGCCGGCGGCGATATTGCCGAGTATCCGGACTTCCGTTTTGACGAAGCTAAATTGCGTCGTTTCCATGAGGTAGAGGTCTGGGGTGCATTGGCTGCCATGCTGGCCTGTGATGTACCCATCGTGGCCCAGATTCAGGGCGTGTGCATGGGCGCGGGCGTGGAGATAGCCAGCGCCTGCGATGTGCGTGTGGCCTCAGACGATTCCAAATTCGGGGCGCCGATTGCTCGCCTGGGCTTCCCCATGGCGGCGCGTGAAGCCACCTTGGTCAGTGGCGCGGTCGGCGAAATGACTGCACGCGCGATGTTGCTGGCGGCGGAAGTTTTTCCAGCTTCGCATATGGCTGCGCAAGGCTTCTTGACCCACATCTTTAAGCCCACTGATCTGGACCATGCGTGCCTTGCCTTGGTACAGCGCATTGCCGGTCTGGCGCCAAAGGCCGCGCGCTTAAACAAGCAAGCGTTGCGCGCACTGAAGAATGGCGTGGAACTTGAAGACCCCTATGGTTATGCCAACAGCGCCGAGCACACAGAGGGCATTGCCGCCTTTATTGCCAAGCGCAAACCCATCTTTTAAACCGACGCAGATTCATCCATGCAAGTTCAGACCCCCAATGCCAATTTGTTTGCCGCCTTAAGAGATGGCTTTCCTGCCGATCTGCAATCTGTTGCCGTGGAGACTGACTCAGGCCTGAACTACACCTGGCAGGACTTGCTCGACGCTAGCGCCATGTTGGCTAACTTGCTGGAATCGCTGGGGTTGCAAGCCGGTGCCCGTATTGCAGTGCAGGTCGAAAAATCGGTGGAGGCGCTGATGCTGTATCTGGCAACATTGCGCGCTGGACTGATCTACCTGCCTTTGAGCACGGCTTATCAGAGTGCTGAGATGGCCTATTTCATAGAAGACGCCAAGCCCGCGGTTGTGGTGTGCTCAGGCAGAAATTTCGGTTGGGTCAGCAAGCTCGCGTTCACAGCTGGCTCTGCCTATGTCTTTACGTTGAATGAAGACCGCTGTGGCTCGTTGTTGGAGCGCGCGGCAGCTTTCAGTCGCAGTCATAGTGTTGCGCAATGCGCACCGGATGACTTGGCTGCCATCATCTACACCAGCGGCACCACCGGTCGCAGCAAAGGCGCCATGTTGTCGCATGGCAATTTGCTAAGCAACGCGCGCGTGTTGCAAAAGGTCTGGGGTTGGCGCAGTGCCGAGGAGGGCGGCGATGCGCTGATTCACGCGTTGCCGATCTTTCATGTGCACGGCTTGTTTGTGGCTATCCATGGTGCGTTGCTGAATGGCAGCAAGATGATCTGGCTGGCCAGGTTTGACCCCAAGACTGCGCTGCGCTTCTTTTCGCAAGCCACCGTGTTTATGGGCGTGCCGACTCTGTACGTGCGCTTGTTGGGCGAAAGTGGTCTGACGCGCGAGGCTGTCAAGAACATGCGATTGTTTATCTCCGGTTCCGCACCGCTGCTGATCGAAACGTTCACTGACTGGCAGACGCGCACAGGCCATACGATTCTGGAGCGCTATGGCATGAGTGAGACCATCATGCTGACCTCTAATCCGTATTATTCGCAGAATGGCTCGCGCATCGGTGGCACCGTGGGGCCTGCTTTACCGGGTGTGCAATTGCGCGTCATGGCGGAAGGCGGACAAGTCGTGCCCTCTGGTGAAATAGGTGGCATTCAGGTCAAAGGTCCAGGGGTTTTTCAGGGTTACTGGAACATGCCTGAAAAAACGGCCGAAGAATTTACAAGCGACGGTTTCTTCAAAACCGGTGATGTGGGGCGTGTGGACACGCAAGGCTATGTGACGATTGTGGGACGTAGCAAGGACCTGATCATTAGCGGTGGCTACAACGTTTATCCGGCCGAGATTGAGGGCTATATCAATGCCCTGCCAGGTGTCGCAGAGAGCGCAGTAGTGGGCGTGCCGGATGCGGATTTTGGAGAGGTAGGTGTGGCGGTGGTCATTGCCAAGCCCGGTGCCGCAGTAAACCCCGCAGGAATCCTGGCGCAACTTAAGTCGACCTTGGCGAACTTCAAGGTTCCCAAACACTGTGTTGTTGTCAAGGAGTTGCCGCGCAACGCAATGGGGAAAATTCAGAAGAACTTGCTGCGTGCAGAATATTCGGAGCCGCAGGGGCGAGAGGTTTGACATCGGACAAAGTGGACGGTCTTGAATATCCACACGCAGGCGTTCCAGCGTATTATTCCTGCGCAGTGAAACTATATAAAGTTAGGAGCAGGTAATGCGTGTATCTCAGTTGGTAGTTACCAAAGGCGAGCCAGAGGTTACCGACTTTTCCACACTCAGCGCACTTGATCCTCAACTGGTTTTGGTTTTTGGTTCGGTCGCGGTGCTTCAGAGTAGCGCAAAGATCTTGAGTCAGGCCTTCAAGGGTGCACATATTGCAGGTTGCTCTACGGCGGGTGAAATATCCCGCAACGGCGTAACGGATGAGAGTCTGGTCGTTACCGCCATCAACTTCCAAAAATGCGAAGTGAGTCAGTTCAGCACGGAACTGCTGAGCATGGATGACTCACACGCTGCCGGGGTGCGACTGGCGCAAGGCTTCAGGCGAGAAGGCCTACGGGCATTGATGATCTTCGGCCAGGGAGTGCAGATCAACGGCAGCGCCGTTCTAGCCGGAATGGGTGAAGTGGTGGGTTCTGAAGTACCCATCACCGGCGGTCTTGCCGGCGACGGCGGCGCGTTTGCGCAGACCTGGGTTTTGGACAACCAGGGCGTGAGCAGCAATCGGCTGGTATGCGTGGGGCTCTATGGACCGGCATTGCAGTTTTCGCATGGCTCTTTTGGTGGTTGGTCGCCCTTTGGGCCGGCACGCAAAGTGACCCGCTGTGAGAGCAATGTGCTGTACGAGTTGGATGGCGAGCCCGCATTGGCAGTCTATAAACGCTATCTGGGTGAGCATGCCAAGAACCTGCCTGCGTCTGGTCTCTTGTTTCCTTTTTCTATGTTGGGGCATGATCAAAACGAACTGGGCCTGATACGCACCATCCTGGGTATTAACGAGGCGGATGGCAGCCTGACGCTGGCGGGTGAGATTGACCAGGAGGGCTATCTCAGACTGATGCACGCCAGCACGGACGCCCTGGTTGATGGTGCAGCGACGGCTGCTCGTAGTGCTTGGGATCCGCAGGCTAGCTCAAGCGAAGTTCTCGCGGTGTTGGTCAGTTGTGTCGGGCGCAAGCTGGTGATGGGCGGCAGGGTCGACGAGGAAGTTGAAGCGGTTGCGGATGTCTTTGGTCAGAGCACCACGTTGGCCGGTTTTTATTCGTACGGTGAAATAGGACCCTTTGGCAATATGGCTGAGTGCAAGCTGCACAACCAGACGATGACGATCACCTGTTTGTCTGAATCCGCTTGACTACAGAGGTGGATTGCCCATGCACAAACTGCTAGCGCGTCAGATCAATATCGCTCTTGGCGTTGATTGGACGCAATTTCAGGCGGTACAGCAGGAACTCGCGCAAGTGGCCAAGGCCCATGCGCTTTCGCCACAGGCGAAGTCAGTTCTTGGCGGACTCGATCTATTTTTCAAGCGCGTCGATGAGTCGTATACCCAGAGTGACCGGGATCTTGACTTGAAAGCTAGAAGTCTGGAACTAAGTTCGGTCGAACTGACTGAAAGCAATGCCCGTCTGCGTTTAGAGTTGGAGAGCCGCACGCGCGCCATTGATTCACTGCGAAGTACTGCGCTAGGCTTGATGGATTTTGTCGATTTAGATGAAACCGGCATCATGAACGACAACTTGGAAAGTTTGTCGGCATTGATGAGTGAACTGGTGCGGCAAAAAGAAGAGAGTCAGAGGGATTTACACGCTGCGTTGACTGACCTCGCGCACCAGAAATTTGCCTTGGACCAGCATGCGATCGTGAGCATCACGGATATTAATGGGGTGATCACTTACGCCAATGACAAGTTCTGTCATATCAGTGGCTATTCCCGCATGGAAGTTCTGGGCAAGGCGCACCGCTTAGTAAGTTCAGGTGTCCACCACCAGTCGTTTTATGCCGACATGTGGAGTTCAGTTCTGGCTGGCAAGGTCTGGCATGGCGAGATCTGCAATCGGAACAAAGCGGGAGACCTTTATTGGGTCAATGCCACACTGGTTCCACTGCGTGATGAGGCCGGTAACCCAACTTTTTTTATTGCTATCAGCACGGATATCACTGAGCGCAAGCAGATGGAGTCCAACATCAAGGCGGCAGAGGCGCGCTTGCGGCGCATCACCAATACAGTGCCCGGTGCCGTGTTTCAGTGGCAGGCAGGCGAAGATTACGACCGTTTCACCTTCGTTAGCCCACGTGTACAGCAGGTTCTGGGTTTTACTATTCAGGCCTTGAAAGAGGACGCCTCGCTCATCATGCAGCAGGTGCTGGAAGCAGACCGCAAGGCAGTGCGCGAGGGCCTGCGCGAGGCGGTTCGCAATGTGAGCGCTTGGCGAGGTGAATACCGCGTGCAATTGCACGATGGGGCGATCCGCTGGATCCGAACGGAAATCAATCCGGACCCGGAACGTATGGCAGACGCTGCCGTCGTGTTTACAGGTATTTGGCAGGACGTGACTGAGCTTAAAGAGGCGGACGCTCGCCTGCGCGAGGTTACAGAAAATGTGCCCGTAGCGATTTTTCAATACTACGTTGGTGAGGGCAACAACTTTGTCATCCCCTTCATGAGCCACGCCATCAGATCTATATGCGGTGCCAGCGCGGAGGATCTGATGCAGGAGACGAGTCGTCTGCTGGATTGTGTTCACATCGAAGATCGCCAGCGCTTCGCGGCAGTCCTGGGGCGACCGCACGCGAAGGCGGAGGCCAAGAGTATTGATTTCAGAATGGTGCACCAGAACACTGGGCAAACCGTATGGGTTCATGGCGAAGCGCATCCGCGTCAACTTCCGAATGGGCTTTGGGTTTGGAATGGCTATTTCACTGATGTTTCAGAGGCTCAGAAAATTGCCGTGGAATTGCAACGTGCGAAAGACCAGGCAGTTGCCGCTAGCAGCGCCAAATCAGACTTTCTGGCGAACATGAGTCACGAAATTCGCACACCCATGAATGGTGTGCTTGGCATGGCGGACCTGTTGCTAGATACCAAACTGGATGCCGAGCAAAGCGAGTACGTTGGCATTGTGAAGAGTTCCGCGGACGCGCTACTGCGGGTCATCAACGACATATTGGACTTCTCCAAGATCGAAGCCGGTAAGTTGTTGATCGAAAAAATTCCCTTCCATTTGCCGCAGACCATGGACGAAACCATGAAGACGGTGGCTCTGCGGGCGCGTGACAAGGGGCTGGAATTGCTGTGCGATATCGCCCCCGACGTGCCAGTTGCCGTGGTAGGCGACCCTGGGCGCTTGCGGCAGATTCTGGTCAATCTGGTGGGTAACGCCATCAAGTTCACAAGCCAGGGCGCAATTGTTGTGCGTGTTGTATTTGAGAGCCAAGATTTTGAAGGGCTCACGTTGCACTTTTCTGTCAGTGACTCGGGCATAGGCATTGCAACTGAAAAGCTAAAGAGTATTTTTGAAGCTTTTTCTCAGGAGGACAGTTCCACGACACGCCGCTTTGGTGGCACTGGTTTGGGTCTGACCATATGCGCCCGCCTGGTTGAAGCCTTGGGTGGAAAGATCTGGGTTGAGAGCGAAATCGGGCGTGGCAGTGTCTTCCATTTCACAATGCATGTGGGTGTGGACCGTAACAACGCCAAGCTCGAAGTGCCAGAATATTCCTTTAAGGGATTGCGCATGTTGGTTGTTGATGATTTGGAGGTCAACCGGGCCGTGATCTCACGTAGCTTGGAAGCAGAAGGCGTCACAGTGCATGCAGTTTCATCCGGTGCACTGGCCTTGCAATGGTTGCAAGATGAAGGGCACGTCGACAAACCCTGCGATCTCGTTGTGTTGGATGCGCTCATGCCTGATATGGACGGTTTTGAGCTCGCGCAGCGCATCCTGAGCCTGGCACACTGCGGCAGTATTCCATTGGTGATGCTGTCGAGTTCGGGTGCGCGCAATGACGCGCAACGCTCGCGCGACGCAGGGATCACGGCATACCTTGCCAAACCGGTTTCCCGTGCTGAGTTGCATCTGGTATTGGCGCGCGTGCTGCACCTCAATTTGGATGTGCCAGCCAGCTTTGCCAAGGTCAACGTGTCTCAAGAAGCGCCACGTGCTTTGGACTTGCTTTTAGTGGAGGACAACGCGATTAATCAGAAGCTGGCAATTGCGCTGCTGGAACGCTGGGGTCACAGGGTGACGGTGGCTGAAAACGGTGAAGTGGCGCTTGACCGGGTTTCCAAACACACATTCGATGCGATTTTGATGGACATGATGATGCCCGTGATGGACGGATTGGAAGCCACGCGGCGGATACGCGCCATGGAAACAAGCGCCGCTAGAGTGCCCATTGTGGCAATGACTGCCAATGCCATGGAGTCTGATCGCGAACGTTGCTTGGAAGCCGGCATGGATGAATACATTTCCAAACCGATTAAAGCGCAGGAGTTGCTTGCACTGCTGCAAAACCTGGGGCGGAGTGGCACGCATGAAGTGACGCCAGCCTTGGTTGAATCGGTGCCTGCGCAGGCGGTGAATAACGATTTCCCTCAGGACTTTGCATTCGATTATGCGGCGGGCCTGAATGGCATGGACCAGGAAATTCTGGAAATCATTGGCCAGGCATTCCTGGACCAGTGGCCTGACGATATCCAGAAAATTCGCGCTAGTCTTTCGCAGGGCGATCAACTGCCAACGCTGCACACGGCGCACGCTTTGAAGGCGACGATGGCGATGTTTGGTGCCGACCCGGCCAGTCAATTGGCTGCGCGCGTCGAGGCGTTGGCTGGTCAGGGTGATTTGGCGGCCGTTGGGAAACTCTTACCGTCATTCACAGCGGAAGTGGACTTTTTGCGACTGGCACTTGAGCGCTCGTTGTCCAACTAAGCTGGACCTTTCAGGTCGGCGGATTGCGACTAAGATAGGGTTACAAGATAAAGGCTGAAAAACTGTGCAGCAACAGGTTTTAATCGTCGACGACACCGAAATCAATTTGATTCTTTTCGGCGCATTGGTCAAAAAATTGGACGATTGCCAAGCGCATGTTTTTTCCAATCCACGTGAAGCCTTGGCATGGGTCACGGCAAATGTGCCAGACCTGATCATCGTGGACTACATGATGCCGGAGTTGGATGGTCTGGAATTCATTCGCCTGACGCGCGACCTTCCCGGACGCAAATTGGTTCCCATCCTGATGATTACGGCCAATGACCAAAAGCAGATCCGTTATCGTGCGTTGGACCTGGGTGCCAATGATTTTCTGACCAAACCCATCGACAAAATTGAGTTCCTGGCGCGTACCCGCAATATGCTGGGGCTGAACCAGGCACGCAAACACATGGCAGATCACGCGTCATGGTTAGCTGGCGAAGTACGCAAGGCAACGCAAGAAATCGTGAGTCGCGAGCGCGAAACCGTTTTACGACTGTCCAAGGCCGCTGAGTTCCGGGATCAAGAAACCGGTGCGCATATCCTGCGAATGGCCCATTACTCTATGCTGATTGCTCGCGAATTGGGCCTTTCTGAGGACGAGCAGCAGTTGCTCCTGGAAGCCGCACCATTGCACGACATTGGCAAAGTGGGCATTGCTGACAAGGTGCTACTCAAACCTGGACGATTGACGCAGGAAGAGTTTGAAGTGATGAAGCAGCACGCCATGTTTGGCTATGAGTTGCTCAGCGGGAGTTCTTCCAAACTTTTGCAAGTGGGTGCAGAAATTGCCAAGGGTCATCATGAAAAGTTCGATGGAACTGGTTACCCCAATGGCATCAAGGGTGAAGATATACCTATCTTTAGCCGAATAGTCGCTGTAGCTGATGTGTTTGATGCGCTGACCTCTGAGCGCCCTTACAAGAAAGCCTGGGAAGTTGAAGCTGCGGTGGATTTTCTCAACAACGGCGCCGGAACCCACTTTGATCCAACGTGTGTCAATGCATTTTTGAAGGCCTGGGACGATGTGGAGCGCGTGCGCTGCCGTTATCGGGAAGAGCAATCTATCAATGCGGATTTGTAGGGTACGGCGAGCACTCTTAATTGGTGCCACCAGTTCGACTCGTGTGGGTCTTAAAGCAACTTGATTTGAATCAAGACAGGCCATTCATTAACTGGCACACTTCCGACCATGCGCTCAGCCCCACTGGAAACGACAGCCCAAGAACTGGTGACGCCTGTCCCTGCGGCTACACATTCTTCCAAGCCTTTGGTTCCCATTGCTCCTCATAGTTCAGAGACATTGCAACTTTTGGACGATGCGCAGGAGTGGTCCGCTTTCAGTCGACCGTCCAAACAAGCAACTGACTATTGGGAATCCAGCGTCGTGATCGAAGGCATGCACTGCGCGGCGTGCAGCTACACCGTGGAAGATGCGATTGCTGCGGTTCCGGGTGTGCTGCAAGTCCAGGTGAGTGCCGGCAGTCAGCGTGCCAAAGTGGTGTGGAACGCTGCTGAGGTGAAACCCTCCGCGTGGATGCTGGCCATTCAGCAGCGTGGTTACCGCGCCGTGCCGGCTAATGATGTGTTTGCTAGCGAACGTCGCCGAATCGAGACACGCAAGGCGCTTTGGCGCTGGATGGTGGCAGGCCTTTGCATGATGCAAGTCATGATGTATGCCTATCCGGCATACACCGCGCACCCAGGGGATCTCTCGCCAGAAATGGAGCAATTGCTGCGGTGGGCCTCTTGGGTACTGTCATTGCCGGTCATGCTTTTTTCTTGTGGCCCCTTCTTTAGCAACGCTTGGCGCGATTT
>CAIQYP010000134.1 GCA_903876045.1 uncultured beta proteobacterium | reverse complement strand
GACATACATTGGCTGCGTGCCGGCCAGGAGTTCGACGTATGAGCGCCTTTGTGCCTTTACAAAGCTCCGAAACTTCTGCGGAGCAGGCTTTTTTTGAATCGCAAAAACTGCCTTCGCAAAAGCGGGGCATGACCTTTCAGGCGCTGTTTTATCGCCAGTTGCACCAGGTTACCTCGCGCATTCATGACACCGAAAACGTCGAGCAAATCATGCTGGAGACCAGCCAGGACATCTGCAAACTGCTCAATGCCGACCGGCTGACGCTGTACGCGGTGAACGAAGACGGCACCGCGATTGTTTCCAAGATCAAGACCGGGCTTAACAGCAGTCGCGACCTCAAGCTGCCGATCTCGCCGCAGAGCATTGCCGGCTACGCGGCCTTTAGCAAGAAGGCGCTGAACCTGCCGGACGTGTATGACGACGAAGCGCTCAAACGCATTCACCCAGCACTGACTTTCTTGAAAGAAGTCGATCGCCGCTCTGGCTACCGTACGCGCCAGATGCTGGTGGCACCAATTCTGGAAGGCCAACACCTGCACGGCGTTCTGCAAGTTATCAACAATAAGAGTGACGAGCCCTTTGGTGCACTGGAGTTGGATGGCGTGTCGGAAGTCTGCAAGACGCTGGCTACGGCCATCCGGCAACGTGCCAGCAAGGCAGAAGGCGGGCCGCGTCGCAAGGCCACCAAATACGACGGACTGGTGGCCGATGGGTTGATGACCGATGACGAGTTGGGCCACTGCGTGCAGGATGCGCGCAACCAGGAGTTGCCGGTTGAGCAGTTGCTGATTTCCCAGTTCAAGTTAAAACCGGCGCAGATTGGCTCGGCCTTGTCCAAGTTTTTTGGTGAACCCTATGAGCCGTTTAATCCGGGGCGCCTGCGCATTGAATCGTTGCACGGTGTGCTGAAGCGTGAGTTTGTCGGGGAGCAGGGTTGGATTCCGCTGGAAGAGTCGCCCGAGGGCCTGATCATCATGTGCCAGGACCCTGAGGCCGTGCGGGGTTCGCGCATCGTGCCGCAGGTGTTTCCGCGCTTTACCAAGTTTTCTTACCGAGTCACGACGCACTTCGACTTTGACCAGACCCTGGCACAACTGTTTGGTGCGGCAGCTGACACCACCACCATTGACGATTTGCTGGCTGGCATGGATGGCGGCCCACTTGACGACGGCAGCAACGAAGACTCCGCGCTAGAGTCGGCCGCCGCGGACAACGAACTGGTCAAGTTCGTCAACAAGGTCATCATCGACGCCTACAACCAGAAGGCTTCTGACATCCACATCGAGCCCATGCCGGGCAAGTTCAAGACCGGCATCCGTTTCCGGGTTGATGGCAGCTTGGCGCCCTATGTGGAAGTGCCAGCCCACTTCCGTCAGGCCATGGTGACACGCCTGAAGATCATGTGCGACCTGGACATCTCCGAGCGCCGCAAGCCGCAGGACGGCAAGATCAAGTTCAAGAAATACGGCCCCATCGATATCGAACTGCGTGTGGCCACCATCCCCACTGCCGGTGGTGTGGAAGACGTGGTGATGCGGATCTTGGCCGCCGGCGAACCCATCCCGTTGGAAAAGCTGGGCCTCACGCCGCACAACAAAGCACGGCTGGAAGCCACGGTTACCAAGCCCTATGGCCTGTTCTATGTGTGCGGCCCCACTGGCTCCGGTAAAACCACCACGCTGCACTCCATCCTGAAGTTTCTCAATAAGCCTGACACCAAAATATGGACGGCAGAAGACCCGGTGGAAATTACCCAAAAGGGGCTGCGTCAGGTGCAGATCAACAAGAAGGCCGGCATTGACTTCGCGTTGGTCATGCGCGCCTTTTTGCGGGCCGACCCGGACATCATCATGGTCGGCGAGTCACGCGACAAAGAAACGGTGTCGATGGGCGTGGAGGCCTCACTGACCGGTCACCTGGTGTTCTCCACCCTGCACACCAATTCGGCCCCTGAGTCCATCACCCGCCTGATGGACATGGGCATGGACCCGTTCAACTTTGCCGACGCGCTGCTTGGCATCCTGGCCCAACGCCTGGCCAAGAAATTGTGTGATTGCAAGGAGAGCTATATCCCCGATGCGGAAGAGATGCGCCTGTTCGCCGCCGAATACGCCGAAGAACTGCGCCACTCCAAGGCCTGGGAACTGGACTACGCCGGCGAGAGCAAGAAGATGGTCGCCCAATGGATGCAGACCTATGGCGAAAACGGCCAGATCAAACTTTACCGTGCTGTGGGCTGCGACAAATGCAACAAGACCGGCTACAAGGGCCGCATCGGATTGCACGAGTTGCTGGTGGCCGACGACACCGTCAAGAAGCTAATCCAGGAACGCGCCCGCGTCGCCGTGCTATTCGCCGCGTCCGTCGAGGGCGGCATGCGCACCCTAAAGATGGACGGCATGGAAAAAATCATGATGGGGCTGACGGATTTGAAGATGGTGCGGCAGGTTTGTATTAAGTGAAAAGTGATGCAATTACTATGAAATTTGACTGGTTTAACGCCAAAGAAGTTGAGTCATTCGGTGTTGAAATGGCCGCTTTTCTGATGGAGCGCATTCCCCCGGCAGCAAAGGGCGAAAAGCGCATGGCATCAGCACGAAACAAGGACGTTATTAGAAAGATGCAATATAAGGTAGAAAAATTTAGAGAGCAGAACGTTCTTAATTTCTACAAAAAGGCAAAGTTTGGCAACTCGTTCCAATGGGCATTGAAGGATTCGGGTTATGAGGATTCCTTTATCAGTGAGCTGACCAAGGAATTGCTTCTCAAGATGTGAGTAAGTCCGCTATCGATGCACCAAGTACGGCATATGGGTAACGATGGAAATCAATTTTTAATATGTTTGGTTGGAAGAAATCAGGAACAAAAAAGTCCACGCCAGAGGCGTTAGTTAAACCTTTGCCCGCGCGAAACTTGATTGCAGAGGGTTTTCAAAAATTTCAAAACGGCGAGAATGCAGCTGCCAAGGCCAATTTTGACGAGATACTGCGGGCCGATCCGAAAAATTCCGATGCGCTGTACCTCTCGGGCTTGATAGAAAATGCGGAAGGAAACTGTACCGCAGCGGTGGAAAAGTTAAGCCAGGCCATCAAGGCCGATGGCAGCGTTGCCAGTTACTATTTCTCTCTGGGGGGAATACAAAGCGCCCTGGGGCTGCATGCGGAAGCCATCGAAAATTTTCGCGGTGCACTTAGGCTTGACCCGGAAGACGTAGACACTAGAGGCGCACTCGGTTCAGAATTGTTGCAAATTAGCCAGTATCTTGAGGCAAGAGACCATCTCCACTTCGTGGTGCAAAAAGATTCTGGAAATGCATTGGCACATTTCAATCTGGGTGTCATTGCCCAAAAATTGGG
>CAIQYP010000133.1 GCA_903876045.1 uncultured beta proteobacterium | reverse complement strand
GTTAGGCGCATCATCGTGGAGCGATGCCCGGCTCCACTGATCAATGGATTGCAGGCAATCACCACAGGCCAGCAGAGCCAGCAGCGATGCATCCCTCTTGCCATGCAAATCCGCCAACTGGCGCTTAACCACGTCAGGGTCTGGCGCGTACGGCGGGCGCGGAAACGCAAACGCACGCTCCACATCACGCACGGTGAGCCGGAAGGCAGTGTGGCCGGTGACCACCACTTCACGCACGTCACCCAAGAGTCCCTCCGGATCGCACAGTGCTGCCAAGGCATTGGCGCGCACTGCGGGATCAACGACGCCGTCCAAAACCAGTTGCGGGTGCACCTGCTCGGGATAGCTTTGCAGCACCGCCTGCAAAGTGCTCAAGCCCTCCAACAGGCCGCGTGCACCGGCCATGCGGCAGCGCGCACGGGTGAACCAGACCAGAATCGAGATGTCTTTGCTTTTGAGCAGCAGGCGTCGCGCGTCGCGCTCTACCTCAGCCCATTCAGGAGCCTCCGGCTTGGAAGAAAACTTGCCGTATTGCACGTCGGTTTTGGGCTCCAGGCGGGCTTGCAATACGGCATATTCGGTGTCGTACTCCAGGTTCTCGCCACAGGGCATAGCCTCGTTAATGCGGGATAGCAGTTCGGGCACAACGGCCTCTGTCAGTTCTTTGGTGGAACCTCCGGTCAGCGCAGAAAACAGTTTTTTGAGGGGATTCATGCGCTGTAACTTTCGGGTTCAAAAACCATTCCGGTGACGGGTGGCGACACCGCGACGCGTGCGCCACTTGAAGCCATCCAGGTTGACCAACCCAGTTGCGTGACATCACCTAGTTGGGCTTCCGGAGCTGCGTCGCTACGAATCAACAGCTCGACTTCCCACACATATTCAAAGCCGATGAATGAACGCACGATCTCAATCAGCGCGGGCAAATCCTTGCCGGTGGGCGAACCTTGGGGTGTGAGGCGCAAATAGCCATCCATATCCAGCGGGCCAATCACCAGACGAAAACGGCTTTGTCGATCCGGCACCACTTCACCGGCCATGGCGCCCTCACCCAGAATGCTGGAGGGTCGGGGCTGACCCAGCATGCACTGGTCTTGCGGCTCAATGGGCATCCACTGCAGCATGTATTCGCGCAGTTGCACGACCACGCCAAAGAAACGCGATAGCGTGCTGACCAGGCCTTCCGGGTTGCGTGCCGAGCGCACCCGGTGCGCACTGCTGGCCCAACGTGCGTGGGGTGGTAATGCGCTGCCCTGCACCTCGGATGGCTCATCGCCTGCCAGTCGCGCAATATAGGACGTGAAGGTCTCTTCCCCGGCGCGATCCAGACCGGCCGCACTTTGGCTTTGGGCCCAAGCCCGGTAGATGTGGGTAAAGGCGCGGTGGTGAAACAGATCGATGAAGTCGGCCAGCGTGTTGTCGCGCTTAGCCTCCACGCGCTCGCGCACCAGCTCGGTAAAGTGAATCGGCAACGCGCCGTTGGGGCCCAACATACCCAGACTGAACAACTTGATATGGGCCCGCGCCTTTTGCCTGCTATCAAGCTGCATCTCAACCTTGGCCACCTCACGGGGCGCAAATGCCAGGCTGGCCTGCTGCCCCAGACGAAAACTTTCCTGCTGCGGCCTTTGTGCTTCGCCCACCAGCGGCATGCCAGGCTCAGCGGCAGCCAGGCGACGCATCAAGGACGTAAAACTATGGCGCCAAGGGGCGCTTTCGGCATCGCGCAGGCTGAAGTTGGCCGCATGGGGCACGGGCGCAACGGACATCAGACGATTCCCCGCGTTCCCATGCGGACCGGCCATTGGGCCACCTGGCCGCGCTGCATCGATTCAAGACGGGTCTGGGTAAACACATTGATGCTGACGTGGCGTGCCAGATAGTGCTCCAGCACCAAGCCCAGCAAGTAGGGGCTGATGCCACTAAAGGCGTCTTCATCCACCGTCACGTCGCACTGCACACCCCGGCCATAAACCAGCGGACCAGTGCCCGGCAGACGACGCGTCACGGGCGTGATGCGGCTGCCAATAAGCCCCTCGACCTGCTTGGTGGCGATCAGGTCATCGGCACCGACGAACAAGCGCAGCATGTCGCGCAGGGCTTGAGCGCCCTGGCGCTGGTTCATATCCATTAGCGGCAGGTAGTTGAAATTAAGCTGCCGGATCAAACGCCAAGCCATCTCGCCCTGGGCAAACGGCGCACGCGGTTGGCTGGGCGCGCGCACCAAGCCGACTGCGCTGATCGGCAGCGAATCCTTAACGCTCAAATCGGAGTAACCATTGC
Source organism: uncultured beta proteobacterium (assembly GCA_903876045.1). Lineage (GTDB taxonomy): Bacteria > Pseudomonadota > Gammaproteobacteria > Burkholderiales > Burkholderiaceae_C > Allorhodoferax. Next base: position 2,165 of record CAIQYP010000133.1, on the reverse strand, counting down.
GCGGCACCAGGCGCGGCAAATCACGATTGGTTAGCAAAGCTTGCACGCTCAGGTAGCGTAGGGATTCCGCATAAGGTGCCTCATGCTGGTCCACCAAACTCACGAATACCTCGGTGCCTACATAGGGCGTGCGGGTACCGTACTTGCGCGCATTGTCGGACGCCAGGCGACCTTCACGGCGCAGACTGAAGTAGCGACCGTGGTTGCCCTCATCCTGGTTCAGCGTTTGGTACATCGGCCTGAAGATCAACTCCTGCGTGGTGTCGGCCTTCTGGCCTGACAGTTCTTGCACGCTGAATACTTCCAGGTCCATAGGGCGGGAGCGGTCGGGCACCAGATGAAATTCGGTTTGACCGGGGCTCATTTCAATGCGGTCGGTGCGTCGGTCGAACAAGTTGATGACCGGCGTGCAGAACAGCGCGAACTGATCCTTATCGACCAGCCCGCGCAGCTTGGCGGTGTCTTGGGTCAGCAGCACCACCACTTCGGCAAGCTTGCCTTGAATGCGCGAGAGTCCCGGCGCAAGCCCCTGCAACGCAAAGAAGTAAAAACGACTGGGGCAGGCAAAGTATTCATGCAACAGGTTATGGCCATGCCAGGTGTTCCAGGGCAAGGGCATCAGGCTTTGATTCGGGCTCAGACCCTCGTGCACCAGTGCATCACGCGTCACCACATGCGGGTTGTCTGCCATGTTGCCGGGCACACCCGTGAGCGACGCGACGGCACTGGCATGCAGCAGTTCAAATAAATGGGAGGCGACCTGCTCATCGCCGCTGAGGTAGATCGGCAAGCGGTCGAGACCCTTGAGGTCGCAAAAGTTCAACTCACCCGTGACGCGCAACTGCATGCGCAAACTACCCGTCACCTGCACCGTGGGCGGCAGATAGCGCTCCAGCGCCGGGATATCGGGCGGCACACCGGCCAATTTGGCGCTGACGATCTCGATGGGCCATAGCGTCACATCCTGACCCGAGCGGAATTCGCAGGCGGTGGTTTCGCCCTCCGGCACCTTGGCAAAGAACGCGGTGTTGCGCGGCACCGCAAAGCCTTTGCTGAAATCGCCTTCCTTAACATTCGGGTGCAACTGCGCCACCGCCATGCTGGGCGTGGGTGACACGTAGTTGGGGTACACCACCTCCAACATGCGCTGACTGAAGCGCGGAAACTCGGCGTCCAACTTGATGCGCATGCGCGCCGACATGAAGCAAAACGACTCAATCAGTCGCTCCACATAAGGGTCCGCCACCTCCACCCCTTGCATGCCCAAACGGCGCGCAATCTTGGGGTGCAGTACCGCAAACTCACCCGCAGCTTCGCGCATGTAGGTGAGTTCCTGGTTGTAGTAATCGAGTAGTTGGGGGTCCATGGCTTAGGCCTTCTTGTTATGTGGATAAGCGATACTTAATCTTGCAGTTAAAGACCAAGGCGCCTAATGATTCGCAACATCTGGACCACTTTGCAGGCGCTTGATGACATCGGGAGCCGGTGTGTCTTGACCCTCTGCGTGTGCAAAGGGTTCCAAATCGAAAAACTGCGTTTTCCCTACCGATAAGGGAATGCGTTGATCGCGCCAAATTAAGCTGGCTGTATAGGTTTTAAGATCATCACTGACGTGAATGTCTACCGTTGCCATATCCAGCTCACTTGGCCAATAGTTGTTGTCTTCCAACTTGCGTCCGGGAAAAACAATTTTGAAGGCATTCCAAATTTCAGCAATGTCTGGCTCACCAGCAACTCTCTTCGTACGGTAAAGTGGCAAATAAATACTATGCCGCTTTCCCTGCAGGTCGTTGAACCACATCACCGTAGTTTCAGGTACACCGCGCATAGTTGCGTTGTTTTGATATTCGGATAGCGACCATGGCCCTACATAAAAATGCTCTTGATTGCCTTGGGTCTCCGTAAACTCCAATAAGCGGGCATTGCCACTCATAACGTAGCGCCACGGGTACTTAACGCGCTGCTGCAAGTAGTAATCCGCAGGAGGCATCCAGCCGCCCTTGAGTTCTTCTACCGTCGCAGGCATAAGGGCCGTAGGGTCACTTAGACCCCGAAGGCCACCCCAAACTGCTCCACTTATGGCCACCCAAACTGCTCCAGGCAGGACGGTCAGATTATGGGGTTTGGGGTCGGTGCTTGGGCTGGCTTTTTAGGTTAATTTCTCC
>CAIQYP010000132.1 GCA_903876045.1 uncultured beta proteobacterium | reverse complement strand
CTTCGTCGTCAAAGGCCTCGACAAACTGGCCGGCATCGAAGTGCGGGCGGCGATAGCATTTGTCGTGAATGCGCTGGCTGTAAAACATTTTGGGCCGGCCCTGGCGATCCAGCTCGGGGATCTTGTCAAAGGTCAGCATGTAGGTGATCACACCGGTCATCACCTCGGCAATCGGCGGGCAGCCCGGCACCTTGATGATGGGCTTGTCGGTAATCACCTTGTGGATCGGCGTGGCCTGCGTCGGGTTCGGCTTGGCGGCCTGCACGCAACCCCAGGATGCACACGAGCCCCAGGCGATCACGGCCTTGGCATCCTTGGCGACACGCTTGAGTTTGTCGATAAAGGGCTTGCCGGACTGAATGCAGAACATGCCGTCTTCATTCAGCGGCGGGTTGCCCTCCACGGCCAGAATGTAGTTGCCCTTGTACTTGGTCATGATCTCGTCGAGGATGGCCTCGGCCTGGTGACCGGCAGCGGCCATCAGCGTGTCGTCGTAGTCCAGCGAGATCATCGACAGCACCACGTCCTTGGCCAACGGATGCGCCGAGCGGATGAACGATTCGGAGCAGCAGGTGCACTCCAAGCCATGCAACCACAACACCGGCGTGCGCGGTTTGGTCTCCATGGCATGCGCTATCTGCGGCACAAAGGAAGGCGCGAGGCCTAAAGATGTGGCCGTAAGCGAGCAATACTTAAGCAAACTGCGCCGCGATATTCCCTGACGGCGCATGACCTCGTAAAACGTCTCCATGGTGGCTGGCTCCAAAAAATGGTTGTGTGCCAGTACTTCTCAATAATTGAGCCAACTCAAGAAAAGCTAGGGAAAGCACGTAGAGGTCGCGCAAGTCGTTGATTTAAATGGGCTTTTTTTTGACACTGTGGGTGTCATGGAAACCAGCTCGCCAGGCGGTGCAAGCGGCGTTTGCAGTCAATCTTTCGGATTGGAAGCTTGCCTGCCGTTGCGCTTGCCGCGTTGGCGGCGGGTCAGGCAAGCGCAACGCTGAGCTTTCGCAGGACTAACGGACACCCTGGGTCACCAGAAACGCGCCTAGCGGTTTGTCAGCATGCTGGATATGGCTCATCAACCAGTCCTTGATGGTTTGCAGTATCAACAGGTCGTTGCCTTGATCGGTTTCGGTGGCCAGGTCGCCTAGTTTGTGTAGCAGCTGCATGTGCTCATGCAAATGCGCCGCCAATTCGGCGTAGCCATACTGCTGCATCAGCCGCTGTTCGGTGGCAAAGTGAAGCCGGGTGTAGTCCAGCAGTTCCTGAAAGGCCGCCTCGATCAGGCTGGCTTCGAACTTCTTGACGATCGACTGGTTGATGTGGTTAACCATCTGCACCAGTTGGCGATGCTGATCATCAATCTCTTGCACGCCCACCAGATGGGCATTGCTGAAGGTCAGCCAAACGGCTGCACTATCGCTGTCGGATACCACGGCGTCCGAGATACTCAGCATGTTCTTGCCACCCTGTTTGCTGCGGTACATGGCGTCGTCCGCCGCGGCCAGCAAGGTGTCCATCTCCAGCGCATTTTCCGGATAGACGGCAGCTCCGATGCTGACACCGACATGCGCAAACTTTCCTTCGGCCAGTGCGACATCTTCGTTCAGCGCGTGGATCAATTTGGCGCCGATGCTGTGCAGCGAGAGGTGGTCCTCCAGATCGGAAATGATGATGGCGAATTCATCGCCACCCAGGCGCGCCACCGTATCCGTGCCTCGCACCAGGGAGCGCCAGCGGTTGGCCACCGTCTTCAGCACTTCGTCACCGCAAGCGTGTCCCAGCGCATCGTTGACCTTCTTGAAGCCGTCAAGGTCCAGGAATAGCAGAGCCACGGACCGGTTATTGCGTCTGGCCATCGACAGGTCGCGGGCAAAAAATTCGAAAAAACTATGGCGACTGGGCAGCCCGGTCAAGGCGTCAAACATAGCCTGGTCGCGCACCTGCTTGTTCAACGCGCTGAGTTGAAGGTGAGACTGCGTAATGCGCTCGCGGTCGAGCAGGACGATGGTCAGCGTGATCGAGAGCATCAGCACAAAGATCAGTGCAGCGAGGCCCGTTCGCAAGAACAACTCAAAGCGTGCGGTGGCCAGCTTTTGCACATCGGCGGCACCAAAGCTCACCATAATCACGAGCGGCAGGTCCTTGAGCTTCTGATAAAAGCCCTGGCGCTCGAGGCCATCGATTGTGCTGCGCGTATCAAAGGTGCCCTGCGGCTTTTGCCCCAGCTGCGCCCACAGTGGCGACTCCACTTGCGCATTCCACTGGTCGTCGGCCAGGCGGGGAATCCTGGCCCGCACCCGGTGGTCCTCGCTACCCTGCATGGACACCACACTCAAATTGCTGTCGCCGATGCGCTCAAAGTAGTTGGCGAAGGCATCTGGTTGCATCGTCGCCAGCACCAACCCGCCAAACGAGCCGTCGGGTTTGCTGATGCGCCGTGCGATCCGGAAATGGAACTTGCCCGTGACCAGCCCTTTTTCGACCGAGGATATG
>CAIQYP010000131.1 GCA_903876045.1 uncultured beta proteobacterium | reverse complement strand
CCAGCTCTTCGGTAATGGCCGCCTTGACGCGGTCGGCCGTGCCCACCGGCACCGTGCTCTTGTCCACCACCACCTTGTAATCCTTCATGTAGCGGCCAATGCCGCGCGCGGCTGCAATTACATATTGCATATCGGCCGAACCATCTTCATTCGGCGGCGTGCCCACCGCTATGAACTGGATGGTGCCAAAGTGCGCAGCGCGCTCGGCATCGGTGGTGAAGTGCAAGCCGCCCGCCGCCAAATTGCGCTTGACCATGTCTTGCAAAATATCTGTTTTGGTTGATGTACTGTTTTACAAACGCCAACCCGAGCCACAAGCCATTTAGCCTGCTAGCGCCCGTTGTTAATGCGCCGCCTGGCAACCGCACCCATCAGCCCCAGGCCAGCCAACAGCATGGCCCATTGCTCTGGCTCGGGGACGGCGCTTACGGCCCAGGTGTTGACCTTTATGGTTAGGCCGTGGGAAGGCTCGCCCGTGGTGATGGGGTTTTGCGGCATGAAATACTGATGGAGCGAACTGTCTTTAGTCGTCGGCGTGCTGGTCCAATACTGAACGCCGTTGGTGGTAAACGGGCCCCAAGAAGATGTCTGAGGAACTTGCTTAACTTGCCCCAAGTCTTGATACAGCGTAAGGAACTCGGCCAGCGTTGGCAGCCGCCAGCCGTTGCCCAAACTTGCAGCCGCTGTGCCTGCGTTATCAAAAGTCAAACCCGCAACGGGAAACGCATTACCGTTAGACCAGGTCAACCCAGTTTGGGAGTCTTTAAAAAGCCAGGTGCTGCTGGGACCGGTAGTGCTGACGGCAGTGACAGCAGCCTGTGCAGTGACAGTGCAGAAAAGCGCCAAAGCAAGCGCGTACAGGCCTCAGTTCAGGGAATTACAAGCTCAACTTTGTAGGCGTGTGGAATGTCAACGCAAAGAATTTGGATATGAAGGAAGACCCAACCGTCAAGTTTGGCAAAGTTGCTTACTCTGTGTCCCCCGTGCCAGAACCCGAAAGCTACGCCATGTTCCTGGCTGGCTTGGGCCTGATGGGTACCATTGCGCTGCGCCGCAAGAAAGCTGACGCTTCTTAAGCTCCTGTATTAGTTATCAAAAAGGGCTTGCCACTGTGGCAAGCCCTTTTTGTTTGGCGCTATCAAACGCCAACACGTCCCTAAAATCAGCGCATGACCGATTCACAAGCACTTAACGCTGGCCCCGTCTGGCAGGCGCTTACCCGGCTTGGCGAGGCGCAGATTCTGATTCCCGTGGCAGTGCTGCTGATGCTGGTGTTCGCCGCCCGGCCCGAGTCACGCAGGTTCGCTCTGCGCTGGCTGCTGCTGACCACGGTGGCAGCGTTGATCACCACCGCAAGCAAGCTCGCATTTTTTGGCTGGGGCTGGGGTATTGCCGAAATCAACTTCACAGGGATCTCGGGTCATGCAATGTTTGCCGCAGCAATCTATCCGGTGCTGATGTTTGCCGTGATGCCCGTCCGTGTGTGGGGCGGTATCAGGTTGGGGCCGACCGTGGGTCTGGCAATGGGCCTTGCATTGGGTGGCGCGTTGGCCGTTTTGGTCGGGCTGAGCCGGCTTGTGGTGGGCGCACACTCGCACTCTGAAGTGCTAGCCGGGTTGTTGCTGGGCGGGGCAGCAAGTGCCTTGGCTATTGCACGGGCAAGCCCTGCTGAAACAACGACTTCGACAACTACGTCAACACCTTCTGCTGCGACGTTTTCAACACCACTGGCCGCACGCCTTCACCCTGTTGTACCCGTGATCCTGGTGGTGTGGCTCTTGTGGACACCGTTTGAGTTGCCCGACTCGCAAACCCATTCATGGGTTGTCCGCTTGGCGCTGTCCCTGTCGGGACATGAAGCGCCGTTCACCCGGAGCCAGCTATTCGAGCCCCGGGTGAACTTGTAGTGACGGCAGTGATTACCGTGGCTACGCTGCTAGTTTGTCTTGCAGGTGTTTATGCCCAAAATTGCGTAGGGCGGGCACCAGCCAATGGCGCCAGTGGCCAGAGCGACGACGCCAAGCCATCCCCACACGCCGATGTTGCCAGTGAGGGTTAGGCCAATCAATGCCAGTCCCACAACGATACGAATAATGCGGTCCATGCTGCCAACGTTAGTTTTCATAAATATCTCCTTAAGAATTAGTACAAGGGTGACTCTAATTACACCGGCAACTCAAGTATGTAACCTAAGTCACAAAGGATGTGTCCGCAACCAGTGGCAGGGTGAAATGAAACTCGCTGCCGCGATCCAGTTCACTGGTGGCCGACACATGGCCCCGCATTGAGTTTGCAAGTTCGCGGGATATTGCCAGGCCCAAGCCAGTGCCGCCCTGTAGGCGGGTCATGGATTCATCGACCTGGGTGAAGGGCAGAAATATATTTTCCAATTGGTCGCTGGCAATGCCAACCCCGGTGTCTGTAACTATAAATTCAAGAAATACTAGTGAATCTTTAATCAACTTGCCTGCAGTGACGGATACTTTGCCGGCCTTGGTAAATTTGATCGCGTTGCCGATCAAGCTGACCAGAATCTGGCGGATTCGCACGGGGTCGGCCACAACCATGTCCGGCAAGGCAGGATCCAAATCGTAAGCAAGCTGAATGCCTTTTTTACCGGCCTCAGCACGGTGGGCCTCAATGGTTTGCACCAGCAATTCGCGCAATACAAAACTAACGGCAACGATTTCGATCTTGCCTTCGTCGAGTTTTGAGAAATCCAGAATGTCGTTGACGATGGTCAGCAGATTGCGCCCGGATGCAGCGGCCAATGCAATGTAAGACTGTTGCTCGGAGTCGAGGTCGGTATCTGACACCAGGTCAATCATGCCAAGTACCCCGTTAAGCGGGGTGCGCAATTCGTGGCCCATATTGGCCAGGAATATGGAACGCACGCGCGCTGCTTCCTCTGCTTTGTCGCGTGCGAGCATGGCACTCGTTGCGGCCTCGCGCGATTCGATGGCCTCGTCCAGCGCGTTTTTCAATGCGCGGTTGGGAAGAATGCGCAGGAACATGAAAGACCACGTAGCAAACCAAAGCGAGACGATGGCAACGCCAATGGAATCGCCAAAAATCTCGGTGATCGAGCGGCTCACCTCAAACGTGCCTATCGGGCCATTCGCGCCCGAAATGGGGCTGCGTGCGGTCAGGGTCCAGATGCCAATCGCCTCCTTTGATTCAACAACCGTCGCACCTGTCGCGTCCAAAATGCGCCGGGTCTCGGGTTTGCCAGTTGCGGGCCTCTGGGCCAGCAGCGCCGCCAAATTGGCACTTTGTAGTTGTGCCGGTGTCTGCGAATTTTGAATAGCACTGGTCACCAGACTGGCGCCTGAAATGGCATCTTTTTCCAGCGCAAAGCGTAGCTCCGCGCGTGACATGGCCAAGTACGCGCCGGTGGGGACAACGGACAACAGCACGGCCACCACATAAGCAGTAACTGTGGTTATTCGAATCAGTCCGGCGCCACCAATTTTTTCAGATTTCACAATGGAAAATATCATAGCGCGCAACGCTATCTCTCAAATAGATAAACTTGGATGCGCGTTGCAGTGTGTTTGAGGTGCATCAACGGATAGTGAAACCACGTTTTGCCGAATAAAAAATAGGAGAACCAGATGGGTAGAGAAACAATTGACGCCGCCATATTGGCTCACCGGGGTTGGGTTTCGCGGTTCAAGACGGGCTTGGAGGGCATCAATACAGAGTACTTCGATTTGGCAAGCACCCAGGATCACCACGCATGTGATCTGGCGTGGTGGTTGCGCAAAGATGAATCGCGCGAAATGCTGGGGCCACAGGCGCATGAACATATTCAGGCGATCCACGCACGGTTCCACCAGATTTGCGGCTTGCTCGGCGAGCAGTTAAACCAGCGCACGACGGGTCAGATTTACCAGGAACGATTAGCGGAGCTGGATTCAATCTCCAAAGAGATCGTGCGCATCCTGCTGCGTGCGCGGGATGCATTTTTTTGACCTACCTAGGAGCCCGGGCGACAGAATTCTTTCGCCAAGTGCGGCGATGACGATTGGCGGCTCCCTGTCGTCTGGTTTGCAATGAACGCGTCCGTCAACAGCTTCGTCCGGTGGTGGCGTGATGGCTG
>CAIQYP010000130.1 GCA_903876045.1 uncultured beta proteobacterium | reverse complement strand
TGGGCATGCTTAGCGCCATCCGCCGCTGCCTGGTGTTGATCGGCCAGTGGCGCGGCAAGGAAATGCGCATGCAGGACATCCCCAGCGAAGACCCCGCCACCTACGCCATGATTTGTCGCGCCGATACGGTGGGCGTGTTTCAGATCGAGAGCCGTGCGCAAATGAGCATGCTGCCGCGCCTCAAACCCCAGTGCTTTTACGACCTGGTGGTGGAGGTGGCTATCGTCAGACCGGGGCCAATTCAGGGCGGCATGGTGCACCCCTATCTGCAGGCGCGTGCTAACCCGCAGGCGGTGGAATACGCCAGTCCGGCGCTCAAGGAGGTGCTCAAGCGCACCCACGGCGTGCCGATATTTCAGGAGCAGGTAATGCAGGTGGCCATGGCGGCAGCCGACTTTTCAGCGGGTGAGGCCGACCAGTTACGCCGCTCCATGGCAGCCTGGAAGCGCAAGGGCGGCGTGCACAAGTTTTACGACCGGCTGGTGGGCGGCATGTTGAAAAACGGCTACACCCAAGAATATGCCGACCAGATTTTCAAGCAGATCGAGGGCTTTGGCGAATACGGCTTTCCCGAGAGCCACGCGGCCAGCTTTGCTCTCTTGGTCTATGCCAGCTGCTGGCTCAAGTGGCACGAGCCGGCCTGCTTTCTGGCCGCCATGCTCAACAGCCAGCCCTTGGGTTTTTATGGCCCGTCCCAGTTGGTGCAGGACGCGCAGCGCCACGGCGTGCAAGTGCGGGCGGTGGACGTGGCGCATAGCGATTGGGACTGCTCTTTAGAGATGATAGAGTCTGCACAGCAGCCCGCCGTGCGTTTGGGCCTTCGCATGGTCAGCGGTTTGTCCAAGCAGGTGGCTGAGCGCATAGCCAATCAACGTGGATTGGCGCCTTTCAGCAGCACCCAGGACCTCTCTTTGCGCTGTCAACTCGATGTGGGCGATTTGCGCGCTCTGGCCAGCGCGGATGCCTTGCTGTCTCTCAGCGGCCACCGTCGCCAGCAGGTTTGGGATGCTTCTGCCCTGCGGCTGGCCCCGGCCTTGTTGGCCGGTGTGCCGATTGAAGAAGAGGCCCTGTTACTGGAAGCCGCGGCAGAAGGCGAAGAAGTGGTGTTTGACTATGCGTCCGTGGGCTTGAGCTTGCGCAGCCACCCGCTGGCGCTGTTGCGTGCGCAATTGGAGCCCAAGCGGCTGCTCACTGCCGAGCAGATGCGCGACTTCCCCAGCGGGCGGCTGGTGCGGGCATGCGGCATTGTCACCATGCGCCAGCAGCCGCAGACCGCCAAAGGCGTGGTGTTTGTCACGCTGGAGGACGAGACTGGCAGTGTCAATGTGATTGTCTGGAAGGCAGTGAAGGAGCAGTTCCGCGAAGTGCTTTACCGCGCACGCCTGATGGCCGTCTATGGCATCTGGCAGCGTGATGAAGGAGGCGAGGTGCGCCATGTAGTGGCCAAGCGGCTGGTGGACCTGACCCCTATGTTGGGGGAGCTCAGTACCGAAAGCAGGGATTTTCATTAAACTTTTGGGGCTCGATTTCCCTAATAATGCGCCATGCTTTTTACAACGATGCTGCAAAAGAACTGGTTACGTCGCCTGCTCTGGTCATTTCTGATACTGGTGGTGCTAGCCGTGCTGGCTTGGCAGGCTTTGCCTGGCATTCTGAAGAGCCAAATCCAGAGTCGTGGCAGCGAAGCTTTGGGGCGAAACGTTACGCTTGAAGCGCTCGAATTTAAACCCTTGACGCTGGAGCTCACGCTCTCGGGGCTCAAGGTCGCCAGTGCAGATGGCAAATCCACCCAGTTCGCGGTTGCCCGAATTTATGCGGATGCCAGCATTCAATCGCTTTGGCGTAGGGCACCGGTGCTGGATGCCATCACGCTTGACCAGCCGCAGGTTTCGCTGACCCATCTGGGCGGCGGGCATTACGACTTTGACGACCTCCTGCAACGTTTTGCTTCAACACCTGACGCAGCACCTTCAGGGCCCACGCCTTTTTCGCTTTACAACGTGGTGCTCAAGGATGGTTCTGCGGATTTTGTCGACCATGTGGCGGGCTCAGAGCGCAAGCACAGCCTGCGCAAGCTCAATGTGTCGCTACCTTTTTTGAGCAGTTTCGAGTCGCAACGTGATGTGACGGTGCAGCCGCATCTTGCCTTTGAGCTCAACGGAAGCACCTTCGACTCAGCCACCCAGGCCACGCCTTTTGCCCAGGTCCGCAAGGGTGAGGTCATGCTGCAAATAGCCCACTTGAACGTCGCGCCTTACTTGCCTTACCTCCCAGCCAGTCTGCCAGTGCAACTCAAAGCCGCGGTGCTGGACAGTTCGCTCAAGATATCGTTTGAGCAGGCCGCCACCAACAAGGTGCAGGTATCTGGTGACATCACGGTGTCTGGCATCAAGGTGAACGAAAAGGCTGGTGGCGAATGGCTCTCCATCGGCTCGGTAAAGGCTGTGATCAAGGAGTTGCGCCCTCTGGAGCAAAGCCTGGCACTGGAGTCGCTGGATGTGAACGCACCTGCGGTGGTGATTACGCGTAATAAAGATGGTGCGCTGAATCTTCCGGGTGCTTCTGCATCGGACAAGCCCGCAGATCAGGTTGCGGCCACCTCCACATCACAAAGCAGCCAACCCGAGGCCGCAAAAACTCAGGCCAATTCTGGCTGGCAAGTGGCGCTTGAACACTTCCATTTGCAGGGCGGTCAGGTTCGCTTGACCGATGAAAGTGTGGCACCCGCCGTCAAGCTGACATTGGCCGACACGCAGATTAAGCTGAGCGATGTGCATTGGCCCATGACCCAGAATGTTCGCTTTGAGGCTGCGACCAAGCTGCTGGCGCGGGACGTCAAAGGCGCCAAGCCTGCCAGCCTACAGCTGAGTGGCGAGGGCACGGATCAGGCCGGAGCAGTCACGGCCAAACTTGCGGATCTGGGCCTGTCATTGGCGGCACCTTATCTTGTCAACTATCTGGTGCCCCAGGCCAATGGCATGCTCGAAGGCGAATTGGCAGTCAACTGGAAGGGCAGCGACTTGCAGTTGCAGGCCAAACGCCTGGCCTTGCGTGACTTTGCACTGACGCCGCCTTCTGGCAAGACCGAGATCACGCAAAAGGAGTTGCCCGCCTTCAAACTGCTGGAAGCCAGCAATTTGGCGGTGGACTTGCAAAAGCATGCCGTGACCCTTGGCAGCTTGGCGCTAAGCAACCCGACTTTGCGTGTGGCACGTGGCGATGACGGCAAGTGGATGTTCGAACGCTGGCTGGCAAATGCTGCGCCCGGCGGTTCACTACCAACACCTGCGTCGACGCCCAAGACAAAGGCAACGGCCAAAGCCCAACCATGGAGCCTGGCTCTGGCCGATACCCAATTGGTAGATGGCACCTTGACCTTTGTCGACCGACTGCCAGCCAAGCCGGTTTTTCTGGAGTTCGGCGCACTGCAAATGCGGGCAAAAAGCCTGATGCTGGATGGCAAGAGGCCCATGCCACTGACTCTGTCAACCAAGGTGCGCAGCGTACGCACAGATCCCGGTACGGTGGTTTTTGATGGCACGCTGATGTGGGATCCTCTGGTGGCGCAAGGTTCGCTGGCAGTCACGCAGTTCCCCGCCCAAGCCCTGGCACACTATGGAATGGGTGGGTTGCGGTTGGATTTGTTGCGTGCCGACACCACTTTCAAGGGCCTGGTGCGCTATGCGAGTTTGACCACAGGGGCTGATGTGCAGGTGCGTGGCGACGCAGCAATCGAAGAGCTCAAACTCAATAGCCTGAGCGATGGTGTTGCCTCTGAGGAGTTACTTAACTGGAAGGCGCTTTCTGCACCGGGCATCGAATTCAGCATGTCACCCGTTGTGCCCATGCGCCTCAAGGTGCGCGAGATTTCTCTGGCGGATTTCTTTGCGCGTCTCATCATCAACCCCGAAGGCCGTCTGGTGTTGCAGGATCTGGTCGGCACCGATGGCAAGGGTTCAACTGCAACAGCGCAGGCTGCTGCAGCACAAGCCAGTGCGCCAGCATCCGCAACAGCACCACCACCCGGGAACGTTGCTTCCGCCAACGATCCGGTGATCGATATTGGCCCGATCCGGTTGATCAACGGGCGCGTGGCATTTTCAGACCGCTTCATCAAACCGCATTACTCAGCAGACCTGACAGAGCTCAGTGGCGGCATGAGCCATTTCAGGTCCCAAGCGGGCGCAGGGCTGGCGGACCTGGAACTGCGCGGACGTGCCGAGGGTACCGCCAGTCTGGAAATTACCGGCAAGCTCAATCCATTGGCCAAACCGGTGGAACTGGCCATCATTGGCAAGGTGCGTGATCTGGAGTTGTCACCGCTGTCCTCCTACGCCATCAAATACGCGGGTTATGGCATTGAGCGCGGCAAACTCAGTGTGGATGTCAATTACTCTGTGGCACCCAGCGGCCAACTGCAGGCCAGCAACAAGATTGTGCTGAATCAGTTGGTGTTTGGTGACGAGGTTCCCGGTGCCAATCACTTGCCGGTGAAGCTGGCCGTGGCACTTCTTGCCGACCGCAATGGCGTCATTGATTTGGACCTGCCTTTAAGCGGCTCCCTCAGCGATCCCGAGTTCAAGGTCTGGCCGATTGTCTGGAAGATCGTCGGCAACATCATTGGCAAGGCGCTGACCTCACCCTTCAATCTGATCAGCGGTTTGCTCAGTGGCGGCGATGCAGCCGATGAACTCAGCAATATTGCTTTCGATGCCGGCACGGCCCGTATCAGCGCGTCCGCACTGCCAAGCCTTGAGAATGTGGCCAAGGCCTTGGTAGATAAACCCGGTCTGCGCCTGACCGTGGTGGGCACAGCCAGTCTGGAGCGTGAGGTGGATGCGATTAAGCGCGATTTGCTAAGCAGCCAACTGCTGGCGGAAAAACGCCGGGTAGCCGCCAGTACCGCCAAGGATGTGACCGCTGTATCTGCTGTCTCAACTGAGGAGGCGCCAGCCTTGCTCAAAGAAGTCTATCGCCGCTCCGGTGTCAAGAAGCCGCGCAACGCGGTGGGCTTGGTCAAAGACTTGAGCGATGCCGAAATGGAGGCTTTGCTGCTGCAGGCCATTAACGTTGATGAAGATACCGTGAGTGCGCTGGCACTCAACCGCAGCCTGGCGGTGCGCGAATACCTGACAGCCCGAAAGGTACCATCCGAACGGCTCTTTATGGGCGAAGCGGAGATATCTCCCGCGCAAGCCGATTGGCAGCCGCGCGCCGAACTTAGCATTGAGCACCACTAACCATGTACCAACCCAAACACTTTGAAGAAACCCGTATGGAGGTGATGCAGGCCCTGGTGGCCAGTCAGCCTTTGTGCACCTTGGTCACGCTGAGCGACGAGGGCCTGGTGGCCGACCAGGTTCCCATGCTGCTGCGCCAAGGTGAGGGGCCGATGGGCACCCTGGTCGGGCACGTGGCACGCGCCAATCCGCTGTGGCGCGAGACGCGATTGGATACGCCGGTATTGGTTATTTTTCAAGGGCCGCAGCATTACGTCAGTCCCTCCTGGTATCCGACCAAGCAGGAACACGGCAAGGTGGTGCCCACCTGGAACTATGTGGTGGTGCAGGCGCGTGGTTTGCTGCAAATTCACGATGACCCTGTCTGGGTGCGCCAGCAAGCCTCGCAAATCACCGACAAGCAGGAGAGGACTTCCGCCAAGCCCTGGGCGGTGGATGATGCACCGCGCGATTACACGGATTCCATGATTAAGGCGGTGGTCGGCATCTCTATCGAAGTCACCCTATGGTCCGGCAAGTGGAAGGTCAGCCAGAACCAGCCCGCCGTGAACCGTGCTGGAGTGGTTCAGGCACTGGAGGGCTTGCACGGCACGCAAGCTCAGGCCATGGCGACGATGGTCACGGCCCATGCGCCAGACCATCCGAACAAGGGCGCATGATCTTTCGCAAAGGCTTGCAGTCTCGCGTAGTGCGCGCCGGGGGGGCGCTAACATTCTTGTTGTTGGCAATGGTGGTGGACTTGTGGCAGCGGCCCATCGCACCTGTACCCGCGCAGGCCGTGTTTCCAACCGGGGCAAAGGACCTGGACCTGGCCCAACTAAGACCGGTCGCCAGTGGCGCAATCCCCATGCCCGAAGGTGCGGCAGCGGCCCATGCCAGCAACCTGCTCGCCATGCCAGCTGACCATCCCGCAGCCGTCACGGCGTTCTGGTTTGCCGGGGATAGGGAAAGTGCACCCAATGTGCAGATTGCCGCCTCGCAGTTTGACCGTGCCACACAAAAATGGTTGCCTGCGCGCTACGTGGTGGACCGGCATCTAATGGGCGAACAACTTGGCTTTGGCTTGCGACGCCTGGGCAATCCTGTGGCCTGGCTGGACGCGTCCAACAGGGTGCATCTGTTTGTGGTGGCTACAGGATGGGGCGGCTGGGCGGCGTCGCGCATTTTGCATCTGGTGCAAAGCAGTGCAGACAACACATTGGCCAAAATGGAACTGGTTCCGGTGCGCGTGCTACCACTTTCCTGGCTCTGGAACACCAGTTTTCTGGTTCGGAATGCACCCTTGCCGCTGGCCGACGGCGGCATGGTGTTGCCCGCACATTTCGAAATTGGCACCAAGTACCCGGTGGCGCTGCGCTTTGACAAAACCGGTGAGTTTCTGGGCATGGTCCGTCTGTCTAAACGAACGCACATGCTGCAGCCCACGTTGCTGGCGCAAACCCCGGAACACTGGGTCGCACTGATGCGCGATACCCGACCTGATGGCCACATCACTGCGGTGCAAACACTGGATGGCGGGCAGCATTGGAGTGACCTGCCCGATCTGAATGAGACGAACCCGGACGCCGCTGTGGCGGGTCTTGCAATGGCGCCAGGTCAGTCGCTGCTGGCCCACAATACCTCGCCACACTCGCGCTCGTTGCTCGATCTCAGCGCATCGCCAGACGGCGTGCATTGGGCCAGTGTGCAGGCGCTGGCGCATGGGGCAGACGGTGATGAGTACTCTTACCCGGCGGTGGCCTGGGCTGACCAGTCGGTTTGGGTCAGTTACACCGACCACAGGCGCAGCATTGCCTGGCAACGCTTTACTGTGCCCGCAGGAGTCAAGCCATGAGCACGAATTTGTCATGGTTGGCAGTGCTGATGGCGACCGATGCACCCGCCCTGCCGGCCCCTTGGGTGATGCAATTGGGACTCAGCATGGGTTGGGCTCTGGTGCTGGCTTTGTTGGGTGCGGGGCTGACTTGGCGACTGTCGCTGAATGTGCGTAGGGTAACGGCGCTTGTGTTTGGGGCGTGGACCTTGGTGCCAGGACCTTTCTCACCAGACTATTGGTTGGGGTTGGCCTTCCACGCGCCTAGTCTGACTGCCACGTTGTTGTGTGGATGGGGTTTGCAGCGATTGTTGTTTGCAGTTAGTGGTAGCTTGTCAGCGGTACAGCCAGGTTTTCTGCGGGCACAGAGTCCAACCTGGTTGTTGATGGTTTTGCCGGTGTTGCTGGGTTATGCACTGCTGCTGGATACCTTTGCTGTACTGCCGCTACCGCTATACGTTTGGGGTTTTAGTCCGGCGCTACTGATCATCATGCTGGTCTTGGGTTTGCTGCCATGGATGGGGCGTGGCCGGATTGAAAGCGGTGTCATTTCGGGTCGCTGGATTGCGCCTGGTGCGTTGCTCTTGTTTGCCATCACGCGCTTGCCAACAGGTAATCTGTGGGATGCGTTGATGGACCCCTGGCTCTGGTTGATATTGCAGTGGCTGTTGGTTCGCGGGCTTTACCGGCAGTGGCGTGCACGTTAGTTTTGCACCTAACCCCTGATGCTGACCTGCCTCAGTCGGCGGTTTTCACCAGCAACCATTCGCGGCTGAATAGCCACTCTTGCGGGTACCACAGGTTATCCAGCGTGATCTCGCCAGCTTTATGGCGGCTTTTCACATGCCAGCGCTGCGCCACTAATTGACAGCCCAGGCGTCCGCCGGGCCGCCCCAAGGACGACTGCACCCCCTCGGGGGGCCTGGCGAAGCCAGGGCTGGGGGCGCTTTCTCCGCCGGGCCGCCCCAAGGACGACTGCACCCCCTCGGGGGGCCTGGCGAAGCCAGGGCTGGGGGCGCTTTCCACGCAAGTGGGTTCTTCCTGGTCTTCGTCTTCTTGCAGCCAGACCACTGCGTCAAATTCGTTCAGCAGACGTTGCAAGCGTTCGGGGCCGGGCATGTCCGGATAGAGTTCGCCGGCATTGCGGCCTTCGGCGTCAAAGGGTGTGATCTTGGCTCCGGGCAGCACGAAGTGGTAGTTCTCATACTGGCCTGTAAAACCGTTGGGTACGGCCACGCGTTTGCCGTTTAACTGCGCATGCACAGCGTCTGAATAATCAGCGTCCGGGTGCGACAACGGCGCCACCATCAGACTGAAACTGGCATATACCGTGGCGCAAGCCAGCAGGCTGAGGTTGCGCGTCCAGCGTGCATTAAACAGCCCCAGAAATACCGCCAGCAGCCCCAGGCCCGCAACCAGCAGGGCAATTTCGCTAAGTAGGGGCGAGCCCACATCCAGTTCACCAATGACCCATGCAATACGCGCCAGCAGCACCAGCGCAGGGGCTAGCAGCAGCAGCGTGGCGAACGACCAGATACGCCCGATGCGTTGCCAGAGCAAAGCCATGCCAATGGCCAAAGCTGGCATGGCGGGAATGACATAGCGCTCGGAGCGCTGGCTGGGAATGGTGAACACAATCAGCCAGACCAGCAGCCAGGCTACCAGCACGCGTTGCGCAGGTGTCAGATTGCGGTAGGTGCTGATGTGTACGCCGCGTTTGATCATGAGCCACCCAAAGCCCAGGCCGGCAAGTGCGAGCAATCCAGCATTCACCGGGTAGGCCAGCAGCTGTGTCCACATGGGGTAGGGCCCGTTCCAGGCGTTCTGCCAGTAGCCCATGGGGTTGGACATCTTGCCGGCATTTTCAGCCACGACGAACTCTTGCCAGACGGCAGCCGGATCCGGGTCCAGCACAAACCACAGGGCAAAGATGGCCACGCCCAGCAAGGCGCTCCAGGTGACGCCTGCTGTTGTCCGCAACACAGTTTTCCAGTTGAACTGCGGTTCACCCCAGAGCATCGCGCACCAGATCGCCGCACTGGCCGGTGCAACCAGGGCAAATGATTTGTAGGCTGCGCCCAAGCCCATGGCCACTCCAAACAGCGTGTAAGCCAACCAACTCAACCGCACTGAACCCGGCGCCGGGTTGGCCCCCTGAGGGGGCAGAGAGCCACACGCAGTGGGCGAACGTGGGGGCTCCTTCTTCACGCGCAACCAAAGCACCCACCACATGGGCAAGGCCAGCCAAAAGGTTTCGGGTGCCGAGGTCAGGTAGACCCGGCCATAGCGGAAGGTGGAGAAATACAGCAGATACAGCACGGCGGCCAGGCAGGCGGTGCGCCGCTTACCACTCATGCGCCAGGCAAAAAACGCCAGCAGGGCGGTGGTGGCAAAGGTATACAGGATGGAGGGCAGGCGCAGCGCCATCAGATTCCAGTGCGATCCCCAACCGCTGGCCACAATGGCCTGCCAGATCAGCAGCGGAGGCTTGGTGTTACGGGTGCCGATCAATTCGCTTTGCAGAGGCAGCCAGTGACCGGACTCGGCAGTCATGCGGGCGATGTGGATGTAGACCATCTCATCGCCATTGGTGGGTGCAAATGGGCCACCCAGGCCAAAGAGGTATAGCGCACCCGTCAGCAGCAGCAAGGCAGGCCACATCAAGGCAGGGCGAAGCAAGGTGCGCAGAGTAGCCATGGGGCGCTTGCTTTAGCCGCAGTTCAGCGGCGTTTGAAAGTCCATTTGTCGTTCGCCAGGAAGTTACTCACACTGGCGATAACGATAGCAATGACATTGGCGAGGCGGTAGTCCATACTGCCAGACAGCAACAAGGTCAGACCATATTGCAAGGCACTGCCAAAAGCGGAGGCAGCGGCGTATGTGATGAATTCGCGGCTCAGTTTGCCAGGGCCGGGATGCATCGGGTCAATGTGCAGGATCAGTGCTTCAGCCTTGACCCGGTCCGACCAGGTCCAGAGCCGGTTCCAGGTGAAATTGTTGACAGTGGCCACGGTTATGGCCAAGGCCAGTGAGGCGTATGGCTTGCTGCCCGCAGGTTCGATGGCACTGAACAGATATTCGTGCCCCAACGAGAGCACCGCCAGATTGACCACGGTGCCGCTGGCGCCGACGATGCCGAACTTGATGTAGCGGAATGATTCCAGCCAGCGCAGCAGCGTCAGCACGCTTCGCTGAATAAAGGAGGTGTCACTCATGAGGCGAGGGCCGCGCCCTGTAAGAAGTGCAGGGCCTGGTCCAGCACCGGGTCGGGGGCAATGCGCTTGAGGCACTGGTTGTCACCATCGCAAAAGGTCAGGCGGTGGTTATAGGCCGAGAGGCAGGGCGAGCAGGCAATGCCGCTTTCCAGCACGCTGTTGCGTGTGCCAAGCGGGCCGTAGAGCTTGCCGGTCTCAGGTCCGAAAAACACCATGGTCTGGACCGGAGTAAGGGTGGCGAAGTGGCCGGGCCCGCCGTCATTGGTGATCAGCAACTCAGAGGCATGGAACAACATCAGCAGTTCGCGGATGCTGCGGGTGTAGCCGGTCAGGTCCAGGCAGGCCTCACTCTTGATTTGTGCCAATAGATCTTTAGCTAATTGGGCGTCGTCTTTGAGGCCGATCAGGCCGACCGCAAAACCAGCGCCGCACAGCCCTTGCGCCACGCGCGCATAGTGGGCAGCAGGCCAGGCGCGCTGGGGCAAAATGCCGCCGCCGGCATACATCAGCACCAGCTTGCGCGAGGCAGTGATCGGGTGGTCAGCTTGAACCTTGGCGCGGTAGCCCTGCAACTCTGCAGGCGTGAAGTTGACGCTGAGTTCAGTGTCCGTCGGCAATTCGCGAATGGGTGCAGCCTTGTTGCGCGGCGTGCTGCCAGCCGACTGCAGGGCATCCACCAGCGACAGAAATTGCTTGCTGATGTGCTGGTAGGGGTTGTACGGAATGGCGTGGTTGATAAAGCTGCCGCGGTACAAGCCTTCCTGTGTGTGGGGCGTAAAGCCCACGCGCAGTGGCGCGCCGGTGCTAAACGAGAGGAGGGCGCTAACGCGTGAAAAAAGTTCGCAGTCGATCACTGCGTCCAACCCCAGCGCGCGCATCTTGCGACTGATGGAAAGGATGTCGCCAATCAGCGAGCCGCCGGAGCTATCGTCCAGGCTGTGCATGAACTCAGGCTGGGTGAGCTGCAAGAGCTTGGAGACTTCCTGGTTCTTCTTGAGCTGCAGGATGTGGATATTGACGCCGGGGTAATTTCGGCGCAACTGGGCAAACATGGGGCCAGCCAGCACGATGCTGCCCATCTCCGACAGCAAAATCACCAGGATATTATTCGGTGATTGGATCGGCTTGACCGGGCCGGCAAACAGTGCTGCGAAGCGCACCCAACCAGACACCAAGCCGCATAGAAGCTGGCCTACCCAGCGGTCGATAAAGCGTTGTGTCTGGAGTTTCATGGACTTATTTCAGACCCGCTGCCGCACGCAACTCCGCTGCTTTGTCGGTACGTTCCCAGGTGAACTCGGGCTCTTCGCGACCGAAGTGGCCATAGGCCGCCGTCTTTTCGTAGATCGGGCGCAACAGGTCCAGCATTTGAATAATGCCCTTGGGGCGCAGGTCGAAGTGCTGGGCCACCAAAGCCGACAACTGGTCATCGGGGAGGACACCGGTGCCTTCGGTGTAGACCGTGATGTTCATGGGTTGCGCCACGCCAATGGCGTAGGCTACTTGCACCTGACATTGCTTGGCCAGACCGGCAGCCACCACATTTTTGGCGACGTAGCGGGCGGCGTAAGCGGCGGAGCGGTCAACTTTGGATGGGTCTTTGCCAGAGAACGCGCCACCGCCGTGCGGGCAGGCGCCGCCGTAGGTGTCCACAATGATCTTGCGACCGGTCAGGCCACAGTCGCCTTGCGGGCCTCCGATGACGAAACGACCGGTGGGGTTCACCAGGTAACGGGTGTTATGTAGCCATTCCTTGGGCAGCACGGGCTTGATCAATTCCTCGATGATGGCTTCCGTGAAGCTGGCCTTCATGGTGGTTTGGGTTTCAGACTGGTCAGGGCTGTGCTGGGTGGACAACACCACGGTGTCAATGCTGTGGGGCTTGCCATCCACATAGCGCATGGTGACCTGGCTCTTGGCGTCCGGGCGCAGGAAGGGCAGACGGCCATCCTTGCGCAATTGGGCTTGGCGTTCCATCAGGCGGTGCGCGTAATAGATCGGGGCGGGCATCAGCTCCGGCGTTTCGTCGCAGGCGTAGCCGAACATCAGGCCCTGGTCACCGGCGCCGGTGTTGAGGTGGTCGTCGGACGCATGGTCCACGCCTTGGGCGATGTCGTTGGACTGTTTGTCATAGGCCACCAGCACGGCGCAACCCTTGTAGTCGATGCCGTAGTCGGTGTTGTCGTAGCCGATGCGCTTGATGGTGTCACGTGCCACCTGGATGTAATCCACATGGGCATTGGTGGTGATTTCACCGGCCAACACCACCAGACCGGTATTGGTCAGGGTTTCGGCCGCGACGCGGGATTTCGGGTCCTGTTTGAAGATCGCGTCCAGGATTGCGTCAGAAATCTGATCAGCCACTTTGTCAGGGTGGCCCTCAGAAACAGACTCGGAAGTAAATAGAAAGTCGTTCGCCATGTATGTTCTCCAAAAGTTCAACAAGTCGCGTTGCTTGGGCTTTTGGGCTTTCAGCGAACGCTTTAGCAGATTCGCCAATATTGGCAAGGCACAATGGCGATCCGTATCGAAAAGCCTTTGTACGTGTCGCCCTGCAAGTAGTTCCATAACTCAGCGACACGGTGCATTTTATCCCAGCAATGACCGTACTTTTCAGACTCCTTTCGCATTTGCCCCTGTGGGCCCTGCACGGCTTAGGCTGGGCTATGGGCTGGATTGCGTTTCTGGGTTCCGGTGATTACCGCCGCCGATTTCTTGAAAATGTGGCTTTTGCCAGGGTAGGACGTGGCGCCTGGATAGCGGCAGTCGGCGAATCGGGCCGTCTGATCGCCGAGTTGCCCCGCTTGTGGCTGGGGCGTCCCGTGCCGGTATTCTGGGACGGCGCAGAGCATGTGGAGGCGGCACTTGCCCGGGCGAGGGGCATAGTTTTTCTCACACCTCATCTCGGCTGCTTTGAGATCGCCGCCCAAGCCTATGCCGCGCGCTATGGTGTGACAGGGCAGCCCATGACGGTGCTGTTCAGGCCACCGCGCAAAACCTGGCTCCATGAGGTGGTGATGCAATCCCGCCAACGGCCTGGTCTGGCAACGGCTTCGACCACCATGGCGGGTGTCAAACAACTCATCAAAGCCCTGAAAAGTGGGCAGTGCGTGGGCCTGTTGCCGGATCAGGTGCCGCCCGACGGGCTGGGTGTTTGGGCGCCGTTCTTTGGCAAACCTGCTTACACCATGACCTTGTCGGCACGCCTGGCCTTGCAAACCGGCGCCACTGTGCTGGTCGCCTGGGGTGAGCGCTTGTCGTGGGGGCGGGGCTATGTGGTGCATGTGATGCCCATGCAGCAGACCCTGTCTGTCGACATGGCCGAGGCCGCTGCGCAGATCAACCAGGCTATGGAACTTATGATTTTGCAAAAGCCCCAACAATACCTGTGGGGTTACGCCCGTTACAAGACGCCCAAAGGAGTCGGGGAATGACCCACTTCACGCTTTGGCTCATGCGCTGCACTGCGGTTCTGCCCCTGTCTTGGGTGCGTGGATTGGGCTGGTTGCTGGGCTGGGCCTTGTACGCGATCGTGGGCTCGCGTCGGCGTGTGGTGCTGATTAATTTGCGCCTGTGCTTTCCGCACTGGAGCGAGGTACAGATCCGCAATGCCGCCCGGGAAAGTTTTGACTATTTCGCCAAGGCCTGGCTTGACCGGGGCTGGCTCTGGCATGGTGATGCGGCATTGCTGAAGAAGCGTCTGCGCTTGCGCGGTGCCGTACAAGAGTTGGAGGGCAAGGCACCGACTGTTATTTTTGCGCCGCATTTTGTCGGCCTAGACGCCGGTTGGACGGCCATTACGCAGCAACTACCGCGTAGCTTTACGACGATTTACACGGACCAAGCCAATAAGGTGTCTGACGCCTGGATTCTGCAGGGTCGTAAGCGCTTTGGTGATGCGCGTCTGTTTGGGCGCGTCGAAGGGGTCAAGCCCATCATTACTGCGCTCAAGGCGGGTGAACCGCTCTATCTGCTGCCCGACATGAACTTCGGACCTGAAGAATCGGTATTTGTACCGTTTTATGGCGTAGCGGCTTGCACCGTGCCTTCGCTGTCCCGCTTTGCGCGCTTGAGCCGGGCCAAGGTGGTTCCAATACTTAGTCGCATGACAAAAGACGGCTATGACATTGAAGTCTTGCCCGCTTGGGACGAATTCCCGACGGCTGATCCGGTGGCCGACACGGCCCTGATGAATTTGCGACTGCAGTCCTACATTGACAGCATGCCGACCCAGTATTACTGGGTGCACAAACGGTTTAAAGACCGGCCCGACGGGGAAGCACCACCGTATTAGTGCGGTACTGCCGCAGCGTGTCGGTGTAATCAGTCTTCAGGGACTTCTGGTGGCTCAGATTCCAGCTCAAGCGCTTGGGCCGCTGCGGCCTTCAGCTTGGTCTTGGCTTCTTCAGGATGCGCCCACTTGTAGAGCAGTTGCGCCACTTCTTCTATGCCCTGGCGCTTGGGCGCCGAGAACAGCATGACCTCGCCACCACCAGCCTGAAGTTTGGTAATAGACAGCACTTTGGCGGCTTCAGTACGTGTCAGTTTGTCGGACTTGGTCAGCACGATCAGGAATTTCAAGCCTTCTTCGACGCGCGGGCGAATCACTTCCAGCAGAATTTCATCCAGCTCGGTCATGCCATGGCGCGGGTCGCACATCAGCACGATGCCCATCAGATTTTCGCGGCTGACCAGGTAATTGGCCATCACCTGCTGCCAGCGAATCTTGTCCTGCTTGGGCACGGCCGCGTAGCCATAGCCGGGCAAGTCGGTCAACACTGCGTCCATCACCCCTTGCTTACCGAGCGAAAACAAGTTGATGTGCTGGGTGCGACCTGGTTTTTTGGAGGCAAAGGCCAACTGCTTTTGCTGCGTCAACGTGTTGATGCAGGTCGATTTACCCGCGTTGGAGCGTCCGACAAATGCGATCTCCGGTACATCAAGGGTGGGCAAGAAATGTAGTTGCGGCGCGGTGGTTAAGAATTTGGCGGTATGCAACCAACCCATGGCAACCGTCGCGGCTGACTTTTCAGGGGCTGTTTTGACTGGGGAATGGGAAGCTGATTTGCTTGGGTTCGAAGGGGTGGTCATTGTTTGCTGCGGTAAACCCAAAGCGCCATTGTAGAATGGCCGAGTTTTTTCTCTCAGAAACCACCCCACCATGAAGTTGTTTGCCCCTCTGCTTATCGCTGGCTTTGTAGCCGCATTCTCTTTCTCGGCCGTGGCTAACGAGGCCGTTCCGGCCAAGTACAAGCCTGATTTAGCCAAAGGTGAGGCAAGTTTTGGTGCCGTGTGCGCCGCTTGCCATGGTCCAGATGGTAATTCGACCGCTCCCATTTACCCCAAGCTGGCTCAGCAGCACGCAGAGTATCTGGTGAAGCAACTGACCGAATTCAAAGCAGGCAAGCGCGCCAATCCCATCATGCTGGGCTTTGCTTCAACCTTGGCTGAAGAGGACATGAAGAATATTGCGTACTGGGTGAGTAGCAAGGCGTCCAAGCCGGGCTTTTCCAGGGAAAAAGAATTGGTTACTTTAGGCGAGCGCATTTTCCGTGGTGGCATAGCTGACCGCCAAGTGCCTGCTTGCGCCGGTTGCCATAGCCCCAACGGTGCTGGTATCCCTGCTCAATATCCTCGTCTGGCGGGGCAAAACGCGGAATACGCTACAGCCCAGTTGACCGCCTTCCGTGACGGTGTGCGTACCAACAGCCTGCAGATGACACAGGTTGCAGCCAAGCTAAACGACCGCGAAATCAAGGCGGTCAGCGACTACATCGCCGGTTTGCACTAATCAGATCAATGCGGGCCCTCTGCTGGGCTAAGTCTTTTGAAGACCTGCCAAAAAGGGCGGAAGACTGTTAACGAGTCATCCGCCTTTTTTCTTGATGCTATCGTTTTACCCCTACGGAATGACGATTTGGCATCGGTGTGGTAATTTTGATTTGGTTGAAACTGTTTGACCCGGTGGATGTAAGAAATACCGCTGTGCGCAGACCAACAGGGACACAAGGAGGCTTCAATGCTCATCAAATCGCACATCGATGGTTTTCAACACACGGTTCCCAGTGAAATCACGCCACAAGGGGTTTACACCAGCAGGCGAGAGTTGCTCAAGGGTTTGGCAAGCCTGGCGGCGGGCAGCGGATTGGCTGCATGGACTGAGCGTTCAGCGTTCGCGGATTCGGCCTGGGGTGCTCGTCCCGGCAAGCTGGCGGCCTTGAATTCTCAAGCGTCCAAAGTGCCCGGTGCCCTAAGCCTGGACAAAATCACGCCTTACAAGGACGCCAGCAGTTACAACAATTTTTATGAGTTCGGCACCGATAAGTCGGACCCTGCAGCCAATGCACATACGCTGAAAACAAATCCCTGGAGCGTGGAGATTGAGGGCCTGGTTAAGAAGCCGGGCAAGTTCGCGCTGGAAGATTTGCTCAAACTCAGCCCGCTGGAAGACCGCATTTACCGGATGCGCTGTGTCGAGGGATGGTCCATGGTCATCCCGTGGGTAGGATATTCGCTGGCGGAATTGATCCGTAAGGTGGAGCCTCTGGGTAGTGCCAAATATGTGGAGTTTGTAAGTCTGGCTGACCCCAAGAGCATGCCTTTCGTAGGTTCACGCGTGCTGGATTGGCCCTATGCGGAGGGCTTGCGACTGGATGAAGCCATGCACCCGCTGACGCTACTGACTTTTGGCATGTATGGCGAGATTCTGCCCAACCAGAGCGGCGCCCCGGTGCGTTTGGTAGTGCCTTGGAAGTACGGTTTCAAAAGCGCCAAGAGCATTGTCAAGATTCGCTTTTCCGAAAAGCAGCCCGCGACGGCCTGGAACAAGGCTGGGCCCAATGAGTATGGCTTTTATTCCAACGTTAATCCGGCAGTAGACCATCCACGTTGGAGCCAGGCCAGCGAGCGTCGAATTGGCGAAGATGGCCTATTCACGAAGAAGCGTCAGACCCAGATGTTCAACGGCTATGAAGCCCAGGTCGGGCAGCTTTATGCTGGCATGGATCTGAAAAAGTACTTCTGACACATCATGCGCACATTACTAAATCGATGGTTGCTGCAGGGATGGTTCAAGCCTGCCTTATTTTTGCTTTGTTTGCTGCCGGTGATCTGGCTTACTTTTGGCGCCATTACTGACCATTTGGGTGCGAATCCAGCCGAAGCATTGTTACGTTCGACTGGCGACTGGACGCTTCGCGCCCTGTGTCTGGTCTTGAGCATCACGCCATTGCGTACGTTGACGGGTTTGGTGGCGTTGGCCCGTATGCGTCGCATGCTGGGACTTTTTGTGTACTTCTATGCGATGTTGCACTTACTGGCCTACAGCTGGTTTGACATGGGGTTTGAGGTGGCGGATATCGCAAAAGATATTTCCAAACGCCCCTTCATTCTGGTGGGCTTTGCCGCATTCCTGTTACTTACTCCCTTGGCCATGACGTCGTTCAACCGTGCTATCAAAGCCCTGGGTGCTCGGCGCTGGCAGGCACTTCATCGCCTGGTTTATGGCGTGGGCGTGTTGGCCGTGTTGCATTTTTTCTGGATGCGTGCGGGCAAGAATAATTTTGCCGAAGTAGCTGTCTACGCGCTGATTCTCGGCACGCTACTGGGCTGGCGCTTGGAGCGGCGCCTGCACGGGGGGGCGCTGTTGGTCTGGCTTCGCAGCGGATGGTTTGACCGGCAGGTAGAGCGGCCCCGTTTGCCCACAGGCCGTGAGATTTAGCAGCACACAGCCGATGACAATGGTGCTGACTAGAATTTGCTTTGCATTCAACATAGTGAAATTGTAATGACCGACCTCGAATATCTGAATCATGCCGAAAACCTGCTCAAGTCAATTGAGGCCTGCTGTGACAGGATGAATGACGAGAATGATGCTGACATTGACAACCAGCGCGTTGGAGGCATGGTCACGCTGAGTTTTGTGAACAGGAGCCAGATCGTGATCAACCTGCAAAAACCTTTGCAAGAGGTCTGGCTGGCCGCTAAAGCCGGTGGCTACCACTACCGATTTGTGGACGGCAAGTGGCAAGACACTAAGGGGCAAGGGGAATTCTTTGAGCAATTGACCCGCCAAGCCAGCTCACAGGCAGGGATGGAATTGAATTTTGCAAACTGAATCACCCTGTATCAGTTTTTAAACAACTCCAGAATTTTCTTTTTCTCATCCGAGATCGGTGCGATTTGCGCAGGGTCAGCCTTGTCTTCAGATTTCAAACTGGTGACGCCGTCGCCCTTGATGAACTCTTCAAAATACCATTCGCCTCCGACATTTGTAATGCCCTCTGGTGCGACCGGTTCCATCACAGGCACACCTTTCAGGGCGGTCTCCATAAAGCTTATCCATACCGGCAGACTCAAGCCGCCACCGGTTTCTTTATCACCGAGTTTGCGTGGCGTGTCGTAGCCAATCCAGGTGACGGCTGTGATGGTAGGTTGAAAGCCGGCAAACCAGGCGTCCATGGAGTCGTTGGTGGTGCCGGTCTTGCCATACACGTCTGGCCGTTTGAGCGTGGCTTGCGCTCGTGCCGCCGTACCCGTTCGGGTTACTTCCCCCAAAAGATTGGTCATCAAGAAGGCATTGCGTGGTTCTATCGTGCGCTGGCTTTCGTCCAATACCACGGGAGGTGTTGTTAACAACACCTTGCCGCGCTGCTCGCTGACCTTTGCCACCAACCAGGGGTTGACTCGGTAGCCACTGTTAGCAAAAACGGAATAAGCGCCCGCCATTTGCATGGGCGTGACCGAACCGGCCCCAAGCGCCATGGTCAGATACGCAGGGTGTTTGTCAGCTTCAAAGCCGAAACGCGTGATCCATTCCTGCGCATACTGGGTGCCAATGGACTGCAGAATCTGGATCGAGATCATGTTTTTGGACTTGGCTAGAGCTTTGCGCAAACTCATGGGTCCCTCAAAGGTGCCATCGTAGTTTTTTGGTTCCCAAGGCTGGCCACCGGTGGTTCCTGCGTCAAAAAATAGCGGCGCGTCGTTGATCACCGTGGAAGGCGTAAAGCCTTTTTCTAACGCCGCAGAATAGATGAAGGGTTTGAAGCTTGAGCCCGGTTGGCGCCAAGCTTGGGTCACATGGTTGAATTTATTTTTGGCAAAGTCAAAACCGCCCACCAGTGCGCGGATCGAGCCATCACGCGGATCAAGCGCGACAAAAGCACCTTCCACTTCAGGTAGTTGGGTTATTTCCCAGCCGCCCTTGGCCGTCTTGGCGACGCGGATCACTGCGCCCCGGCGTAACTTGAT
The DNA here is from genome assembly GCA_903876045.1 of uncultured beta proteobacterium. GTDB lineage: Bacteria > Pseudomonadota > Gammaproteobacteria > Burkholderiales > Burkholderiaceae_C > Allorhodoferax. Next base: position 5,153 of record CAIQYP010000130.1, on the reverse strand, counting down.
ATTAGGTGCGGCCTTGTCCGATAGTCCGGATTGGGCCGGCTTGAGGCCATCCCCGGTTATCTCCAAGGTCTCGCCAGCGGCTCGCATGGCTTTGATGTGTTTGGAATCGGCTTCCAGCACGACGGCTGACATGACATCCCCGTTGTCAGGATGTTCATCCAGTACGTCATCGACCGTGTCTTCGATTTCCTGTTGCGCTGTGGGTAGCGATACGAACTTCTCCGGTCCACGGTAAATCTGGCGGCGCTCAAAGTCCATGATGCCCTTACGCAAGGCCTTGTAGGCGGCATCCTGCTCGGCGGAGTGGATCGTGGTTTGCACATTCAGGCCGCGAGTATAAGTTTCTTCGCCATACTGATTGAACATGAGCTGACGCACCATTTCGGCCACGTATTCTGCGTGGATTTTATTGACGTCTGGCCCGCTTTTGACTTTGAGTTCCTGTGCCTTAGCAGTTTCGGCCTCTTGAGGCGTGATAAAGCCGTTTTCCACCATGCGATCGATGATGTACAACTGCCGTGAGCGCGCGCGTTTGGGGTTGCTGATGGGGTTATAGGCCGAAGGCGCCTTGGGTAAACCGGCCAGCATGGCTGCCTCGGCGATAGTGATGTCCTTCAGAGGCTTGCCGAAATACGTTTCCGATGCCGCTGCAAAGCCGTAGGCTCGGTTACCCAGAAAGATCTGGTTCATATAGATTTCCAAAATCTGGTCCTTCGTCAGCGCATGTTCGAGCTTGAAAGTGAGCAGAATTTCGTAAATCTTGCGGGTGAATGTCTTTTCCGACGACAGGTATACATTGCGAGCCACTTGCATGGTGATGGTGGATGCACCTTGGCTCTTGGCGTGGCCCACATTGGCCAAGCCTGCACGGATCACACCCAGGTAGTCCACTCCGCCGTGCTGGTAAAAACGGGCATCTTCTATGGCCAGCACCGCGTTTGACATGACCTTGGGAATTTCGCTGATCGGAGTCAGGTTGCGTCTCTCTTCGCCAAATTCACCCAAGACGTCACCTTCTACGGAAAAGACCCTTAATGGAAGTTTAGGGCGGTAGTCAGACAGGTCTGAGATGTCGGGCAGGTTCGGAAACGCAACCGAGAGTGCGATGGCCAGAATAATCAATCCGCTGAGCAAACCGGCTAAACCGAGCCCGCAGACCCACAACAAAGCCCTAACAGCCCAGTGCATCGAAGTCTTCTTAGCGGTGGCTTGGGTGGATGGAGAATCAGACGATGGGGGCTTAGAGGGCATAGAAAGTTTGGGTTGATCGCTGGTGCATTATAAAAATGCGTGCATAGTGCGCTTTCGCACCAAGTTGGCTATTGTTGGGGTCTAAGCGTCATGCGCACGCTGAATGCGCTTTTAACGAGTTGATTCATGCTAATTTCGTCTGCTTTTGGCAACGCTTAAAATTGGTCCGCAATTAAAAAACCTTTGCGGGACAACGGGCTTACTGATAGCATTCAAGTGAATTCTTAAGTAGGACTGGCACTGAGTCGGTCTGTTTCAGGGGACAGTTTTGATCTCATTGGGGTCGCTTTTTAGTCGTCAACCAGCACCTTTGCTCGGGCTTGACGTTAGCACGTCTGGTGTGAAGCTCGTCGAGTTGGGCCGTGACAAGGCCGGTAACCTGGTTTTGGAGCGGTGCGCCATAGAACCACTGGAGCGTGGCTGGATTACCGACGGCAATATTGAAAAATTTGATGAGGTTGCCGACGCCATCAAGCGATTGGTGAAAAAGAGCGGCACCAAGACGCGAAATGTGGCGATGGCACTGCCTCCGTCGGCAGTGATTACCAAAAAAATCATCCTTTCCGGTGGTATGTCGGACGATGAGTTGGAGCAGCAAGTAGAGACCGAAGCCAACCAGTACATCCCCTTTCCGCTGGATGAAGTGAGTCTCGATTTCTGTGTCATTGGTCCGAGCGCGACTTCAGTGGGAGACGTCGAGGTGCTTATTGCTGCCTCCCGCCGAGAAAAGGTGCAGGATGTGCAAGGTCTAGCTGAAGCGGCTGGGCTAATACCGGTGGTTGTAGATGTAGAGTCCTATGCATCTCGACTGGCTACCAATCGCTTGATTGAAAATCTACCCGACCGTGGCAAGGGTTTGATTGTTGCTCTTTTTGAGGTGGGCTCACTGACTACGAGCATGCAGGTCATGCGCGACGAAGAGGTACTTTACGACCGCGATCAAGCCTTTGGCGGCGCACAATTGACGCAGCAGATCGTGCGGCAGTATGGTTTTTCTGCAGAGGAAGCCGAGTCTAAGAAGCGCAGTGGCGAATTACCTGAAGACTATGAATCGGCGGTGCTCAAACCCTTCATAGATACCATGGTGCAGGAATTAGGTCGAGCACTACAGTTCTTTTTTACCAGTACACCGCACAACAAGGTGGACTACGTCATGTTGGCGGGTGGCTCGGCGGCTTTGCCAGGTCTGACCGCCGCTGTCACTCAGCACACTTCATTTCCCTGCAGTTTGCTCAATCCTTTTGATGGCATGGAAATCGGGGATGGTGTGCGCTTGAAAAAAATGACGCGTGAGGCGCCTTCCTATCTCACATCCTGCGGTTTGGCCTTGCGGAGGTTTACCCAGTGATTTTGATTAATCTGCTTCCACACCGGGAGGCTGCTCGTAAAAGGCGTCGGGATATCTTCAATGGCACGTTGGGTGCGTCGGCGCTGGTTGGTGGTCTATTGGCTGGTGCAATTTTTCTTTGGTACCAGTCCGAAATTTCAGCCCAGCAACGTTCCAATAATATTTTGACGGCGGAGAACGCCAGGCTCGACGGGCAAATTAAAGACATCGCAGGTCTGGAGACGGAAATCAAGGCACTTAAAGCACGTCAGCAGGCTGTGGAAGATCTGCAGTCAGACCGCAATGTGCCGGTGCATCTGCTGACTGAAATTGTCAAGCAACTGCCAGACGGTATATTCATTTCCAAAATGAATCAAATTGATCAGGCAGTCACGATCAACGGAACGGCGCAGTCTAACGAACGGGTATCCGAGTTGCTGCGCAATCTGGCAAATAACACGCCTTGGTTTAGTAAACCCGAATTGGTAGAAATCGTGGCGGGCAGTCTGACTTTGCCAACAAAAGAGCAAAAACGAGTTTCTAACTTCGTGATCAAGGTTAGCCTTGTGCGGGCTAGCGAAGCGGAAAAGGCTGCCGCACCGGTTGCCGTTGCGTCTGCGCCAGTAGCGCCAGCATCAACACCTGCGAAGCAATAGCGGATAGGCCATGGCTAGCAAATCACTCTCCTCATTCGATTTTCAGGCCTTACAGGCCAAGCTTCAGAGCCAGTTTTCTGAATTGGATCCGCGTGATCCTGCGGCCTGGCCGCCTTTGCCACGTTACGGTTTGTTCCTAATCACCGCTTTGCTCGTCATTGTTGTCTTGTGGTTCCTTTGGTTGAGCGGTTCTCAAGATGAACTGCAAGCCGAGCAGGCTAAAGAGGTCAAACTTCGAGAGGACTACAAGTCCAAGTTGACCAAGGCGGTTAACCTTGATGTCTTGAAAAAGCAGCGGGAGCAGGTGCAGCAATATGTGACCCAACTGGAGAAACAGTTGCCCAGCAAGGCTGAAATGGATGCGCTCTTGTCAGACATTAACCAAGCTGGCTTGGGGCGTAGCCTGCAGTTTGATTTGTTCCGGCCCGGTCAGGTGGCGGTTAAAGAATATTACGCCGAGTTGCCGATTGCACTGAAGGTAACCGGGCGGTACCACGACATAGGTGCTTTTGCATCAGATATTGCCAATTTGTCGCGCATCGTTACGCTCAATAATCTGTCCATTCTTCCAAAGCCCGATGGTGCACTCTCGCTGGAAGCTACGGCTAAAACCTTTAGGTACTTGGACGCGGATGAAGTGTTGGCACAGAAGCAAGCCACAGCACCAAAGAAAAAATGAAGCGAAGCTATTTACTCTTTTTGATTCTGCTGTCCTTTGTGCTGGCAGGATGCAATTCGTCCAACGAGGATGACATCCGGGCCTGGATGATTCAAGAGCGCAACCAGACAAAGCCGCATGTGGCGCCCATCAGTGCGCCCAAGCAGTTTCTTCCAGAGCCCTATACCAATGCCAGTGCCATTGAGCCATTCAGCAACCTCAAGTTGACCCAGGCGCTAAAGCATGACTCTTCGCAGGTCGCCTCCAACGGTGCACTGGTTGCACCTGAGTTGGCCCGGCGCAAGGAGGCGCTGGAATCCTTCCCTTTGGATTCCATGGCGCTGGTGGGCAGTATTCTCAAAGGCAATCAACCGGTCGCCCTGGTGTCGGTTGACCGTTTGTTGTATCAGGTAAAGATTGGCAATTACCTCGGCCTGAATTACGGTCGGGTCACAAAAATCAACGAAACTGAGGTCACACTTCGAGAAATCGTGCAGGATGCGGTTGGCGAGTGGATTGAACGCGTCGCAACGCTGCAGTTGCAGGAGAAGTCCAAATGAATATAAATAATTCCGGGTTGAGGTTTGACATGTGGCGTCGTTTTGTAATTGCATGGGCTTTAATGTTGCTGGCTCCGTTGGCATTTGCGCAGACGGCCATTGAAGCTGTCACAGGTTCGATGCAGGGAGGCGCGGAGTATGTGCGAATTGACCTGTCCAATGCGCTTGATGCTGTCCCGACCGGATTCACCATCCAGGCACCCGCCAGGATTGCGTTGGATTTTCCAGGTGTTACCAATGCGATGGGGCGTTCGACGATTGACGTCAATGAAGGTAACCTGAAGTCCATTAGTGTGGTGCAGGCCGGCGACCGTACGCGGGTGGTACTGAACCTCAAGCAGCCAACTACGTATAGAGCTGAAATTCAGGGTAAATCTTTGTTGGTTATGTTGGATGCCTCTGGCTCCACAACAAGTACTTCAGTGGCTACTGCTGCGTTTGCTGAAAACCGTACACGTGACGTTCAAGCCCTTAAAGATGTCGATTTCAGGCGTTCAGCTGACGGATCAGGTCGCGTCGTGGTTACCTTGCCCAGCAACAACGTAGGCGTGGACATTCGCCAGCAAGGCAAGTCACTTGTGGTCGAATTCATGAAGACCTCACTGTCAGAAGGCCTGCGTCGGCGCATGGATGTGGCCGATTTTGGAACGCCCGTCAAAACGGTTACTACCACGCAATCCGGTGACAGGGTTCGTATGGTG
>CAIQYP010000129.1 GCA_903876045.1 uncultured beta proteobacterium | reverse complement strand
GTCTATGGAAGAAGCGTCATGCCATTCAGCTTTACGATGCAGCTCAAAGCAGCCCACTTCCTGTTGAGCTTGCACACGGTCAAGAAGCGTCGTGGACGGTTCCTCTGGACTTCGGGGACGATCCATGGCGAACTTCTTTTCCGAGAAAGATGATGCAGCCGAACTTTTGGCTTTCTTGCAAGACACTGCGCGCTCAGTTCCATACATCGGTCGGCGAAGTTTTCACCGCAAAGCCAGAGAGCAACTTGATCAATCTTCTTAAAGCACCGGACCAGGCAATATGACGACGACTGATTCCTCAGTCGAGTTGACAAATTGCAGCAAGCTGCAATTTGCAGCGCACATCGAACGTTAATACGACTTTTGAGTGACCGGTATGACGCAAATCATCTGACCGTTCCCAGCCCACCACTGCCAAAGCGCCAGAGCCACTGAGAAAATCGTGGCAAATCACCCGATTGGGTGATGGTCACCGTCGCCAGCGGCTGTCAAGATTGCCGCGTAAGCGGGTATTTACGAGTGGCAGCTATGGGGTTGCTCAGCTCAGTGCTACTCAGTTGCAAACGTGTGACTTTGGAACCGTAATCGCAGTGCCGATTAGCTGCGGTTCATCAAACTCAGCGATTTCTAAATTCACGCAAGATAATTTGATAAAGCTTTAATGGGTCAACAGGCTTTGTAATGAAATCATTCATTCCTGCTTCCATGCATTTCTCCCTATCCTCAACAAAGGCATTGGCCGTCATCGCCAAAATAGGCATGTAATTTCCTGAGGCCGATCGAATACGGCGTGTGGCCTCCAGCCCATCCATCTTGGGCATTTGCATGTCCATCAGAACCAAATCGTACTGATGGCGCAATGCCATTTCGACCGCCTCTTGCCCATCTACCGCCAAGTCCACAAGCAGCCCCACGTTCTGCAAAAGAATTTCCCCTATTTCACGATTGAACTCGTCATCTTCAGCCAACAACACACGCCGCCCTGCATAGTCTCTCTTCAGGGTCAGTGCCGCGTCTTCGATCGGCACGTGCGGCACAAAATTCTCTATCAGTACGTCCTTGCGCAGCCTGGCAGTAAACCAAAATTTGCTACCAACACCTAACTCACTGTGAAATCCTATTTCGCCACCCATTGCCTCGGCAAGGTGTTTGGCTATTGCCAGGCCTAAACCAGTTCCGCCGTATTGACGAGTGGTACTGCTATCAGCCTGAACAAATGGCTGAAAGAGTGTCGCAAGTTTTTCAGCAGCAATGCCAGCGCCTGTGTCCTTTACTTCGAGTTTCACAAGAGCACAATCATCCCCATCCTCCAAAATAGACACGTTAATAGCAATGGAGCCAGTGTCTGTAAATTTGACGGCGTTGCCAGCGAAGTTCAGAAGGGCCTGGGTTAATCGCGTGGGATCCCCCAAGAGGCTAGTTGGCATGCGATCAACATGCGCACTCAGTTGCAATCCCTTTGCCTCGGTACTGTGCAGCAACATGTGAACCACTTGGGTCACCAGGTGGTCTATGTTCACTGGAACTTCATCCAACACCAATTTGTTCGCTTCAATTTTTGACAAATCGAGTATGTCGTTGATGGTGGAACTCAGATGCAGTACAGATGCTTCCAGTTTTTGCATTCTGTCAGCCTGCGTCCTGGACAGCGGTTCCATTTG
>CAIQYP010000128.1 GCA_903876045.1 uncultured beta proteobacterium | reverse complement strand
CTGATGACAAGCAACGTTGCCTGGATGCAGGTATGAACGACTTCATCACCAAGCCTGTAAATCCCGGTAGCCTCGCCATGGGAATGGACCTGACAGTGAGCGTCAATATCGGCGCACGCCAGTTGCAACAAGGCAACTTCTTTGAGCGGCTACAAGCCATCATGGCCATGCACCCTAAAGTCAACCCGATCCGGTTGGAGCTTGAAGTGTTGGAAACCAGTGCTTTGGCCGATATGGAGCTTGTGTCGCAAGTGATAGAGGACTGCCGCCAAATTGGTGTGAAGTTTTCACTGGATGACTTTGGCACCGGCTATTCCTCACTCATCTACCTCAAGCGTCTTCGTGTGGCGATTCTCAAGATCGACCAGAGCTTTGTGCGCGACATGCTGAACGACCCTGATGACCTTGCCATTCTTGAAGGCATCATCGGATTGGCCGCCGCATTCAGACGGGAGGTGATTGCCGAGGGGGTGGAGACTGTCGCACACGGCACCGCGTTGATGAATCTGGGATGCGAACTGGCTCAGGGCTACGGTATTGCCCGACCCATGCCAGCAGAGCAGGTGCCAGCCTGGGTTGCTACCTGGAGGCCAGATGCAGCCTGGTGTGAGTTGCCATGGCTTGGTGGCGCTCCCGATTCGATATTCGGGTAGTGGCTTCAATGGGCGAAGTCCCGCTTTGTTGTTGTCGGACTTGTGAACAATCAGTCGTTAATGAGAAAAATTAGGAGTTAGTGAGAAAGTGGCCAAATAGCGGTAGCCTCAGAAAACGGAAAAAATCGTACGGTAAGCCGGAACCGCCGAAAATCCCTCCTTGCGTTGTACGGCAATCTGCCGTATTATTGCATCAGGAGGACAAAACAATGCCCGTCGCCATCTCTACCGCCCGTCTCGAAGCTCGGATCAGCACCGATCTGCATTCGATGCTCAAGCGTGCCGCTGAACTTCAAGGGCGCACCATGACCGATTTCGTGGTCTCCGCCGTGCAGGACGCCGCGCAGCGCGCCATCGAGCAGGCCGAGGTCATCCGTCTGTCTCTGGCCGATCAGGAATGTTTCGCGCAAGCTCTGCTGTTGCCACCGAAACCGGCCCCAGCTTTGGAACGCGCCTTTACCCGTCGCAGCAAGCTATTGCGCACTGAATGAGCCGCGCACCGTTCCAGCTTTCGCAGTTCGATGCAGCACATGATCGCTCCGTCTTCCGCAGTGATTCGGAGCCTCTGAATCGCTACCTGCAAGTGCAAGTCACCCAGGACATTCGCCGCCGCGTGGCCGCTTGCTTCGTGGCCTTGGCGGATGAGCAGCGCATCGCGGGTTACTACACCTTGGCATCGGCAAGCCTGGTGCTGGCCGATCTTCCGGCCAGCACTGGCAAGAAGCTGCCGCGCTATCCGACCGTGCCCGCTGTTCGCATGGGTCGCTTGGCCGTCGATCAGGCGTTCAAAGGGCAAGGTCTAGGCGGTGCGCTGCTGGCCGATGCGCTCGACCGTGCTGCCCGTTCGGAGATTGCCGCCTTCGCCCTGATGGTGGATGCCAAGGACGAGGCGGCAGCGGCTTTCTACCAGCATCACGGCTTCCTTGCCTTGCCAGACTCGCGACTGACCCTATTCTTGCCGCTGGCAACCGTCCAGTCTCATTAACTGCTGAACTTTTTCTCACTAACTGTTGATTGAATATCTGCAATTGAGCGTGTATTTTCTCAAGATGAGCTGACTGTTCACAGGACTCAATATCCTGGATGTTTTGGCGTCATATCCACCAAATCGAAAATTCTCAAATGCCTGGGAATGTCTGCTGCCAGGAAGTCAAGTCCTGGCTATGACCGGTGTAGAGAAGAAAATTACTAACCAGTCTGCATTTTGATTCTTGGAAAACCGGGATAGGTGTGAGACAGCTAACTCTGCACGACCCAGATTGGTGTCGTCGAAAGCCATCGTTCATTTTGAAAATTGGTAAGCGGCGATGTTGGTCGTCGCTGAAGTGTTGGACGCGGTCTCTCATTGGCTCGTCGAATTGACCAATTCGATTAGGTCCCATTGATTTCCGTAGAGGTCTAAAAAGACAGCCACTGTGCCGTAAGGTTCCTGCACTTTGCCTCGTACAAACTTGACACCACGGCTTTGATATTCGGCG
>CAIQYP010000127.1 GCA_903876045.1 uncultured beta proteobacterium | reverse complement strand
TCGACTTGTTGTCATGATTCGTGTGACATCGTGGACTCCCCCGTTCTTTTCTTCCTGATACTTATTGGTGCGCATTGATGTTTCCGGTTAAGGCAAACACAAGCGCTGCACGGCGCTGACCATCTGTTCGGGGTTGAAGGGCTTGACCACCCAGGCCTTGGCTCCGGCCTCCTGGCCCTGGTGCTTCTTGGACGCATCCGATTCGGTGGTCAGCATGATGACGGGGGTGAAGCGGTAGGCGGGCATCTGCTTGACGTTCTTCACAAAGGTGAAGCCATCCATGATGGGCATGTTGACGTCGCTGATGATGAGATTGACTTTTTGACCGAAGAGCTTGTTGATGGCGTCCTGCCCATCCTTGGCCTCTATCACCGAGTAGCCCTCGCCGCGCAGTGCTATTCCAACGACCGTCCGTATGGAGGCTGAGTCGTCTACGATCATGATCGTTTTTGCCATTGCTTTATCTTTCAAAATTCAAATTTTGCTTGTCCCCATTTTATTAACCCGCAAACAATTTTGAGCTTTTTGTTGATTTTCATTGTTTTAAAGCAAATCAACATTGAATTAGTGACAATTTATAGCAAAAATTGTAATTTATTAAATTTTTTTAGACCGCTCAAGAGGCCCTTGTGTTAGCACAACAGAAAGTCATAAGTGGGCTGAAGCGTGCCCTTTGTCTGATTGCATCCACTAACCATTGAAGGATTAAAAGCAGGGTGGCATTTGAAGGCTTCAGAAGGTCGATCGCAAAGCGACCGGCAGGTATATTCAAGAGAGAATTTCCTGAAGCTCAATCTGGTCGCCGTCACCAACGGAATGCAAATCGAAGCCATGTCTAAATCCATGCAGACCAACTAAAGTTGAATGCAGACAAAGGCCGCGGGCATTGACGTTATGAAGCTTGCCATTGCGATAGACACTAAGTTGAATTTGGTAATCCTTGTGCAGTTCAAGTTGGACTTGTAAGTAGATCGATACGCCGACATCGGAGATGTCATGTAGACGTGCACCTTTGATATCCCATCGGCCAGACCAGACGTTGGCCCAGCCCGTCACAGGAACTCGGGACGAAATACGTGCCAATTTGACTCCGTCACCCTTGTTGAACCGCGATCGATTCGACAGATCGTCGATGCCTTCATTTCTGGCATCGAACTCAGGATTCGCAGCGTTCCCATGGCGCGCCGGTGACTCATGGCTTGCGCCATCTATTGCAAGGTCAGCAATCACTTCTGGCCCGGGCATTTGAGAAATTTCTTCAGCATCTGGTACGTATAAAGGCGATAACCCTCTCCAGGACAATCGCCTTCATGAAAATGCCTCGACACAGGGATGTAAGACGCAATGAAGTTGCCGCATATTCGCAGCCCTGATATGTTGCTCAAGTTGTCGTATTGGTATCAACTGATCAACAAATTCAAAGCCGCAATCAGCATAGCGCCCGTTACATTTTGACCATATCAATCGAATCTTGACTTCGTCAAATACCAGTCCGTTGGATGTTGAGATTTCCAGAATGAATTCGGTTTGATCCTGCTCCAGTGAGGGCATTACCATCTGGAGTCCGCCTTCACTCGCATCTATTAGAAGGACGGGAATGGCCCATTCCGTTCCAATTGAATGAGCCGAAAACGCCAGGATTTCCAATTGCCCCTCTCGTGATTTGAGGCGGGTGACTTCAATGCGACGGTGCACGCGTTTTTCGGAGTTTTCCATACGACTTCAATTTATTTTCTTAGGAAAATATTTTCCCGGTGAGCGAAAAGTGTTGCGGAAACACTAGCTCTTCAAATATTTGACCAAACTCTTCACAGCCGGTCAATTTGGGCCAAAAAATGAAACCCACGTTTCATTTTTTGGCCGGCACGATCTATAAATTTGGCTATTTAAAGGCTGCTCTGCTGCCTTTGTCGGGTCCGTCGTTGTGGCATTGCCCGTTCACAATTTGCTCCATTTCTGACTCTCAGTTTCACTGTGGGTCAACGAAAGCCGCGCCCAACCGCCATCTATATGCGCGTTCAGACCGCCGCTAACCGCGACGGGAGTAGGTACGAATGTGAGTGATTTTGCGTCGCATACTCCGCGCATGAGCAAAGCAGAATTACAAAACGGAAATAGCCTCTGGCCCGATGTGGTGGCCGGCCTGTGTGTGGCGGGTCTGCTGCTGCCCGAAGCAGTGGCCTACGCCGGGCTTGCGCACCTGCCGGTGGGCCATGCGCTAACCGCTGTGGTGATCGGGCTGGCGGTCTATGCGCTCTTCGGCGGGAGCCGCTTTGCCATCGTGGCGCCGACCTCATCCACCGCCGCGCTGGCAGCGGCAGCGGGAGTGTCCATGACGGGTGCCTACAGCCTGGCGACCGCTGCGGCCTATACCCAAGTGGTGATGGCTCTGGTGCTGCTCAGCGGTGTGCTGCTAATGCTGCTGGCTGCAGCGCGCCAGGGGCAGCTCTCATCCTACGTCTCGCGCCCGGTGCTCAAGGGCTTTGCCTTTGCGCTGGCGCTGACGATTGTGGTCAAGCAACTGCCGGATGCACTGGGGCTGGAGGTGCCAGCAGTGGTCCGTGCTGATCCGATCTCTCTGCTGTACTTCGCACTGACGCAGTTGCAACTCTGGCATTGGCCCAGCGTGCTGTTGGCGTTGTCCGCCGGCGGATTGATTTTGTGGTTTCGGCGCTGGCCGCGTCTGCCTGCTTCTTTGTTGGTCATGCTGCTGGCCATCGCGGTGACGCAGATGCCAGGTTGGTCGGCGCTGCTGGTGCAGCAGGTGGGTGCGGTGGCGGCCCCCGTGTTTGCTGTTGGCCTGCCGCAGTTGCCCTTGAGCGAATGGCTGCGCGCCGGTGAGCTGGCCTTCGGGCTGGTGATGCTGGTGTTTGCCGAGTCTTGGGGCAGCATGCGCACGCAGGCTCTGATGCATGGTGACACGCTCAGTGCGGATCGCGAACTGATGGTGCTGGGCGCCTGCAACGTGGGTGCAGGCTTGCTGCAGGGCATGGTGGTGGGAGCAGGTTTTTCCGCCACCAGCGCCAATGCAGCTGCCGGGGCGGTGTCGCGCAAGGCCGGTGCTTTTGCGTTGCTGGCGGTGCTGCTGGTCTTCTTGTCGGCACTGCCGGCCTTGCAATTGCTGCCGCGCCCGGTGTTGGCGGTGGCAGTGATCAGTGCACTGTGGCATGCCTTGTCGGTGCGCCCGCTGGCGCAAGTCTGGCGCATGAACCGCGACCGCGGGCTACTGCTGGCTGCCGTGTTCGCGGTGCTGTTACTCGGCGTGCTGGATGGCATGCTGGCGGCCATCGCCCTCTCGGTGCTGGGGGCCTTGCACCGCTTCAGCCAGCCGGTGGTGCATGAACTGGCGGAACTGGGCAACAGCCGCAACTATGTCGACGTGCAGGTGCAAGCAGAGGCGCAGGCCAAGGCGGGTCTGCTGATTCTGCGGCCCGAAGAGCCACTGTTTTTCGGCAGTGCCGAGCGGGTCATGGGCGAAGTGCTGCGCGTGGTCGGTGGTCGTGCCGGTCTGCACACCGTGATCTTGAGTCTGGAAGAAAGCGCCGACCTGGATAGCACGGCGGTCGACTGCTTGATAGAGCTGCGCCACAGCCTGCAGTCGGCCGGCAAGACGCTGCTGCTGGCGCGCGTAAAGACGACTGTGCGTGAACTGCTGCAGCGTGTCGACCCGACCGGTGTGGGCCACGACGCACAGTTGTTCTGGAGCGTGGCGGATGCGGTGGTGTTTGCCAGCCCGGGGCGTGACGCTGTGTAGTTCTACACAGTTGCGTCGCGCAAGCGTACGGATGCTTTTGCCATTGGCGCGGAACACACTGGGTGCATCAACAACACACCCAAGGAGTTCACCATGCGCCCCCATCCGTTTATCACTCGCGTACTTTGCACCGTGGTCGCCACGCTGTTGACCAGCCATGCGGCTTTTGCAGAAGATGAAGCAGGCGACTGCGCATTGCGCATTGGCAGTGGTCCCAAGGGTGGTGTGTACGAGCTGATCGTGCGTGACATCCAGACCGCCTGCGGTAACGAGGTATCGGTATGTGCCGTGCCCAGCGCAGGAGGCTTGCAGAACCTGATGAAGCTCTCTGCCAGCGAGGTGGATATAGGCATCGCCCAGCTTGACACGTTGCAGGAGATGGCGCGCGGCGGTGATGAGAATTTGCGCAACCTGCAAGCCGTGATGCCCCTGCATAGCAACCTGTTGCATGTGCTGGCATTGCGCGAGGGCTCCAAGATGAAGACTTCCGGCCTGAACTTCTTTGCTGAAACGCGCCAGATTCGCAAATTCTCCGACCTCAAAGGTGTGCGAGTGGCCGTGGTGGGCTCGGCGCAGTTGGTCGGTCAGACGCTGAATAGCCAGTTGGGCTATGACATGGATTTTGTCGTGGCCGACAACGACGATCAAGCCATCAAGCTTCTGCAGACCAACAAGGTGCAGGCCATCTTCACCTCGGGTGGCTGGCCTATGCCGAACATCGTGCGGCATCAACATAGCAGCGGCCTGGTATTGGTGGAATATGACCTGACTGCCCATGCGCCTTTTGTCGGCGTCAAGCGAAATTACCAAAACATGGATGCCTTTAACTTCAGCTTTCTGGCGGTACCTAATTTGCTGATCACGCGGCCCTTCAAGCCCACGGGCGATATGGGCAAAAAGGTGGGTGCCTTGCAAAGCTGCCTGCTGCGCAATCTGGAGAACATGCAGGAGGGGCGTTTCTCTGCCGCCTGGAAAGAAATCAAGAGCCCGAACGACACCCTGGGCATCGCGCGCTTTGCCCGGGCTGATGGCCAGAAAACGGCACGGGTTAACGCGGTGCAACGCATAACACCATGAGCTTGCCAGGGAGATCCACGATGCAAACGCGTAACACGTCGGCACAGCCGGCGCATGATTTCAAAGTGTGGGCGCTGCGCGGTGGCGCCGCCTTTGGCACGCTGGCCTTACTGGCATTGTCTGGTCCGTTGATCTGGGCGGCGGTGTCAGCAGGTGCCGGACTGGCTGCGCTGGCGGGCATGGCTGCGGTGGGTTTCATCAGCTTCCAGGCCTTGCCGCTTGCCGTGCAAAAGCTGGAAAACCGGATGCTTAAGCTACGCAAGGCAGAGGCCCGTGCCAACCCCATCGAGCAGTTGCAAAACGACTGTCTGCGTCGCGAAGAGCGCTTGCAATCTTTTCGCCAGGCGCTGGTCACCATCGGCGGTCAGATTGAAAACATGAGCCAGATGATCCAGGAGCGTCGGCACCTGGATCCGGACCATGTGCTGGACCGTCAGGATCGCGCCCTGCGGCGCATGCAGCATTTCTATCAGGCCAATATCCGTCGGCTGGAGGAGGCCCATGCGGCGCTGCAGGCGTTTCGCCACCAGGTCAAGCAGAAGATGTTTGAGTGGGAGTTCGCTCAGGCCGGGCAGGTGGTGATGGAGGCCCTCAACCCCAGCGAGATGCAGGACCTGATGCAGGGCCTGCTGACCGACGAAGCCCTGAGCGAAGTGCAGTCCCGCTTCAACCGGGTGTTCGCGGAGCTGGACGTGGAACTGAGTTCCATGGACTCACCGGCGCGCGACTATCTGGCCCGTAACCACTTCGATCCGCTGGACGCCTTGCAGGTGTCCACAGTGTTGAAAACCCGGAGCACGTCATGAACTTCTGGAAAGCCTTGCGTTGGGTTGGTGCACTGTTGTTTGTAGCCATGGTGCTGCTGGCCTGGCTGGTTGCAACCCCCAAGACAACTGAAGACGACGGAACCTACGCCGCACCCGTCATCGTGCGCTAGATCCGCGTCACCGGGCGCCAAAAGGGGTTTCGTGGACAATGCCTGAAAGAAATAAGGGATGGCACAGCACATGACGACAGAATCGCCCTCTGCCAACATCGCAGAGCACAACGCTGGCGGGACACGCAGTGCCGTGCTGTGGACGCTCTATGCGCTGGTGGCTGTTCTGCTGGCCTGGTTGGCGGGTGAATGGAGTGCGCAGCGTGAGAAGGGCATCCAGGTCGAAGCCATTCACCGCACGATCGAGGTTCAGGCCCTGGGTCTAAGGGGCACGGTGGCGCGTTACAACCAGATCCCCTTTGTCACGGCCCAGCATGCCGAAATCAAGGCCTTGCTACTGTCGCCCGGCGACAAGGCGCTGACCAACCAGGTCAACCGTTTTTTGCAGGCCACCAGCCACCGGGTGGGGGCCGACGCGCTCTATTTGATGGACTCCAGAGGTCTCACGCTGGCAGCCAGCAACTGGTTGGAGCCCGACAGTTTTGTCGGTGACAACTATTCCTTTCGTCCCTACTTTCAGGATGCCATGGCGGGGCGCGATGGCTTCTTCTATGCCGTAGGCACCAGCACCGGCGTTCCGGGGCTTTTTATGACCACACCGGTACGCATGGGTGACGAAGCCATCGGCGTGTTGGCCATCAAGGTCAGCCTGCGCGACATCGAAGACGCCTGGCGGCGCAATAAAGCCCCGGTGTTTCTGACCGATGCGCATGGCATCGTTTTTCTGGGCTCCATCGAAGCCTGGAAATACAAGACTACGCGCACGTTGCAGGCCGACGAGTTGGCATGGGTAAACAAGCATCGGCAGTACGGTGCGCGCTCCACCTTCGAGCCCATTCAATGGCAGCAAAAGCTGGATGCATCCGAACCCAGTTTCGAGACCCTTACGGTGATTGATGGCGTGCCGCAGCAACTACTCTCCCTGGATGAGAATCTGCCGGAATTCCAATGGAAGTTGGCGGTTATGAACGACCTGGCACCGGTGAACTGGTCGCGCTGGATGGGACGGGCTCTGGCCGTGTTGCTGGCTCTGGTTTTGCTGCTGGCGATCAAGGTGGCACAACAGCGCGAGCGTCGCTATGTCGAGATGCGCAGGCACCGCCTTGAACTCGAAAAGCGCGTGCTGGAGCGCACCGCTGAATTACAGGAGGCGCATGCCTTTCGCAAGGCCATGGGCGACTCGCTGGTGGTGGGCATGCATGCGCGCGATCTGCAGGGACGCATCATTTACGTCAACCCGGCGCTGTGCGACATCACCGGATATCCGGCCGATGCCCTGGTGGGTCAACCGCCGCCGTACCCCTACTGGCATCCGGAGGACCTCGACAAGCACTGGCAGTACTTTGAAGCGGTGTTGAGCGGCCAGAACACCATGGACGGCTTTGATTCACGCATACGCCACCGTGACGGGCATGACGTCTACACCATGTTCTATTCCGCGCCGCTGATTGATGGTACCGGCAAGCACAGCGGCTGGATGAGTTCGGTGGTGGATATCACCGATCAAAAGCGCGCCGAGGAACAGCAGCGTGTGCAGGTTGCCAAAATGCAGCGCAGCGGGCGCCTGGCAACCATGGGCGAGATGGCCTCCACCCTAGCGCATGAGCTCAGTCAGCCCTTGATGGCGCTGGGCAGTTTTGCCGGCGCAGCGCGCGCCTACGCCGAGCGTGGCCATCGTGAACTGCTGCGGGAAACGCTGGACGACATCAGCGCGCAAGCCCAACGCGCCGCCGAAATTGTGGGTCGCATCCGCGGCTTTGTGCGCCAGCAAACCGCGGGCTTTCAGGACTGCACGGTCAACGAGGTAGTGAACAACGTGCTGGCCCTGATGCGCCCTGAAATTCGCCATCAGCAGGCGCGCGTCATCACCCAACTGGATGCACACTTGCCCGCGATTCAGGCGGACCGCGTAATGCTGGAGCAGGTGGTATTGAATCTCGTGCTCAACGCCTTGCAGGCCATGCAGGACAAATATCCAGTGGACAAAATTGTGCGGGTGCAGACCGGTGCACAGGACGATATGGTGTTTATCCGCGTGTCGGATCACGGCCCCGGCATTGCGCAGCCCGTGGTGGCGCAATTGTTCGAGCCCTTCTTCACCACCAAGCCCGAAGGCCTGGGTCTGGGCCTCAACATCTGCCGCACGTCTGTCGAGTCGCATCGCGGGCGGTTAGAGTTTGAAAACGCGCCACAAGGCGGCGCCGTGTTTACCGTTTACCTTCCCACTACCCCATGAACCCGAAAAACCTCAACCTCTATATCGTCGATGACGACGAAGCCGTGCGCCGCGCCAACGGCAACCTGTTGCTGGCGCGAGTGACCGATTGCTCCGTCAAGACCTTCGCGAGCGGCGAGGCCTTTTTGGAAGGGGCACAGATCGACGGCAGTGGCGTGGTGGTGCTGGACCTGGACATGCAGGGCATGAGCGGCCTGGATGTATTCAGCGTTCTACAAGAACGCGCGAGCCCGTTGGTGGTGGTGTTCCTGTCCGGGCACGGCACACTCCCGGTGGCGGTGCGTGCCATACAGGAGGGCGCGGTCAGCTGGCTGGAAAAACCCTGCACGGTAGACCAACTCATCGAGACCGTCGAACGCGCCAAAGCGCTTGCGATTGGTATTGCAGAGAAGCGGCGCGATCGCCAGAATGGCTTGCAACTTTGGGCCAGACTCACGCCGCGCGAAAGACAGGTGGCGCCGCTAGTGGCGCAAGGGTTGACAAGCAAAGTGGCCGCGCAGATGCTCACCAAGCAAGACCCTGCCAACTCGATTGACCATCGCACGGTGGAAAACCACCGCGCCAAGATTTTCTTCAAATTGGAGCTTGCCAACAGCAATGAGTTGATGGCGTTTTTACGGGACAATGGGCTATGAGCTGGCTTTCATGGCTTAGGCCTTCACCCAAACACGATCGTCAACCGGCGACAAGTGCTGCGCTCGCTCCTGACAGCCAGGCATCTGATTCGGCAGTGGTCGTACCGCAGTTCTTGCCCTGGCTGTTCAACACTGCGCCGCTTACCGAAGCATCTTTGTTCCCGGTGGAACAACGCGCTTTGGCAGAAATTCAAAAGACATTGGCCCTGCCCACTATCCCCGACAACTTGTTGCCACGGGCTTCAGCGTTGGTCCCGCAATTGATTGCCTTGCTGCGCCAGACCTCCCTGCCGCTGCCGGCCATCGCCGAGCGCGTAACCAAAGACGCCAGGCTTTCGGCCGAGGTCATGCGTCTGGCCAACACGCCGTATTACCGCACGCAGGGGGATGTGGCCAACCTCCAGCAGGCCATTACGCTGATTGGTTCTGGTGGGCTGCAAAGGGTGATTGCCCGCGTTGTGCTCAAACCCATTTTTCAGGGCGACATGGGCATGCAGGTGGCGGGGGCGGTTGAGCGGATGTGGGAGCACTCAGAGTTACTGGCTCAGCACACCGCTGCACTAGCGGAGTCTGCAGGCCAATTGGCATTCGACGCTTACTTAGGCGGACTGCTGCATGACACCGGCTGGAAAGTGGCCTTTTGTGCGCTGGAGCGCGCCGGAATCACGCTGGATTTCCCGGCTTCAAGCCACTTCGCACACGCGCTGACTGAGCAGGCCCATCGCCTTTTCGGTCAAGTGACACATGGATGGGGAATTACCCCTGGCTTTACTGCCTTCGCTGCCGATGCGCGCGACAACGGGCTCACCGACAGCACGCATCCCATGGCGGGCGTGCTTCGCACCGCGCAAATTAACTGCATGAATGAGATAGCCGCTTAAGCGCTATTCGGTAATGTTGATCAGGCCATGGCGCACGGCCAGCAGCGTCATCTCGGCCTGGTTGTTTAAGCCCAGCTTTTGCTTGATGTTGTAGAGGTGGGTGCCCACGGTGGAGCCGGACAGTTTTAGCGTGTCCGATATTTGCGCCACCGACTGCCCGCGCGCCAGTTGTTCAAACACTTCAAATTCGCGGGCCGAGAGTTTACCCACCGGGTTGCGGTCACCGCTGATGGCTTGCATGGCGATACGCTGGGCAATCTGGCTGTCCACATAACGCTGGCCCCTGGCCGTGGCGCGTATGGCATCAATCAGTGCTTCGGGCGCGCTGCGCTTGGACAAATAACCTAAGGCCCCGGCTTGCAGCGCACGCATCGGATGGCTGATATCTTCGTGCGCCGACAAGGCCAGAATGTGCACCTGGCTGTGTTTGGCAGTCAGGCGTTTGATGGCCTCGATGCCGCCTATGCCCGTCATGGCCAGGTCCATCACCACCACATCCGGCAGCGCCAGTTCGCAGGCCTGCAAGGCGGCTTCACCGCTGTCGGCCTCGGCCACTACTTCGATGTCCTTGCAGGCTTCCAGCAAGAGCTTGAAGCCCATGCGCACCACGGCGTGGTCATCGACCAACATGACTTTGAGCTTATGCATTGTGTTGTTGTTTTGAAAAGGGAAGACGCACCTGAATCTCGATTCCACCGGGCTCGCGTTGCAGCAAATTAAAACGGCCGTTCAGCGCCTGCACACGTTCGCGCATGCCGGACACACCAAAGTGCCCGCTGCTTTGAAACTGGCTGATCCGGCCGCAGCCATTGTCGCGAACTTCCAGCAGCAATTCATCCGCAGCCACCGTCACGCGGATCTCCAGGCGACTGGCCTGTGCATGGCGCAAGACATTGGTGATTGCCTCTTGCACGATGCGGTAGACGGCTGTGGCCAGTGCGTCGTCCGGAATGTCCAGTGCATCCGGCAGGGAGGCGCTGATGTCCAGTTCCGGGTGCTGCATCTGGCAATCCGCCAGCAGGTCGCGCAGTGCGTCATACAGGCCGAACTGGTCCAGTGCCAGGGGCCGCAATTTGGCGATCATGCGGTGCATGCCGTCGTAGATTTGGTCGGCGCATTGCATCACCAGGCGCGCCGATTGTTCTATCGACGGATCGGTGTCGGCCGCACGCCGGGCAATCGCCAGGCCCACGCTTTTGATCGCAGTGACTTGCTGGCCCAACTCATCGTGCAGTTCGCGCGAAATGTCTGCGCGTTCCAGTTCAATGCGCGCCTGTATGGTCTGCGTGAGTTCACGGTTTTCGGCCAGAGCCAGTGCCGCCTCCCGGGCCTGGCGCTTGGCTTCAACGCTGTCCTGGACCGATTGCGCCATGTGGTTAAAGGCCTGGCCGATTTGTCGGCCCTCATGCCCTGCCAGACCCTTCAGTCGCGTGTCGTATTGGCCATCGGCCATATGGCGCAGACCCTGTACCAGTTGTTGCAGCGGACGCAAGGCGCGCCCCATCAGGGCGTAAATCAGGGCGTTGCCCAACACGAAGCCGGCCAGCACGATCCACAGCGTGAGGTGCAAGTCATCCCAGCCGTCCAGCACCGCGCGCGAGGCATCAGCCTGCAGCACGATGTGGCCATTGGGAAGCTTGATGATCTTGGGCTCCAGCGGCGGCGCCACCAGGGCGCTGTACCAAACCGGCGCTACACGCCCGGCCTTGTAAGTTGGCGGTGGCGACTTGTAGACCACGGTGTCCTCGTCGTCGCGCAACTCCACATCGTTGGCGCGTATGCGCCCCACCTGGGTCAGAAACCCGGCCATGCCTTCCAGGCCGCTGTTGCCATAAATCCATTGCATGCGCGAGAGCAACTGGCTTGCCACCACATTGGCGCCCACCATTTCTTCGTGCACGCTGCGCCGGGTGTTGTCAATCTGCAGGCCGATGAGCACGGACGCAAACACAGCCAGCAAGGTGGTGATGATCAGATTGACCTGAAGTCGAAGGCTCATGGTTTGGGCGGGTGGGGAAAGGCGTTGCCCCAGTGGGTGAAGTTGCGGTGCGTTGCGAAGTGTTGAATGGTAGCCACCAGCGCGGCTGCGTTGGCTGGCTCGAACGGATTGTGTCCACAACCCTCGACCCATTGGAGTCGGCTGCCAGGCAAACTGCGGTGCGCATCCCACGCGGCTTCGGCGCGGCAAATCCAGTCCAGCCGCCCATGCAGGATGGCTACGGGCAGGCCCGAAAGTTTGCCCTCGTTTGCCAACAGACCCGCACCTGCCCGAAAGCATTGGTGGGTGAGGTAGTGGCTTTGAATCCGGTACTTGTCGATCAGCAAGGTGGCCTCGGCGTCGTCTGTCGCTAGAAGGCGCGGCGCAACGGCGCGCTGCTGTGACAGCGATTGCTCCCAGGCTTCCCATGCCATGGCGCAGGCCAGCGCTGCCTCGGCGTCGGAGCCATGCAGACCCGCGTGCAGCCACGCAAGCAGATCGGCAGCCGTGCCGACCCGCGCGGGGTCTCCCGGACCCGCCTGATCTGCCAACTGCTGCCAGGCATCCGGCAGCAGTTGGGCCGCACCTTGAAAGAACCAGTCAATGTCGGCAGCGCGCCCCAAAAACACGCCCCGCAACACCAGCCCCAGACAAGCCTGCGGATGCGCCGCAGCGTAGGCCAGCGCCAAGCCCGCGCCCCAGGAGCCACCCACCACCAGCCAGCGCGAAATGCCCAGGTGGCGGCGCAGCGTTTCCATGTCTTGCACCAGTGCATCGGTGTGGTTGTGCAGCAGCGCGCCGCGCGGCAGACTGCGGCCACAGCCGCGCTGGTCAAACAGCACGGTGCGACACAATGTCGGGTCAAAAAATTGGCGATGCTTTGGCGAGCAACCGCTGCCCGGCCCGCCATGCAAATACACCATGGGCGTGCCATCTGCGCTGCCACATTGCTCCACGTATAGAAGATGCCCGTCGCCCACATCGATCTGTGCGCTGGCATAGGGCGCGATCGCAGGGTGCAGCGGGTGGGCAGTCTCAAGGGGGTGCATGAGGGGCGATGCTAGCCGCATTCAGTGCGATGGCAGCCGGGCGACTGCGCCATGGCTTCGCTGGGTGCTTCAGATTCATGAAAATCATGAGTGCGCAATCCATGAATTCGCGATGCTACTTTGCGTTTCATTGTTCAAAATCAAATCTGTATCGGCGGACAGGCTGCCGGCACATTCAGCCGCAGCGTGCGGAACAACACCACAGGAGAACCGACATGAAATGGGAAAAACCAGCAGCAAGCGATATGCGTTTTGGCTTTGAAATCACGATGTACATCGCCAACCGTTAATCACGGCAGTCACGTAAAACACGTCCAGCCCGCCGGACACGCTCCGGCGGGCTTGGCGCGCAGCCCTGGTATTCATCGGAAGGCTTCACTTTGAGAGTTCGTGTTTTAGGTTCTTCCGCAGGCGGTGGTTTCCCCCAATGGAATTGCAATTGTCCCAACTGTGATGCCTACCGCAAGGGCAGTATCACCTTGCGCGCCCGCACCCAGTCATCGATTGCCGTCAGTGCCGACCAGGACAACTGGGTGCTGTTCAACGCCTCGCCCGACATCCTGGAGCAAATCAAATCTTTCCCCGACTTGCAGCCAGCCCGCGCACTGCGCGATACGGCCATCAAGGCGGTGTTTTTAATAGACGCACAAATCGACCACACCACCGGTCTCTACATGTTGCGCGAGCACCGCCAACCATTGGAGTTGTGGTGCCATACGCTGGTGCGCGACGACCTGATGAGTGGCAACCCGCTGCTCAAAGTGCTGGAGCACTATTGCGGTGTCAACTGGCACGACGTGCCCTTGGGCGGCACGGGTTTCAGCATGGCCGATGTGCCAGGCTTGCGCTTTGAGGCGCTGCCGCTGATCAGCAACGCACCGCCCTACTCGCCCCACCGCGATCGACCGCAGGCCGGCGACAACGTGGGCGTGACCCTAATCGATATCGCCAGCGGCAAGCGCCTGTTCTACGCGCCGGGGCTGGGCCAAATGGAGCCCCCTGTGTGGGCCGCCATGCAGGCCGCAGACTGCGTGCTGGTGGACGGCACGCTCTGGACCAATGACGAAATGATCACCCTGGGTGCCTCGGCCAAGACTTCGCGCGACATGGGCCACATGCCCCAAAGCGGACCCGACGGCATGATCGAATGGCTGGACAAGTTGCCCGCAAGCACCCGCAAAGTTCTCATCCACATTAACAACACCAACCCCATCCTTGACGAGCTCAGCCCACAGCGGGATGTGTTGCGCGAACACGGCATCGAGGTCTCTTTTGACGGCATGGAAATCGAGCTATGACAGAAACCCTGACGCCCTGGAGCAAGGAAGAGTTTGAAGCCAAATTGCGCGGACGCAGCGGCAGCTACCACATCAACCATCCGTTTCATTTGATGATGGCAGCCGGCACACTCACCCCCGCGCAGTTGCGCGGCTGGGTGGCCAATCGCTTTTATTACCAGATATCCATCCCGCTCAAGGACGCCGCCATCCTGTCGAACTGCGATGACCGCGAGATTCGGCGCGAATGGATTCAGCGCATTCTGGACCACGATGGTTGCCACATTGGCGGTGTCGACGACGAAGGCGGCATTGAAGCCTGGATCCATCTGGGCGAAGCCGTGGGCCTGAGCCGTGACGATGTCACCTCCCTGCGCCATGTGGTGCCAGCGGCCCGCTTTGCGGTGGATGCGTATGTCAATTTTGCGCGCCGCCAGCCATGGCAAGAGGCCGTCGCCTCCAGCCTGACCGAGTTGTTTGCGCCGCATATTCACCAGCAACGCATCGACACCTGGCCGACCCAATACCCGTGGGTGGATGCAGCCGGCTTGCGCTATTTCAAGCAGCGTTTAACGCAGGCCCGCCGCGACGTCGAGCACGGTCTGCACTTCACGCTGGATTACTTCAGCCAGACCCGCGCGTTGCAGCAGCGTGCGCTGGATATTTTGCAATTCAAACTCGACGTGCTGTGGGCGTTGGCCGATGCCATCATGCTCAGCCAGTGCGAGATTTCCATCTTGGGGCCCAAGGTATGAGCACCGTGCCTGTTGATCTACCTGTAGACGCGGACCTGCAGGTCTGCCCCCGCGTGGCAAAAATGTTCAAGCTGCAATGGGAAGAGGTACAAAAGTCCTGGGTGCTGCTCTACCCCGAAGGCATGGTCAAGCTCAACGGCAGCGCCGGTGAAATCATGTCGCGCCTGGACGGCAACACCAGCATCCAGACGCTGATCAGCACGCTGGAGCAGCAGTTTGAGACCACCGGCTTGCAGGCCGATGTGCTGGACTTTTTGACCATCGCAAAGCGCCAAGGCTGGGTCAAGCTATGAGCAACGCCGCCACCCCACCCGGCCCGCCGCTGTGGTTGTTGGCCGAGGTGACCTACAAGTGCCCGCTGCACTGCGTGTTTTGCTACAACCCGGTGAACTATGCGCAGACCGGGCCTGAGCTTTCCACCGAAGATTGGCTGCGCGTGTTGCGCGAGGCCCGGGCCGCAGGCAGTGTGCAATGTGGCTTCTCGGGCGGCGAGCCGCTGGTGCGCGATGACCTTGAAATCTTGGTGGCAGAGGCCCATCGCCTCGGTTTCTATACCAACCTGTTGACCTCCGGTGTCGGCCTGACCGGGGCCCGTGCCGCCGCACTCAAGCAAGCCGGGCTGGACCATGTGCAGCTGTCGTTTCAGGACTCCACCAAAGAGCTCAACGACTTTCTCTCGCACACCAAAACCTTTGACCTCAAGCGCCGCACCGCCGACCTTATCAAGTCGCACGACTGGCCCATGGTGCTCAACTGCGTGATTCACCGCCTGAACATTGACTACATTGAGCAGATCATCGATCTGGCGGTGGAGTTGGGTGCGGAGTACCTGGAGCTGGCCAACAGCCAGTACTACTCGTGGGCCGAACTGAATCGCGACAAGCTGCTGCCCTCACGCGAGCAACTGGAGCGCGCCGAGCGCGTCACCAACGCCTGCCGCGAGAAATATGGCGACAAGATTCGCATTATTTTTGTGGTGCCGGATTACTACGAAACCCGTCCCAAGAAATGCATGAACGGCTGGGGCAATGTGTTCCTGACCGTCACGCCCGATGGCACGGCCTTGCCCTGCCACACAGCCAAAATGATCAAGGGCATCACCTTCCCCAATGTGCGCGACATGGGCGTGAGCGACATCTGGTACCAGTCCAAAGCCTTCAACTTTTATCGTGGCGATAGCTGGATGAAGGACCCCTGCCGCACCTGCCCCGACAAAGAGAAAGACTTAGGCGGCTGCCGCTGCCAGGCCTTGATGCTGACCGGCGACGCGGCCAATGCGGACCCGGTGTGCGACAAATCCCCCATGCACCACCGCGTGACCGAAATCGTGGACTACGCGCAGATCCCGGATGCGCAGCGCGTGAACGTCAAACCGCTGGTGTTTCGGGATCCCAAGAACTCGCGCTTGCTAACACTCTGATCGGTCAACACTTGGACTGATCAGAGTGTGTCAAAAATCCGCTGGCAATCAGGTCTGCCAAGCTAATCATCAGCAGGTGAGAATCAAGTGGCGACGGATCGAAGCCGACCTTTTCATAGAAGGCCTTCGCATCATCGGTCAGCGCATGGACGGTCATCCCCCGAATTCCAATGGTATTGGCCGCTTGGACAACGCGCATGCCGGCGTCCCGTACCAGCGAACGACCAAAACCTTTGCTATGCAAGGATTGATCAACAGCCAAGCGACACAAAACGACAACCGGGATGGGCTCAGGCATGTTGTGGCGAAACTTACCAGTGGCCTCCGTCGTGGTGACAGCGCCCGAAGCGAGTGCGTAGTAAGCAACGACGCGCCTCTTGTCACAGACTACATAAGTTCTGGAAGCACCCTGGATCTGGTTTTTTAGGCTACGACGTTTGAGCCACTGATCCAGGCTGTCGACACCACAAGAAAACCCATCCGTCACATGATGCTCTGTCAACGGCGTCGGTGCCGTTAACTTCATCCACGCTCCCAGGGGGCGCGTGTGATCATGGTCTTCATCAAACGGTCGCTCGGTTTAGGTGGCATATCCAGTTGCGCCAGAAACTGTTCAAAGGCTTGTGGGCTGACCGACATGATCACTTGATCAAGGAGGGTGTCTTCTGCAGCAAGACGGGCAGAGTCCAAAATGAAATCCGTGCGATTCTTGCCGCGAGACTTTGCAGCCCGATCAATCAGATCGCGAACTTCCGGTTTGATGCGAATGTTAAGAGTTTCGCGTTTTGCGTCAGTGAGCATGTGGATTTCTCCTTAGGAGACGCCGACTATAGCATGTTGTAATGACATTGTCATTGCGCGATGGGCGTCGCGCCCCGCTCCAACTGGTTCAAGGTGCAAGTCTCCGACATGAACAAACCCTGCAAGACAAACCGCACGGTAAGGTGCGACGCTGGCGCTTCAGCGGCTGTTTGGTTTTTAAGCGGCCTGCGTCGCGCGCGCTTTGCCTTCCAGCTTGAGGCCCAGAGCATGCACCACTTTCAAAATCGTGGCAAAGCTGGGATTGCCCTGGCCGGACAAGGCTTTATAAAGGCTCTCACGCCCCAACCCCGTGTCTTTTGCAAGCTGGGTCATGCCTCGGGCACGGGCAATAATTCCAAGCGCATGGGCAATAAAGTTGGCATCATCCCCGGCCTCCTCTACGCACACGGCAAAGTAGAGTGCAATGTCTTCCTCAGTCTTGAGGTACTCCGCACTATCGTAAGGAGTAGTGATTGTCTTGGTCATATGGTGAGCCTTACAAGTTACGCGCCAAAGTGCAACCGCAGCTCGCTCACGCCTTCGCCAACCGGTCCAGCGTCACCCGCGTTTCCGATTTGCAACCGGTCAATACGCACCTGAACACGGGCTTTTACCTGCGCATCAGCCAAGCCCGTAAACCAGGCTTGGTATTCGTCAGTTTTTTCAATTTGGCGCATGATACAAGTGTATCCCAAATGATCCATTTGGGATGATGCCAAATAGCTTGCGGTCAAATTGAGATAGATAACTTAAGAAGTTGCCGGCTCCCCTCCAACCCCTGTAATGCACGCTGACAAACCGCTGGATAGCGTGCAACGCTGGCGCTTCAACGAGTGTTGGAATCCTGGTAAAGCTGGGGCAATGTGTTCCTGACCGTCACGCCCGATGGTTCGGCCTTGCCCTGCCGCACCTGCCCTGACAAAGAGAAAGACCTGGGCGGCTGCCGCTGCCAGGCCTTGATGCTGACGGGCGACGCAGCCAATGCGGACCCGGTGTGCGACAAATCCCCCCTGCACCACCGCGTGACCGAAATCGTGGACTACGCGCAGATCCCGGATGCGCAGCGCGTGAACGTCAAACCGCTGGTGTTTCGGGATCCCAAGAACTCGCGC
>CAIQYP010000126.1 GCA_903876045.1 uncultured beta proteobacterium | reverse complement strand
GTGGCGTTGGCGGTGTTTTCGTCCTGACGGTAGTACTTGATCCAGGCGTCATAACTGGCTTGGGCCACGCTTTGCACCAGCCGCCCGGGCGTTTGCTGCACCTGATTGATAGTTTTTCCCAGGAGCTTGAGGTAAGTGGCGTTGTCAATACGATTGGCGCGGCACAGCAGCAGGTCGTCGTAGTAGCTGGTAAAGCCTTCAAAAAACCACAATAGCTCGGTATAGTTTTCCTGGGTGTAGTCGTATCGCGCAAATTCAGCCGGCCGCAGGCGCTTGACGTTCCAGGTGTGAAAGTACTCGTGGCTGATAAGCCCAAGCAGCACCGTATAGCCCTCGGGTTGCTTGTGGGTGGCAGGAGCCAGGGTTTGTCGTTCCAGACGTGGCAGGTCTTTTCGGGTGCAGATCAGGGCAGTGGAGTTACGGTGCTCCAAACCGCCATAGCCGTCATGCACGGCGTTGAGCATGAACAAATAGCTCTTGAACGGAACGGTGGCTGCAATGTGCTTTGTATTGCTTGACGCGCCGTGCCAGAAGCGGATCTCCTCTTCGCATATGGCCTGGGTATCTGCCAGCAGTTTGTTGCCATCAAAACTCTCACTCTGGCCAGCCACTACAAAACGGTGCGGAATGCCGAATACCTCAAAGCTACCACTCCAGAATGTGCCCATCTCGACAGGGCAATCCACCAGGGCGTCGTAGTTATCTGCGCGGTAGCTGCCAAAGCCGGACTTGCCAATTCGAACTGGCTCAAGGCCAGTGGCCAGTTTCCAGTCGGGCGCTTGACTCGGTGCAAAAATCTCCAAGCCGTGGGCGTTCTCCTCGGTTCCGGCTACTTTCAAAAATAAGCTGGTGCCGTTGAAGAAGCCCCGCGTGGCGTCCAGCCAGGCGGTGCGAACGGAGTTGTCAAAGGCATAGACTTCGTACTGCACGCTGAGCGCCACACCCGGCTTGCATTGAACCCGCCAACTGGCCTTGTCACGTTGCACCGCGGGTACTACTTTGCCGGACTGAACACAGCTGAGTTTTTGCAGGTTTTTGGCGAATTCACGCACCAGATAGCTGCCCGGAATCCATACTGGAAGTTGCAGTAATTGGTCAGCCTGCGGCTGATCAACGGTCAGTGTGACCTCGAACAGATGGCTGTGCGGGTCAGGAATTCTGACTTGGTAGCGAATCCGGGGTGCGATCACCGTTTTGGTTTTTACCGCGCTCATGACTTGGCGTCAGCCAAGCGTTTTTCGATCTGCTTGGCGTCAATGGCTCCAGGTACGCGCGAGCCATCGACAAAAATCAAAGTCGGTGTTCCGTTAATTTTGAAGCTCTTGCCAAGTTCTACATTGCGCTTGAGCGCGTTGGTGTCACACATTGGTACGGTGCTTGGAATGGCTTGTTCGCGCACCATCCAGTCCTGCCATACCTGTCCGCGATCCTTGGCGCACCAGATGGCTTCGGACTTTTTGTTGGAATCCGGACCGAGGATGGGGTAGAGGAACATATAGACCGTGACGTTGTTGATGGTCTGCAGGTCGCGCTCGAAGCGCTTGCAATAGCCGCAGTTGGGGTCTTCAAAAACAACCAGCTTGCGTTCGCCGTTGCCCCGCACGATGGTGAAGGAATCCTTGAAGGGTAGGGCGTCAAACTTGACGGCGGTGAGCTTGTCGACCCGCTCTTCGGTCAGGTTGCGCTTCTGCTTGGTGTCGTACAGACTGCCCACCACCAGAAAATCGCCTTGGGCATCGGTGTAATAGATTTCGGAGCCATTGACGCGCAGTTCATACAGGCCAGGCAAGGGTGCTTTACTCACTTCATCAATTGCCTTGAGCTCGGGGTAGCGCTGCGTGATATTCTTTCGGATGACCGCTTCCTGGGCAAAGCAAGCGCCTGCAATGGCTAGTGCCGCGATTGCCAAGCTGAAGCGATGTAGATGGGTGGTGTGCATGGGTATCTCTTTTTAATAAAAGCGGTGGGCTCTCAGGGTGTTCCTGGAGTTCGGTGTTTGGTGCCCATGGCACGGCCAGTGATCCATTGCTTTAGGGGACCGCTGCGCTGAAATCCGAGCATACCTATTTTGCGCAGAGCTTGCCATGCAGGGTGTTGCTGCCCAAACAGCTGTTGCAGGGCGTCGCCCGAACCGCCGACCACAGCAAAGTCCGCTTTTCGGGCACGCTCATAGGCCCGCAATAGTTTGGGGTCGCCTACGCTGCGCCAGTAGGCGCGATGGTCCAGAATCTTTACCAATTCGGCCACATCGCCAAGGCCCAGATTCAGGCCTTGCCCGGCAAGTGGATGGACGTTGTGCGCGGCGTCACCCGCCAACACCCAACTGGCGCCATGCGTAGTGCCCGTCCAGCGTCGTGCTTGTGCCGCTTGCAGCGGCCAAGTCTTGCGTTCGCTGTTGAGCTCCATGCTGCCCAGTGCGTTTTGACTGGCGCTTTCCAATTCACGGCAAAAGCTTTCGGGTTCCAAGTCTAGCAAGGACTTGGCGCGCTCGGGGCTGACCGACCAGACCAATGCGCACAGGTTGCCTTGTGCGCCTTCCATTGGCAACAAGGCCAGGATGTCTCCGTTGTCAAACCATTGGCGCGCTACTTGGCCATGGCCTGTGGCGCAGCGCACGCGCGCTGCCAAGGCCCATTGCGCATAGGGTTTGACGTCAAAATCGATGCCGTATTCCTGGCGCGTCTGGCTGGCGCGCCCTTCACAAACTACGGTCAGCTCTGCCTTGGCAGGATGATCCAGCATGTCTATCAAAGGTTGAAAGCGTACGGCCTCTTTCAACAAGTTTTCCAGCACTGGCACATCGACAATCCAGTTCAATGCCGGCACGCCTTGCTGGGCAGCGTCAAATACGACGGGCTCGGCCTGATCGCCCTGCACCTGCATACGGGTAACAGGGGTTGCGTGTGCCTCATCTGGCCAACAGCGGATGGCTTCCAAAAGGCTGCGCGAGACTGGGCTCAGCGCATAAGCGCGCACATCAGAGTGCGCTACGTTGCCGGGTTGGTCATGTGCCACCAACGCCACACGCAAGCGCTTTGCCGCGAGATGCAGCGCCAGGCTGCGCCCCACAATACCTGCGCCACGGATACATACATCATAGGTTTTTGCCATGCAGCCATTGTAGGAGGCCGACGCATTGCCTTAGTGCGAATTGGGATTGCCTCCCTGCGGGTGTATTAGCTCGTACCTTCTCTGGCCTGCATGGAATTCATGGCCGCCTTGGCCTCGGGGTAGATCATCGACTCTTCACATTCGATGTGATAGCTGCACAGGTCGTGAAAAAGTCTGACTGTCTTTGACAGTTTTTCCATGTTGGTGTCTTCAGCACCTATGCTAATACCTTTGAG
The DNA here is from genome assembly GCA_903876045.1 of uncultured beta proteobacterium. Classification (GTDB taxonomy): domain Bacteria; phylum Pseudomonadota; class Gammaproteobacteria; order Burkholderiales; family Burkholderiaceae_C; genus Allorhodoferax. The sequence continues at coordinate 9,533 of CAIQYP010000126.1, read as the reverse complement.
CATGGGAGCTAGGTCAAGCCAATACTTCTCGATCCAAAAATGGTCTTCGATGAGGTCTCGTACCTTCGCAACGGTTTCGGTGTTGTCGCTAAGTAGCAGACTTGGGAAAACTTCGTCTTCTTCCATTGCGTGGTGGCTTCTGGCTGTCGTGGAAAAGAATATTTCGATAGCTTCAGCTTTCTTGCGGGCATCGGCGCCCGAATTGCCCTTTGTTATTTGCTCATAAAGGCTCGCAAGCTCGTCCAGATGAGATTGAATTTTTATGTGACAAGAGTCGAGAATCTCGAACGATCTAAAGCGGCTAAATGCTGACATGTCGATTCCATCTTCAATTTCGTAAAGCTGAATTTTCTTTCCCACGGTTACCGCGCAGGTTGATCCCAGTCAATAGTTAGGCACCTTGGGGGCAGTGTTCAGACCATTCCCTGGCTTGCTCAATACTGGGAAATACGCCGACATTAAGCTGGGCAACATGAGCCATATCATGTGTCGCATCCTTGAACTGCGGGTAGTCGGGATGTTTATGAATTGTCAAAACAGCGGCCATGGAATCCTGAAAGCACACAGTCCCACTCGGCTACGCGCGGATGAGCTAACCGCTACTGTGGTCTAGGAGCGTTTGACCTCGCTGGCAAGCGCCGTCCCAGACTCGTGTGAAACCTGGCGAACGTTTATGGTTTAAGGCGTTACCGTGCGAAGTACGCAATGAGTACCGCAATGCAAACTGCGAATAGACCGAGCTCACCGGCTGCCAGTTGCCATGCGTATGGAACCTTAGGGACGTGCAATTTCGTGTGATTGACCATGGGCTGAACCGACAGCCCCTACTCAATTTGTCCTGGCACTCGCTACTTCAAGCCGCGTCTCGCTCAATATAGGCAAGCACAGCTGAAACAATAAAGCCTACAACCAAGAAGCTAAGGCCCAAAGTTCCACCCATATTTTCGGCGAACTCTGAACCGCCCATGTAGGTTAAGACTTCAAACAAAGCCAAGGCAATTGCAAACATCCATGCCGCGCTTACTGATACAAACCACAGGTTTGGCCCTTTGGGAAACCTAAATCCTTGAAAGTGAACAGAGCGCATGATGAACTCCTGACAAAAAGAAATAGCGGGGATATTCCCAGGTTAAGAATAGAGTTTTTTCAAAAAAATACAAGTCGATTTTGCATATCTCCTTCTGCGGGTGGCAAGTCATCTGGCTCCAAGGTATGCCAAGGTTGCAGGATTACTTACTGGTACAAGCGTTGCTGCTTCTTATGACTAAGCACCATTACCGGTGTGTGACGACCTACCTTGGTACTGCCCCAGAACATTCATTGCCTTCGATCAGCATTGTCTGATAGTCATCAAGGGCCTGCGACGCAGCATCATGCGGAATCGCTTGCCGCAAACACAGGTCGCAATCAGGAGGGTGCGCTTCCTCGCATTCATCCGAAGACAGAAGCAGCAAAGCAACCTGTCGCGCAGGATGCTGCCATCCGTGACTGTGCTGCGGCGGAGCAGGGATTCACTGATCAGTACAATCGGCATCAGTTTCCCCTGGGCAAAACGAGGACAAAATCCTCAAAAAGCCGACGCATTCGTGCGCGGTTTGCCTTTTTGTCGTCCGGTTTCGCATGGTGCGGATCAGGCACTTCGACTGCGCCCAGATTGGGTTCGATGTGCAAATGGGGTTGATTTCTAAGGATAAATTTCATCATGAAGTGCGGAATTGTTGGCCTGCCCAACGTTGGTAAATCGACTCTGTTCAACGCCCTGACCAAGGCCGGCATTGCGGCGGAGAACTACCCCTTTTGCACCATTGAGCCGAATGTAGGCGTGGTCGAGGTGCCGGATACGCGTCTGCAGCAACTCGCTGCCATCATCACGCCCGAGCGGATCGTGCCGGCCATTGTGGAGTTTGTGGACATTGCCGGTCTGGTGGCTGGGGCTAGCACCGGTGAAGGTCTGGGCAACAAGTTTCTCTCTCACATCCGCGAGACCGATGCCACCATCAATGTGGTGCGCTGCTTTGAAGACGACAACGTGATCCACGTCGCTGGCAAGGTCGACCCGATTGCTGATATTGAAGTCATTCAAACCGAGCTCTGTCTGGCGGACTTGTCCGCGGTGGAAAAAGCCTTGCACCGCGTTACCAAACTGGCCCGCTCCGGAGACAAGGAATCGGCCAAGCTGGTGGGGATCCTGGAAAAGTGCCAAGTGGCCCTGGACCAAGCCAAGCCGGTGCGCACCATTGACTTCAGCAAGGATGAACTGCCGCTCTTGAAGCAGTTCTTCCTGATCACCGCAAAGCCCGCCATGTTTGTGGCCAACGTGGCGGAAGACGGCTTTGCGAACAATCCCATGCTGGACCGTCTGACCGAATTTGCCAATGCGCAGAACGCGCCGGTAGTGGCCATCTGCGCCAAGCTCGAAGCTGAGATGTCGGAGATGGACGATGCTGACCGCGACATGTTCCTGGAGGAACTGGGCCTGCACGAACCTGGTTTGAACCGCCTGATCCGCTCGGCCTACAGTCTGCTGGGTCTGCAAACCTATTTCACCGCCGGAGTAAAGGAAGTGCGTGCGTGGACCATCCATGTGGGCGACACGGGTCCGCAAGCCGCTGGTGTGATTCACACGGATTTCGAGAAGGGCTACATCCGCGCCCAGACTATCGCGTTCGAAGATTTCATCCACTTCAAGGGTGAGCAGGGCGCCAAGGATGCCGGCAAGATGCGCGCCGAAGGCAAGGACTACGTCGTCAAAGATGGCGATGTCATGAATTTCCTGTTCAGCTCTTAAGCTTGCGCGCCCTTGGCGTTTTCTCCGTATGACCTGCTGGCCCTGGGGGCGGCCGTCTGCTGGGCCTTTACCAGTGTGATGTCTGCCACGCCAGCGCGGCACTTGGGTGCTCTGGCATTCACTCGCTGGCGCATGGTTCTGCTGCTCGTCATGCTGTGGCCTGTGGTGCTGCTCAGCGGCAGCTGGCACGGCCTGACCTGGGCGCAGTGCGGTGTGATGGCCATCAGCGGCTTTATCGGAATCTTTGTTGGCGACACGGCGCTGTTCGCTGCCATGAATCGCCTGGGGCCACGGCGCACCAGTGTGCTGTTTGCTACTCATGCTTTTTTTAGCGCCATGTTGGGCTATTGGTTTTTGGATGAGCACATGGGGCTGCAGGCCATGTTGGGCGGCGGGCTAGTCATGGGGGGCGTGATGACGGCCACGCTGCTGGGGCGTCACAAGGACGATGTACACGCGTGGGAGACGAATACCGGTCAATGGGGTTTGGGCGTGGCACTGGGGCTGGTCGCCGCGCTATGTCAGGCAGTGAGTTCGCTGATTGCCAAGCCGGTGATGGTCAGCGGTGTGGACCCGATTGCAGCTACTGCACTGCGGGTTAGTGCAACCTGCGTGGCGCAGTTTGTTTTGTTGTGGTCGGGCTTTGCTGCTGCACGCGCGCAGAACCCCGCTACGCTGCGTACTTTGATTCAAGTGGGATGGATCGGCTTTCTCGGCATGGGTGTGGGCATGAGCTTGATTTTGTTGGCACTCAGACATGGCGATGTCGGCATGGTGGCCATTCTGTCCAGCGTATCGCCCGTGCTGGTGCTGCCTTTGCTTTGGTTGCGTCTGGGGCGTGCGCCCGCGCCGGGTGCATGGCTAGGGGCAGGCTTTACCGTGCTCGGCACGGCGTTGGTCTTGCTGCGATAGCCGCTTGTCTATCCCAGCAACTGTTTATACGCATTCCGCGTTTGTGCCGACACGGATGCCAGCAACTGCGCATGCGGTGTCCGGTGGCGCGCCATCATGCGTGAACTGGCCATCGCTTTGGAGCGGCAAAACCACTGGCAGCTGTGCTGCAGCAACAGCAATTCGGCAGTCAGGGTAAAGGCCTTGTCCTTTTGCGAAAGCCCCTCTTCATTGCGCACCAGGGCATCAATGCCCTTAGCGTGAAGGTGCAGCAAGGCACGCAAGTCGGCGATGTATCCTGGGAATAGCTTGAGTGCAAACGGCAGACCCAAGGGTAAGGTGCTAAATCGCGCCGACACGGCATCCACCTTGTCAAACTCCTGCACAAAAGCTTGGAGTTGCCCATTCAGCGTGAGCTCTGCTTGGCCCAGCATGTTCCAAACTTGACTGCTGCGCTCCGCGTCGCTCTCACCCAGCGCGCGCAAGTAACCGTCTGCCACGGTCTCCATGAGTTTTTCCACCTGAAACTGCCCCAGCACGGTGGCCAGCACGCGGATGCGCTTGTGCTGCTCGCGGATATTTAGAAACCAGATGGCACCAATAGCCAAGGCGAGAAGAAAGACAGGCATTACGAAAAAATTCCCAACAAAGTGGAGGTGAAAACCAGATAACGAAGAAACTTACCGATTGCCATGTACAGCAAGCACGGCCAGAAGGGCATGCGCAACCATCCAGCTACCGCACACAGCGGATCGCCCACCAAAGGTAACCAGGCCAACAAGCATGCCTTGGGCCCCAACTTGTCAAGCCAATCCAGCGCCCGAACATGCATGGCTGAGTGACGGTACTTATCCGCAACTTTATGGGCTCCATAGCCCATCCACCAATCGACGGCACCGCCCAGCGTGTTGCCTACTGTTGCCACGCCAATTACCTGCCACATCAGTTCTGGATTGAGCTTGATCAAGCCGAAGACCACCGGCTCCGAACCCATGGGCAGCAGTGTGGCCGAAATAAAAGACACCACAAACACCGTGCTCAGGCTGTATTGCGGTAGCGCCAGCAGGTCAAGTAGGTGATTGATCCAAAGTTCCATGTGCATGGGAGTATAGAAACGAAACACGGCCACTGACCACGCATGCGGCAAGACGAATAGCCTGCTTACAAAAAAATTTCAATTGCTGAAATTTTGGGCAGGTAGAATCGATGCAGGCTTAACGCCTCACGTTTCAACCTTCCCCAATAGCACGCTTACACACAATGCATATCGGCCCGTTTGCTTTGGCCAATCAGCTCATGGTCGCGCCCATGGCTGGAGTGACAGATAGGCCATTTCGCCAGTTGTGTAAGCGTCTGGGTGCGGGCTATGCGGTAAGCGAAATGGTGACTTCGCGCAAAGATCTGTGGAACACGCTCAAGACTTCGCGACGCGCAAACCATGCGGGCGAACCGGGCCCCATTGCCGTGCAGATCGCGGGTACCGAGGCAGCCATGATGGCCGAGGCCGCACTTTTCAATATTGACCGTGGCGCGCAGATCATCGATATCAACATGGGTTGCCCAGCCAAAAAGGTCTGCAATAAGTGGGCTGGTTCAGCGCTAATGCAGGATGAGGCTCTTGCACTCCAAATCGTCGAGGCGGTAGTCAATGCCTGTGCACAGCGCAATGTGCCAGTGACTTTGAAGATGCGCACGGGTTGGTGCCAGAGCCACAAGAACGCCGTCTCGATCGCTCTTGCTGCTGAGAGCGCGGGTGTTCAGATGGTGGCCGTGCATGGCCGCACGCGCGACCAGGGATACAAAGGGGCTGCTGAATACGACACGATTGCGGCGGTTAAAGCTGCGCTGCACATTCCTGTGGTGGCAAATGGCGATATTCGCACGCCCGAGCAGGCAAGAGATGTGTTGCGCATCACGGGTGCGGACGCCATCATGATTGGCCGTGCCGCCCAAGGTCGCCCCTGGATTTTTCGAGAGATTGCACATTTTCTGGATACCGGAACCCGGTTGGCACCACCACTTGTCAGCGAGGTAAAACGCCTGCTGGTTGAGCATCTTCATGATCATTACAGCCTGTACGACCCCTTTATCGGCGTGCGCTCGGCGCGCAAGCACATCGGTTGGTATGTGCGTGATCTGCCGGGGGGCGAGGCATTTCGCTTCCAGATGAACGCTTTGGATGACTGCGATGCGCAAGTAGCCGCGGTTGAAAATTTTATGGATGGTTTGAACGCACAGATGGACCGCATTCCAACGGCCAGTGCACCGGTTAACGACGAAGAAGAAACAACAATCAAAGAGACAGCATGAGTAAGAAGCATATTGAAGAGACTGTTCGCAGCAGTCTGGAAGTCTATTTTCGCGATTTGCATGGCACGGAACCCGACAGCCTGCACGAAATGATGGTTCGCATTGTCGAGAAGCCCCTGCTGGAGGTGGTGATGGCGCATGCCGACCACAACCAATCCAAGGCAGCCGAATGGCTGGGTCTGAACCGAAACACTTTGCGCAAGAAATTGCTCGAGCACAAATTACTCAAATAGAAGGTCCCATGAACGCATTGCTTTCCGTATCCGACAAAACCGGCATCCTCGAACTCGCGCAAGCCTTGCACGCGCAAGGCATCAAGTTGCTTTCTACCGGCGGCACTGCCAAATTGCTGGCTGACAACGGCCTACCTGTTACCGAAGTAGCACAGATGACGGGTTTTCCGGAGATGCTGGATGGCCGTGTAAAGACTTTGCACGCGCGTGTCCACGGTGGCCTGCTGGCCCGCCGCGACTTGCCTGCCCACATGGCGGCCTTGGCAGAGCACAACATCGACACCATCGACGTGCTGGTGGTCAATCTCTATCCCTTTGAGTCGACGGTTGCCAAACCCGGCTGCACTCTGGAAGATGCCATCGAAAACATCGACATCGGCGGGCCGGCCATGGTGCGCAGCGCGGCCAAGAACTGGAAAGATGTGGCGGTACTGACCGACGCCTCGCAATACGCCACCGTGATCGCCGAACTCAAGGCTGGTGGTTTGACGCAGAAGACCAAGTTCGCACTGAGCGTGGCAGCTTTTAACCGTATCAGCCAGTATGACGGCGCCATCAGCGATTACCTTTCCTCTGTGCAATTTGGCGATGGCGTGGCCGATAACCAAGCGCCCGTGTTGAGCCAATTCCCCGGCCAGAGCAATGGCCGCTTCATCAAACTGCAAGACTTGCGTTACGGTGAAAACTCCCACCAGCAAGCTGCCCTCTACCGTGATCTGTATCCTGCACCCGGCGCATTGGTAATGGCCAAGCAATTGCAGGGCAAGGAATTGAGCTACAACAACATTGCCGATGCCGATGCCGCTTGGGAATGCGTCAAGAGTTTTGACACCCCGGCATGTGTCATCGTCAAGCATGCCAACCCCTGTGGCGTGGCCATCGGTGCAAACGCGCTGGAAGCCTATAGCAAGGCTTTCAAGACCGACCCTACCTCCGCCTTCGGCGGCATCATCGCCCTGAACACGCCGCTGGACGAAGCCGGTGCGCGCGAAATCTCCAAGCAGTTCGTTGAAGTGCTGATGGCCCCTTCATACAGCCCCGAAGCATTAGCCGTTTTTGCCGCCAAGGCCAATGTGCGCGTGCTGCAAATCGATCTGCCCAAGGGTGGTGCATCGGATTGGGATAACGGCCGCAATGCCGTCGATATGAAGCGTGTAGGTTCCGGCATCCTGCTGCAAACGGCAGATAACCATGAACTGGCACTGGCCGATTTAAAGGTGGTCACCTTCAAGCAACCGACACAAGAGCAAATGCAGGATCTGCTGTTTGCCTGGAAGGTCGCCAAGTTCGTCAAATCCAACGCCATCGTGTTCTGCGCGGGTGGCATGACCATGGGCGTAGGTGCCGGTCAGATGAGTCGCCTGGACTCGGCCCGCATTGCCAGCATCAAGGCGGAGCATGCTGGTCTTTCGCTGTCGGGCACCGTGGTAGCCAGTGACGCTTTTTTCCCTTTCCGTGATGGTCTGGATGTGGTGGTTGATGCGGGTGCAACCTGCGTTATTCAGCCCGGTGGTTCTATGCGTGACGACGAAGTGATTGCGGCAGCCAACGAGCGCGGAGTGGCGATGGTCTACTCGGGGGTGCGTCACTTCCGTCATTAGGCTCAAACCTCGGCTTGCACGTTGGTTGTACATGCCCATTCGGCTACCAACTGAATAAAGGTGTCACACCATGAGAACTCGCATCCTTGTCGCTTCCATCCTCGTCGCGCTGGCCAGCTTTGGCGCTTCTGCCCAGACGACTGCTGACACGGTACAGCGCGATGTCAACCAGCAAACCCGCATCGAGCAGGGCGTCAAGTCGGGTGAACTGACCAAGCGTGAGACGGGGAAGCTTGAAGCCGGACAGGTCCGCGTAGACCATGCGGAAGCAGCAACTGGTAGTGACGGTCGTATTAGCAAGAACGAACAGGCACGAGTTCAACGCTAGGAAGATCGCCAAAGCGGTGTCATCTACAAAAAAGAGCACAACGCAATTGAACGCAAGGAGTGATTCTGCGCTTGTAGTAAATTGCGCAGCACATGATGCAAAAATCCTTCGTTACCTCAGCGCTTTTTTGCACAGCAATCTTGGTCGGCTGTGCAACGACCGGTCCTTCGAGTCCATCGGCCAGACCGGTCTTTTACCCGAACGCTACGCTCAATCGCGCTGGCGAAGTCAAGGCACAAAGTGACTCTGACCAGTGCATTAGCAACGCCAGGAGTGCAGGCCTTACCCCAGAAGAAAAAGACAATGCAGTTGCCCATGATGCAGTCAAGGGTGCCGCCGTAGGAGGCGTTGCCGGAGTGGTTAGTGGTCTGCTAAGGGGGCGTCCTGACCGTGCTATAGAGAATGGTGCAGCAGGAGCAGTGGTTGGCGGCTCGGTTGGAGCAGTGACCGGCGCGTTCCATGAGAAGCCCAGCAGCACCTTCCGGCATTATGTGCAGCGCTGCTTGAAGGACAAGGGCTACGACGTCATTGGCTGGAATTGAATGCGCGAGATGCCAATTTCACGGGAGCCTGCGGTAATGATTCAAAATCTGTCTGTAAGCCAATGAGCTCGAAGGGTTTCCGGTATTTCATTGCTCTCAGCCTTGGGGCTCTGCTGATTGCTGGCTGTTCTCCGAAAGTTGATTCGACGTCCGCGGTGGTACAGACCGAGTCGCTTAAGACGCCAGCTGAGCAGTACGCTGCATTGGTAAAGGTCGCCAAAGGAATTCCCGTTGGCCCCAAGGTTTCCAGTTACACAGTCTTCGTAATGTTTGACCCGCAATGCCTGCACTGTGCGCGACTGTGGGAGGAATCAAAAGGGCTAACCGAGACCGTCAAATTCGTGTGGGTTCCGGTTAATTTTTTTGATGGCAATAGCAAGGCACAAAGTGCCATGTTGTTGGGCTCGACCAGCCCACAGGAGGACATGGACCGTGTCCTGTCCTCAGTGGCGGCCCGGTCAGAAGCCATGCCAGCACAGGATGCAGTTCCGCCCTACCTTGACGCAGTTATCAAGTCCAACACGGACTTGATAAATCGATTCCATGTCTTGGCAGTGCCTTATGTGGTGGCGAGGAACCAAACTACGTCCGATTACGTGGCGCGGCAGGGTGGAATGACACGGGAGATGCTGAAGCGTTTTTTGGGAGTGGGTAGCCGATAGGCGCGATGTCGATGTTCGCATGTTGGCGTACGACACTCCCCGAAGGCCACCCCAAACTGCTCCACTTATGGCCACCCAAACTGCTCCAGGCAGGACGCTCAGATTATGGGGTTTGGGGTGGGTGCTTGGGCTGGCTTTTTAGGCTAATTTCTCCTTGCTCTCGGTTCAAGAATCAGTG
>CAIQYP010000125.1 GCA_903876045.1 uncultured beta proteobacterium | reverse complement strand
TGACCAAAAAATTCAAGGTACCAGAAGACATAATTTCACAAACCCCGAAGGACCTCAGCATCAGGCTTCTTCATGCACTGGATATTGAACAAGTCGGATGACGGTGATCGCGGCAAACGTGCAATCTTCGACAGCCTGCTGACTGGAACCCAAATGGACTTCCAGTAACCCATCGTTCCTGTAGAGCAGGTTACGCTGCCGTGCCGACTTCCAGATAGAAAAGATGATTTTTGCCACGCAACGAAATTACTTCGGTCATTAGCCTCGCCCTATGTCGCCCTATGTCGCCAAGGGGCCTCAGTCTATTTTGTCTTCCAGTCGCTGGACGGTGTGGATATCGGCAACCAGCACATCGTGGGCGGCACGTCCTTTTCTGACATTGCTCCGCCATCCCCATCCAATCACGACCACCGTAAGCAGCAGCGGAAGGTAAGGCGTGCCGTGGAAGACTTGCGGAAGATAAGGCTGCACTGCCGCATCGGAGTCAATCATCTCGCCCGCAGTCCAGGCAATCAGCGCGGCGCCGACATAGACCACAATGGGATAGCGATCCATTATTTTCATGATGAGCGTGCTGCCCAGGACGATCAATGGAATGGAAAGTGCCAGACCCAGGATGAGCAGCGTCCAGTTGCCCTTGGCGACACCGGCAATGGCCAGTGTGTTGTCCAGGCTCATCACCACATCGGCAATCAAAATAGTTTTCACAGCACCCATCAGGCCATCGTGCGCATGGTGCTCGCCCTCTTCCTCATCTTCTTCAATCAGCAACTGTACTGCGATCCAAACCAGCAGCAAGCCACCCACGCATTGAAGAAAGGGAATTTTCAGAAGCCAGACGGCAACGGCGGTTAACAGCACGCGCAGCACAATAGCGCCGCCACTGCCCCAAAGAATGGCCTGCTTCTGGTGATGCGCCGGCAGGTTACGGGCGGCCAGTGCAATGACGACGGCGTTGTCTCCCGACAGCACAATATTGACCAGCATGATCTGCGCAAGAGCAACGAAAAAAGAAACGTCGAGTAAAGCCAATCTGTTGTGTTGCACCAATGGTCAATTAGGGGGCAACTGTAGCAGTCAGCAAGACTGCTGAGCACGCATGCGCAGGGTCAACCCAGCATCGCGTCGGTCAGCAGTTTGAGCGACACTCCAAAAAGACTGATCTGCACGATGCGGTAGAACCAGACCTCGGCGATGCGCCGGGTCAGATACGCTCCAGCCACAGCACCCACCAGGGCAAAGGGAATCAGACCGGTGGCACACCACAAAGTCTCTGCCGAATAAGGGCGCAGGTTTTGATAAGGCCAAATTTTTGCGGCGTTGATCACTGCAAATACGATAGTGGCGGTGCCGGCAAACTCGGCCTTGGGCAGTTTTTGTGGCAGCATGTAGACCTGAAACGGCGGGGCCCCTGCGTGCGAAATAAAGCTGGTGAAGCCCGCCAGCGTGCCCCAAAACCAGCCCTTCAACATGTGCGCGGGTTGGGCAACCACCTTGGACTGATCCCGCAGCCATGCGTTCAGACAAAATGCCACCCCGATGGCGCCAATCAAAAAGGTAATAGCCCGATCTGACACCATGGACGCCGTGGCCCAGCCCACCAACACACCCAGGATGCCAGCGGGTATCAGGATGCGCAAATTAACGGCGCTGAAATCCCGCCGATACAACCACATTCCCATCACATCCGAGATCACAAAAATCGGCAACAACAGCACTGCCGCCTTCACGGGCGACATCAACAGCGACAGCAGCGGAACAGCCAGCATGCCAACGGCGGGCAGGCCACCCTTGGACAGGCCGACCAAGAAGGCGGCCAGGCCGGCCAGAAAAAAGAATGGTTTGAAATGCAATTGCTAGCCCTTGCGGTGAAAGATGTTGTCCAGTTCTACCAGACTGCGTATCGTGACCACCCGATCTTCCAGTGCGGCGGGCAATTCAGCGGGAGGCATCAAACTAAAAACCCGCATGCCAGCCGCTAAGCCAGCCTCGATGCCGGGCAGACTGTCCTCCACCACGGCGCAGTGCTCCGGTGCCACACCCAGCACTTTCGCGGCATGCAGGAAGAGCCCTGGGTCGGGTTTAAACACCCCTACCTCATAGGCACTGAAGATGTGTTCGGGAAAGAACGGATGCAACCCGGTCAACCCCAGCGTCATTTCCACCTTTTCACGCGGGCCGTTGGTGGCAACGCAAAACGGGATTTGCAGCGCGCCGAGCAACTCGAAGGCACCGGGAATGACGCCCAGCCCTTCGGAAAAACGAACCGCCTGCGCCGCACGCACGCTGCGCGCAAAGTCCTCCGCAAAACCTGGGGGCACGTGCGGCAACTGCGCTGCAATCCAGGCAATGCAATCAGCCATGCGCACGCCGCGAAACTGCTGGTGCGCCTGCGCGCGGGTGCAGACAACGCCCAGCGCGACGGCATGTTCATGGATCACGTCCATGCTCGGCACTTCGCTGTCTACGAGGGTGCCGTCCGCATCAAAAATAATCGCTTGAATGGAATGTGTCAATTCAACTTCACCCCGCAACAGCCATCCACTGCCTGAGCATCAGGCGGGCGGTTGACAGGTTGGTGGCACAAGGCACGTCATGCACGTCGCTGGCCCGCACAAGGGCGTTGATATCCGGCTCATGCGGTTGCGGTGTCATGGGGTCGCGCAGAAAGATGATGGCGTCAACTTCACCCATAGCCAGCCGCGCCCCGATCTGCAAATCACCCCCCAACGGGCCACTCAGCATGCGTTCCACTTGCAACCCGACCTCCTCAGCCAAACGCCCGCCGGTGGTGCCGGTGGCACACAGATTGCACTGGGACAGAAAGGGTTCAAACTCCCGCGCCAGCATGACCATGTCGGCCTTTTTGTTGTTGTGGGCGATCAGGGCAAGACGGAGTATTTTCATGGAGACCTCTAGGGCATAACGGCAGAAACAAAGCCCTGAATGTACCGGCGCGGCAGTTACATGGAAAGTTCTTTTCTCATAAAAGGCCCGCGCCCATGAAGTCACTTGACGTAACTGCGCTCCGGATTTCGGCCCGCAAGACTTCACTTAGGTTTGGCAGGTAGCAGAAGACTCAGTTGAACCAAGAGCACGTTGGTATTGCGACATGGGATCAAGGTTAACCTTCTTGCAGCAATCAACTTTTTGACATGGACTCGCATGTGCTTTGTTTCGCTGTCACAGTTGCCATAGGGCATTCAGATATGGGAGCGTTTTGCTGCCGGCAACCAGGTAGTAGCTGGCAATCGAACCTCCAATGCGCTGGTCCAAAATCTGCATTTCCATCCCGGCACCAATGAGTCGCACAGATGCTAGTGCTGCGGCAAACTTGTAGTAGTTCCTGTCGAGCTTTTCCCTAGCGCAAGCTGAATAGAAGCAGGGGGCAAGACGCGAAACCATCTCTTCACATGCAAACATTGGGTCATTACCCTCAGGTACTAACTGAAACAAGCCTTCGGGGTTCAATCCGCTGCCCATGGCGGCACCCGCCATAAACCTGATTACCAGTTCCCGCCCCGCATGGACCACAGACAGGATCACATTGCCAGGGCCCACCTGCAGTATGGGGGTCATGAGATCGGCGACCGTTTCCTGAAGAAGCATCAGACCGGCCAAGCTTGCAACTGCGGCAATGTCAGTTTGAATATGTAGGTAGGGCGTTTGGGTAAAGCTTGGACCGACCCGGCTAAGGATGTCGGATGCCACGCTCTGCAATGCAGGCCAGCGTTTTCCTATTTCGGCTTGCGAGATGGGGTCTTCCCCATTCGACCGGGGAGCAGACGCCTGACCCACATTGCCGATCAGGTCGCCAAAAGTATTGTCTAAATTCATAGTGTTAATCCTCCCGTGAAGTTGGTCAGATGAGTCATCTGGTATTCGATAAGCTCGCCGGCAAATTGAGCAATGTTTGCGCCGAACCGCCCACCGTGGTGGTGGGCAACTTGCCGTCCCACTTCGTAATGGCCTGACGATCGTTCTCCACCCTGCGCAGTTCCAACAGCAAGGGCGTCACCTCCTGGCGCTGCAGGCGCAGGCCCTCGGCCTCTGCTCTGGCGCTGGCAATGCGTTGTTCGGCTTCGACCTGGATGCGCTGCAGATCGCGATCGGCCTTGAGCTTTTCCTGCTCGGCACGCACCTTCGCCTCGATCGCCGCTGCAAACGATTGCGAAAAGGCGAAGTTGACGATGGCAAATTCATCCAGGATCAATCCGTGGCGCATCATCTTCTCGCGCAGCAAGACAGCGATCTGGTCTCGCACCTCGGTGCGGCGCGTAATAAGCTCCTCCGCTGTGAAGCGTGCCGTGACAGCCTTTACGGCCTCGGGTCGGGCCGGGTCAATCACGCGGGCAGCTACTTCATTTGTTGAAGATGCAATGTTCTTGAAGGCTCTCGCAGCCGCCGCAGGGTCCAGGTGGTAATTGAGGATGACCTTGACCTGCACCGCCTGAAGGTCTTTTGAAGCGGCCTCACCCTGGCCTTCGTTTTCGGCCATCTTCACATCCATGACGTACATCTTTTGCACAAAGGGAATGATGAAGTGCACACCCTCTGCATATACCTCTTCTGATGGCTTCCCCATGGTGGTCAATACGCCACGCTGACCGGCGGCGACGATGGCCAGGGGCGAACCAATGTAGGCCAGCGCGCACAGCACCACGATGCCAATCAACCAGCCGGCTTTAGCAGCGCCACCTTGCCCCGTCTTCAAGCCCGAACCGAATCTTGAAATAGTCATACAGACCCCCTTGTTGCCATGAGAAAAACGCCTTCTTGCCAAACCCATCGTAAAAACACACAGCGATCCGCGCATCCGTATTCGCGCAGGAATCGTGTGTGTGTAATTACGTAGTCGCTCCCCTGCCTAGCGCTTGGCGCTCGCAAAGCGCGGCCAGCCAAAGGTGTCCGTCAGATTCTTGACATCGCGCCAAGCCGGCTCGTATTGCCCCTCTTGCAAATTCACCAAATTCTTCTGGATGCAGTTTTGCAAGGTCGCAACGGCCCGCCCATTCACACCGGTGGCCGAGAAGGCGCGCGTCACCAGCAGATTGGGTGCAGCCAAAAAGCTGTGGTTGAAGGTGTCCAGGTTTTCGTAGTTCTTTTTGACAAGTTGGTACGGTGGTTTCACCGGCATATCAAACTTCACCAGAAGCAGACCGCTGTTTCGCTTGAGCCTTTGTACCGGGCCGCTGGGCCAGCCGCTGGTGCTGAACATCGCAGCAACCTTGCCGTCATTCAGCTTGGCAAGGGCCTGCTCATCGGTCTCCACATCCACGAACTGGAGGCCCATGGCATTGCTGCGGTCCAGTACCCGACCCAGCGCGCGGGCCGAACCCACCACCGCTACGGGCAGGCCCTTGAGGTCGGAGAAATTGGTCACCGGCACATTGACGGTTTTGCCACCCAGAACCAGATACTTTGTCTCGGTCCTGTAGTTATAACCCTCGGCGTTGGCCAGGATGTGTAGCAGGTTCATGTTCAGCGGCAGCACGGCCTGCAGTGCGCCTATGGCCTCATCGGAGGACTTCATGTCTTGCAAGGTATCGAGTTGGGCAAAACCCAGCTCGGCCTGATTGGCCGCAAGGGTGGTGAGGTTTTGCAAACCGCCTTCGGTTTCCACTTCGGTCAAAGCCACCTTGTCGCCACAGACGACGTTGATGTTGGCAAACAATTTGGAATAGCCCTTGCCTTTCTTACCGGTGGCAATCCGCAACGCGTTGCTGGGCGCAGCCACTTCCGTTTGCGCGCTGACCTGAAAGGCGCCCAGCAGACTGAGGGTGAGCAAGGCCAGAGAGATTTGTTTGGTTCGCATGATGTTTTCCTTCAAGTAAAAAATGGGTTAAAGACCTTTGGTGCCGGATTGCGGTTGCAGTGCGGGATGAGGGCGCTGCGACGGCACTTCGTCATCAGCAAGTGACCCACGCAGCACGGCCACCAAAACGGCCAGCACTGCGATGCCCAGCACGATCACGCTGCCAATCAGGCGCAGGCGTTTCCAGAAATTCATAGCGCTCTCCTTTGTGAAATGGTTTGGGGCAGGTGCAGCGCACCCATGTGGTCCAGGCTCTGGTCATCAAGCAGGCTGCGGGTCGGGCCATCCAAGCTGCTCATCTGCACATCGAGTTCAGCAAACACGTTGTTGAAGCGGTCTTGCACCGTGCGCAGTGCGGTGTCGGCCAGCAGGTCTTGCATCAGGTGGTCGGCGGCGTTCGGGTCCAGGGCGCGGTTGGCGTCGTCGATGGCAATGGCGATGTGCCATTCGCTCTGCTTTTGCTCCACCGTGTTTTTGAACTCCTGCAGCGCCTCCTGGGCCTGATTCAGGCGGGCGATGTTGATGTGGTGGAACTGCTGCAATTTCTCCAGCGCACGTTCCTGCCGTGCCAGCACCGGGCCGGTGAACTTGGTCTGGCTGGTCTCGATCATCTGGCGGATGGATTCAATCTGCCCACCCACCGTCACCAGCGCCTTGCGGAAAGAGCGCAGCCGCTCGGCCCGGCGCAGCACTTCGTTTTGTAACTGCTCGATCGGGTTGCGACGGGCCTCGGCCTTACGCGCCGACAGCAATTTGTTTTCCAGCTTCTGGCCCAGCAGCGGCAGCATCTGCGCGGCGGTAAAGCCAACGGCCAGAATGCCGCCCAGCACCAGTAGCCCGGCCCCGCCACTGGCCGCCAGCCATATCGCCGGTGCAAAGACGGCCAGTGCGGCAACACCGGCAGCGGCAGTCAGTGCGCGTATCCAGGTCAGCTTCTGCGCCTGCACTGTGGTTTGGATTTCGGTCATGGTTTTCTCCTTGTTTAAGTGCGTGAAAAAGGTTCGATGTAGAAATTCGGACGTAGCTCTGCCCCGCAGACCTTTGGTCTGCAAACTTTTCAGGGGTGAACGATGGGCTGGCTTTTAACCAGCCAAGTGGGCTTTAGGGCGGAACTCGGGTAGCTACCTGGATCGCCTTGACCAACTCAGGCCTGATGCCCGACTGGGCAGCCAAAGAGACCGGGTCCAGCGCTGTGCGCCACTGGGCAAGCTCTTGTGCACTAGGGGTATAGATGCTGAGCTTGCCACTGGACTTGATGCGCTCCAGCGCCCTGGTGTTCTCGGCCTCGGCAATGCTGTTCTCGAATGCGGTGACATCACGCAACGCACCTTCCAACGTGTTGCGGATGTCGGCGGGCAGTTTGTCCCAGAAGGCCTTGTTCACAATCACCGCGTACGCCAGATACCCATGGTTGGACACCGTCAGGTGGCTTTGCACTTCATGCAGGCGCTGCGAGACCACGTTGATCGGCGTGTTCTCTTCACCATCCAGCTTGCCTGTGCGCAGAGCTTCAAATACGTTGATCAACGGCGAGATGGAGGGCTCGGCACCCAGTTGCTGCATCTGCTTAAGCAGCGTTCTGGAAGCCTGCACCCGAATCCTCAAGCCCCTGAAGTCACGCACTGCCAGCAACGGTCGGTTGGCGGTAAACACCTTGAAACCGTTATCCCAATACGCCAGACCCTTGATGCCTTTTGGCTCCAACCGCAGCAGCAACTCCACACCGATGGCACCATCCACCACGCGGCGGTAGGCTGCGTGATCAGGAAACAGAAAGGGCAGGTCAAACGCCTCGAAGTCCGAGCCTCCCACGCCTGCCAGCTTGGACAGCGCCGGTGCCAGCATCTGCACGGCGCCCAGGCTTAGCGCATCGAGTTCTTCGCGATCCTTGTAGAGCTGGCTGTTGGGATAGACCTCGACACGCACCCGGCCGTTGGTCCGCTGCTCCGCCAGTTCCTTGAACTTCAATGCGGCGCGGCCCTTGACCGTATCTGCGGTTACCACATGGCTGAACTGGATCACGATGGGGGTTTGGGCATAGGCCTGAGAGACAGACATGCACAAGGTGGCAATGCCCTGTCCCGCAACCAACATGCAACTGCCCAGCAGCGCGGTGATTGCGCGGCGGGGGCTGCGGGCGCCCCGGTCTGGTGTGGCTTGCGGCAGTGGTTTCATGGAGTGCTCCCTCTTTCGTCCTGTTTGTGCCTGCAGTCTATGCGGCGGCCGTAGCACTGCGTAGTGTGGCGTTCCACACGTGTGGGTTTCCACACGTCGGGCGGATTTACCTCCTTTTTTCCAAGGGTGGCCCCTAGAATTTGACTATGCCCCTCGCCCTCGCACCCAAACCCTTCCAACCCCGTGTGCAGGTATCCGCTTTCAAGCAGACGCTTTGGCTGCTCCCGCTGCTTCTGGCACTGGCCTTTGTAGCCTTGATTGCCTACTGGGCAGAAAACAATGATGCGGTGGAGCGTGCAG
Organism: uncultured beta proteobacterium; assembly: GCA_903876045.1. Classification (GTDB taxonomy): domain Bacteria; phylum Pseudomonadota; class Gammaproteobacteria; order Burkholderiales; family Burkholderiaceae_C; genus Allorhodoferax. The sequence goes on along the minus strand of CAIQYP010000125.1, from coordinate 22,873 downwards.
CCTTCTCACACACGATGGCGGCAGATACACAAAGCGTGCAGGCGCAGTTGCTCGGTCGGCAGGACACGGAGCGCGCCAAATTGCATGAGGCGGCTAACCGACTGGCCACGTTGCATCCGGCCGGTGATACAGCATTGGCATCTCTGCCTGAGGTAGTTGCCGGACTGGACCGGCTCTGGAACCGGCTGGTATGGATTGGTGAAGACAACCAGGTGATTGCCCGCGCCTCGCGTGCCGCAAGTACACAGACCAAGGCCAATGACGACCTGCGTATTCAATCTACCGGTCAGGCTGAGCACCTGGCCGCAGCTGTGCTTGGGGCCGAAGGCAAACCCGCCGGGCAGTTGCTGGCGCGCTACGAGATCACAGACCTGCTGCAAAGCACCGATCTGGCCTGGCTCAACCGCCGCTACCAAGTGGAATTTTTATCGGAACTGGGCGAGGTGATTGCAACCACCGCCAACCCCACAAAGACGCCCCTGGGCAAACGCGTGGATACACCGCTGGCCGCCTTCAAGGACACTACGCTGCGCCTGACACCGTATGAGCCCCTGGCCTCTTGGAGTAGCAACAGCCGTACCCTGGCTTTGCTGGCCGGCTTGCTGCTGTTGGGGGCCGCGGCCTCGCAACTCTTGCGCAGGGAGATGGCACAGGTGACACGCGCCATCACGCTCGCAAAAACGGAGGCCGCATGGCGCCAGTCCATGGAAGACTCGGCGTTAGTGGGCCTGCGCGCCCGTGACCCGAGCGGGCGCATTCTCTACGTCAACAAGACCCTGTGCGACATGGTGGGCTATAGCCGCGATGAACTGGTGGGACTGATTCCACCCCTGCCCTTTTGGCCGCCCGAGGCCAAGGACGCCATGATGGCGCGCAACTTGAACACCCTGGCTGGAGACTCTGCTACCGATGGCTATGAAACCCGTTGGATCCACCGCAATGGCCGGTTGCTGGATGTGATGATTTTCGAATCGCCCCTGGTCAATTCCGAAGGCGTGCGCATCGGCTGGATGGGCTCCATCGTGGACATCAACGAGCGCAAGGCTTTGGAAGACAAGGAGCGCCGCCATGTGGAGGCGATGGCCCAACACGCCCGCCTGAATGACCTGGGGCTGATTGCCTCCGAACTGGCCCATGAACTGAACCAACCGCTCACCACTATCGCCAGCTACAGCGCCGGTCTGCATATGGCGCTGCAAAAGCGCTTGCCCGATGCCAGCGACCTGCTGGCTGCTGTGGATGCCATGGACCGCAACGCCAAGAAGGCCGGCGACATCGTGAACTGGATACGCCAGCAAACCTCGCCCTCCAAGCCGGTGCGCGTCGCCTGCGACTTGAACCAGGTGACCGCTGAGTCGCTAGAGCAGCGCAAGCGACAGATCGTGCGTGCCCACATTCAGGTGCACCTGCAACTGGCAGAGAATCTGCCCCCGGTGCACATGGACCACATTGCCGTCGAGCAGGTGATTGCCAACCTGGTGCGCAACGCGGCCGATGCCCTTGCGCAGCAAAAAGGCGTCCGCTCCATCTGGGTAACGACACACCACAACGCTGCAAACAGCGAAAACAAAGCCAGCGTAGAAGTGCGGGTGCGCGACAACGGCCCTGGTCTGCAGGGCCGCACCATAGACACGCTGTGCTCCACCTTCTATTCCACCAAAGAAAAGGGGATGGGCCTGGGACTGGGCATATGCCGGGCCATCGCGGAATCGCATGGCGGCAAACTGAGTGCGCAAGACGCACCCCACGCTGGCGCCGAATTCATTTTCACTTTGCCCCTGCAAGATACCCATCCAACAGAAGACCCATCATGAATCCACAAACCACCATCTTTATTTGTGACAACGACAAGGATGTACTTGAAGCACTTTCCTTCCTGCTGCGCCAGGCAGAGTTTGACGTGCGCGCTTTTGGCAGTGGCGCCGCACTGCTGGAAGCCATTGAAGCCGAGCCCAAACCACTGCGTGCCGTCTTTGTGCTGGACCTGGACATGCCCCCCATGGATGGCGATGTGGTGCACGAGCAGTTGATTGCACGGGACTATGCGAAACGCAATCCGGTCATTTTCTTGAGTGGCCGCGGCACCATCAGCCGCGCGGTGCAAGCCGTCAATAAAGGTGCGCTGGACTTTGTGGAAAAGCCTCACACCAGCAGCACCCTGCTGCCCCTGTTGCACCGGGCCGTGGCGCTGGAGGCAGAACTGCACCAGAAGGCCAAGCGCCGCGACTTTCTGCAGTCCATGTGGGACAGCCTGACACCGCAGCAAACCAAAGTGGCCTTGTTGGTGGCCGAGGGCCATCTGAACAAAGTCACAGCGGACACGCTGGGCGTCACTGAACGCATGGTGGAGGTGCACCGATCCAAGGCCTATGAGAAGCTTGGCGTGGACTCGCCCGCCGAACTGGCCACGACCATTGCAGACATGAAAAGCTGCGGAATTACAGTCGGCCCTTAGGGCAGCACTGGGCGCGCCCTAAAGTCGCGCAGAATGCAAAACGAATCCCGCTTCCACCCACACCGAACGAACCCCTGATATGTCAACCGTCACCGTCACCGACACCCGCATCCGCAGCGTGCGCCCTCTTATCTCGCCCGCCATTCTGGAAGATGAGTTGCCCCTGCCCGAAGACATGGCAAGCCGCGTCCAAAACTTTCGCAGCGAGGTGGCTGAAATTGTTATGGGCCGGGACGACCGCTTGCTGGTTCTGGTGGGCCCCTGTTCTGTGCATGACACGCATGCCGCTCTGGAATACGCCACCAAGCTGTTGCCCATAGCCCGTGACCTGTCCAAAGACCTGCTCATCGTGATGCGGGTTTACTTTGAAAAGCCGCGTACTGTGGTGGGCTGGAAAGGGCTGATCAACGACCCGGAACTGGACGGCAGTTTTCAGATCAACCGTGGCCTGCGCCTGGCCCGAAAACTGTTGCTGGACATCACGCAAGTCGGCCTGCCGATTGCCACCGAGTTTCTCGACACCACCTTGGGGCAGTATTACGCGGACCTTATCTCTTGGGGCGCCATCGGTGCCCGCACCACGGAAAGCCAGGTGCACAGGGAGTTAGCCTCGGGCCTGTCCATGCCCGTGGGCTTCAAGAACCGCACCGACGGAGATTTGCAGGTTGCCGTGGACGCCATCCTCTCAGCCCGCCATCCGCATTGCTTCCCCTCCCTGACGCAGCAGGGCGCACCGGCCGTCTTCACCACCACCGGCAATGAACACGCGCACCTGGTGCTGCGCGGTGGCAGCCAGAGCGGACCCAACTTCGACGCGTCACATATCGCCAAGGCCAGTGCACTGCTTGGCGCTGCAGGCGTACCGCAAGCCATCCTGGTGGATTGCAGCCACGCCAATAGCAGAAAGCGTTTTGAGAACCAGGTGGCGGTGGCCCAGGACATCGCCCAGCAACTGCGGGCAGGCCAAAAATCCATCATCGGCGTCATGCTCGAAAGCCACCTGATAGCGGGCTCACAGGCCGTAGTGCCCGGCCAAGCGCTGACGTATGGTCAAAGTATTACCGACGGCTGCCTTGCATTCACGGACACCGTGCCTGTTCTGCAGGGGTTGGCAGAGGCTGTGCGTGCCAGACGGGTGGTGGCAATGCCGGACAATGGTGGCATTGCGTAACACCCTACGTGCGACCCCCCTCTGGTCCCCATCGCCCCTGATGGCAAATGTCACGGTGGAAGCACGCGCGGGTGAAACCAGGTCACCGCAGAAGTCGAATGGTTACCGGTGATATGCACAACAAAATGGACACTTTATTATTAATTTGTCCAATATAATGGACATATGAGCACATACTCAGATACGTCCACTGTGTTGGATCGCCAGTTGCTACTGCAGTTCGGCGAGAGGCTCAAACGTTTGCGCAAGCAGCAGGGAACATCCAGCGTAGCAATGGCACAGCGAGTAGGCATCTCGCGCACCACACTCGCTGCCGTGGAAGCCGGAGATCCCGCCCCCTCGATTGGCACTTACCTGCGCGTGATGTCCATTCTGGGTGTTTCCGGTGAACTTGCACTGTTGGGAAGTGGCGCACTTCAAACCGGGCAACCTGTAGCCCGGACAAATTCAAAGCTTTCTGCGCCGCCGCTGTCTGTGATTGTCAGTGCAGCAGACGGTGCGCACGACGTTCAGGATCTGCAAAGCTTGATGCTGCACAAGGAGGCGGTTCGTCTGATCCAGAGTGATCCGGCGCTGATCCAAATGGCCGCTGCCACACTGGATCGCTGGCGCAGTTCATCCGACAAGCGCTCTCAATTTCTGTGGGACGAGTGGTCGGTGATCTTGCACCGCCGTGACTGGCGCCGTGCCTTGAGCAATTCCCGACGGTCCAAGGAACTGCGTCAGGCTTCACCCTTGCCAAGCATTCTGCCTCCGGCGGTACGTGAAAGCGTTTTGGCGCAAATTCGCTCGCTCAAGAAGGGTGTGAAACTTGGCCTTTCATCGCAGGACGCTCAAGACGCCTTCACGATAAAAGTGGCAATTTTCAAAGCTGCTCGAATGACCCAGACTTACTGCTCAACCTTGCCATGTCGTGCTCTTTTTTTTCAGAGCGCGCAGAACGAGGATTAAAGACGCACTTGTTTAGATGGCATGGCAATGGCCACCGCATTGGGCTGTTTGGCAACTGCCATAATCATTTTGCTTTCAATGCGCGCTTTAACTGTGTCACATGCATTCAACAAAACGTCGCGAAGCATTGGTGTATTTCGTTCGTATTGGTCACGCAATTCTGGGATGAATAACAGGCCATCCGGAATCTCCTCTATGACTTTGCATAGATACTTTTTCAAAATAACTCCCAGTGATTCAAGCGGAGGCTCATTCATGGATTGGCAGCGACTCTCCAAAATATCTATGCATTCATTGATGATTTCGAGCTTTGAAAACTTCTCGGTCGACTGATCAAAACTAAGGTATTTTTGAATGACTGTATCTACGCAAGAAAGGTGATGGCAAGCAATAGCCATAGAAATTAGAATTTCAACTTCGGTGTTGAACACCGGACAATGAACTTCTTTTTTAGACATAGTTGCGATCGCATTGGAGCGCATGGCTTCTAACGTATGGCCAAGATCATTTGCGTCTCCATTGGCCACAGCCTTGAGGGCGCGCTGACGAAGAGCAACGCGTTTATTGACGAGAATGTTGAACTTCTTACTTACACCTTTGAAGTTTGAATAGTCGTTGATCGTGAAACGAATTGCCTCTGGAAAGTTCAGCATGTAGAGTGGATGGGTGAAGACATCGGGTCTTTCCATAGCAACGCTGCGGCGAAATGCGCCCGCATTGCATGCCTTGATGAATTCCATTGATTCTTCACATGCAGAGCCGCGTTCAAATGAGGCCTCCAACGCCGCGAATGTTGGATGGAGAACTTCCATGATTTCATCCACCTTCTGCTCGCTAAGCCAGAGGTCTACTAATTTCGATGCGCAGTCCATAGCGCGTTTACGTTTAGCAAATTCGAGCAGGTTAAATTGTGATGGGCTATCCAGCCCGAGGCCATCGTCGGCTAAGTTAACTTGCCAAGACTTCACAAGCTCGGTTTGAGCGAATAGTGTCGTTAACAGTTGCGCGTTGTCTTCGACTATTGAGGCTACTAATTGTTGGGTGAAATTCACATCGATTTCGCCCAAAGGATCACAATAAATCACCTCTAAACGGTGAAATCCGTGCGTGTCGGTGTAGCCGCTTACTTGCTCTTCCATAACGGTTTCCTCTCAAAAAATTCAGGGCCAATGCCCCAGAATTCTTCGAGTTTCTGCGCAATCCCACTACCTGTGTGAGACCGAAATAGTCAGTGACGGCAAATGACGGCACTTGTGCGCGCTTGAGGTAAAACAAGAAATTAGGCATTGCAAATTTCGCAACATCTGTAACTGCTTAGGAAGCAAAAAGACAAAAAAAATGGCCGCACAGGGCGGCCAGTTTCATTAAAGTGTTGATGAAATTGGTGAATTGAACTTTACGGATGGGACTCTACGGAGTCCCTTTTTGTTTTTCGGTTGGACGCTGGGCTATCGTAGCTCTATGGCGTAGATCGAAGTTCTTCATTGACAAACGACCCGTAAAAGGTTATCATTTGGTTGATAACAAAATAAGGCGGTTACTCAATGGTGTGGAATGCAAGCAGCGCAAAGGCACTTGAAGAACTCGCAGGAGCGTATGCGCTTCCGGGAGGATGCTGGGCTGTTTTGACCATTAACCCGTCCCCGCCCAAAAATGCGGAAGATGCTGCGAAATTTCCGGAAGGCTATGGATATACGTGGGCTGTTTTGGCGCCGGGGGTTCCGCCAAACCTACGAGGACACAGGATCGCTGGCGTAGACAACACAGACGACAAACACGTCAGGGATCAGATCAAAGCAAACCCGCAAGCGCCAAGCCATCGGGCACATCGTCATTTTCCTGATTGGAAAGAAGTTAAAACCATCCGCGGGCAAGAGTGGCCGGTTGACGGACCTGGAATTCAACTGGAAGCTCCGCCGGCAACGCCGCATGATTTTTGGCTGTGCTGCATGGATTGTTTAGAGCATGCCCTGAGCGAGTTGGGGCTGGATATGCCCAATGAAGAGCAGCTTCTTGCCGGCCACATGCTGGAAAAAGATTTTCGTCAGATGCAACAGAGTCTTAGACCCGGGAAGACACCCGGTTTGGCCAGATGAATGGCCTCCACACAGAAAGGAGATTGATATGAGCACAAAAAAAACTGAAAACCGCGATGGCGCCGTGCTGGCCTTTTTGTCTGGCAGCGGCCCCAATCCCATCCCCGAAAACAAAAGGAACGAGGCGGGGCCTCTGACAAAAAAGTTCATGGATGAGGCCATGCTCGAAATCGCTGAGCAAGACAAAGCGAACGAGAGCAAAGCTCCGCCAAGTGTTGCCGATGATTTGATGGCTGTCATGCGACTAGTTTCCGACAACCACGAGATGATTCAACTTATTCAGAGCCGTGGCGTTTCGACTGTGTCGGATTTGGCCGTCGCGATGGGCCGCGAACTGTCGAATGTATCGCGCACCTTGTCCAGAATGGCTGCGTATGGGTTGATCGGATTCGAAGAAGGCAGCACAGATGCGCGTTCAAAACGACCCATTTGGCTGCTGCCTGAGTTGCCCGGTCATGAAGATTTGGATTGGGTTCAGGTTTACTGCCTCGCCATGGCGTTGAAAAACAGAAAGGCCGGATTTAAGTCTGCGAGTTTGACGGCTATGGAAATGGCCGTCAGGGACGTGGTCGAATCCGCAGCTGAAAAGATCGAATTGGTCAGGGCTGCCGCTCCTGCGCCTTAATTTTGATGCATAGCCTATTCGGAGGCTCGTTGCTTTTGTCAGTCGCCGAAGCTGCCGCTTGGTGCCGGTCGGTCTCAAAACTCTCGACCGCCAAGTCGAAGGCATCGGCGGGGGCGGCGCCCCCCCCCGAGGCTGGGGAAGATTTCTTGGTCAAGAATCCGCCTGTATAAAAAGGAAATCTGCGAGGTGGTTTTACCTCGTGGACCCTAAATCATCAACACGTTAATAAAACGGCTCGCGCACAGGGCAGCCATTTTGGAGAGTCGGATAGATCAGCCTGCTATTGATTCGGCGAGTTCCGTCGCTTCAACTGAGTTTGCTATGCCGCTCTGAATTCCTGTGAGGACGTTTTTAACTTTCTCTGCAAGGTCCTTATGTGCTCCAAGGCTTGACCATCGTCTCGTGCATGCCTCCGTCGCTGTTAACCATACGACATCCCAGTTTTGACCAACGCGCTCGACAACCGTGCCGAGTGTGTTGTTCTCAACCATCGATTCAACATCACCATTCGGATTCAAGTAATAGGGCAAGGACTCAGCTATGTCGAAGATCGTGGCGAAGGTTTGACCCTTACGGATGGCCGCTGCAAGTGAGCCCGTCACCGTGTTTTTGTTCTGCCATGCAAGCAGGGAAGATTTGAGGTAATAGCAAGACTGGTTAGTTCCCATAGCTCCGGCTGCACCAGGTTGGATGTATTCCGGCCCTACTCCATCTTGTTTGCGCCAACGTTCCATCGTCGTGACAGAAACGCGCAGAAAGATTGCTGCCTCTGTGGTCGTCAGTGTGGCTCCGTCGTTAAGGGCATTTAGGCAGTTGAGCACGTCCACAACGGACATCTTCTCGCCGTTGTAATACACCTGGCCCATCACGCTTTTTGCTGGGTTCGACATGGGGTCTCCGTTTCTTCTGTTCTTGCTGAGCCCAAAGGATAAGCGATTAGGTCCCGTTCGTGGCTTTTGCAGCCGCTAGTTTGGCTGCTTTGCTTGGACGCCCAGTCCTTGGCTTTGGTGGTCGGCACACATGAGGCACGGGGGCAGCTAAGGGTGGCCAATCCGCAGGCTTTAATGCGTTGTAGACATTGGGTGCCGTCAGCAAGATGCCTTGCTCGATACGGTTCATTTCCTTTCGTAGCAAAGCCCATTCAGCCTGCGTGTAGGTGTCAGTGACTTTGGCGTGTGCATGGTTCAAGAAGCGGCTTTTGATCACGTCGTCCACCCCCAAGGTTGTCATCACCGCACCGAAGGATCTGCGCAGGTCGTGGCGCGTGAGCTTAGCCAAGCCGATCTCTTCACGCAGATCATCAAGCAAATCGGTCGCATCACTGTAATGACCGCTTCTGGAAAACTTGCTACGGGCTGGAAAGACAAACTGGCGCGATTTGGCCTCGAAGCCTCTACGCATAGCCTCTTCGGCTGCCACCTTTTGGCGTCGACGCAAAAGCTCCAAGGTCATTGTCGCAATCGGCATGCGGTGACTGCGTCCATTCTTGGTTTTGTAAAAGAACACGTAAGGACCCCAGTCAGGGTCGTCTTTGAGGCAAACATGACTGGTTGAACGTCGGCCGATGCCTACGCCCCCGATCTCTTGTAAAAGCTCACCCCACACTAAGCCTGCGTGTTCGCTCTTACGGCAACCCCACAGCAGCATCAGCATGATGTAGTGGACACCGGTCATGTTGTCGTTCATCTCCTTTTTCGACCAACAGGCTTCAAGGAAGGGGCCAAGGTCAGCACTCGGTCTCATGGGGTTGCGCTTACCCTCCTCCTTGCGCTTCTCCTCGATATCCTCTTTGGTTCTGTATTCGTTGTTAATCGCAAGGGTGATGAAGGGATTGCCCTTCAACGTCGGTTCACGGTTCTGTGCGGCCGCTCTAATCTTCTCGTTCTCCATGAACCAATTAATGGCTCGACTTGGCCAGCGAAAGGCCTGCTCGGTGGCAGTGGGTGTTGCGTCATGAGTTTCCTTGAACTTCTTGACGATGTCGTCTGGATCAATTTCACGGACCTTCTTGTCTGCCCACTTCCATTCGGCATGCCTACGCATGACCCGGTCATAGACTTTCAGAGACTCAGGCTTGGCAGGACGTTGTGTGCGATTGACCCAATGTTCTCGGTAGGCAAGCATCACCTCGCGAAGCGTCACCTCGCTCGCATTTTTCTCACGAGCCAACACATTGGGATTTTGGCCAGTGGCAACCATCGTCAATGCGAGTTCCGCCGCCTTGGCTCGTGCATCTTGTATTTTGGCGAAATCGGTGAAGTTCCCGACTTTGGAAAGCATCGACTTGCCCATGACCTTTCTTCTCAGGATGTAGGTCTTTTTGCCAGCCACCTTCAACCCGAAGCCAGGTGGGGCGTCTCGGCTGATGTCCCATAAGATGTAGCTTTCGGAATTGAGGTCAGGCTTGTCGGCAAATTTCAACTTGCCATCCGAGCCGTAGCCAATGGGCGGCAGCTCGGTTTTTCTCAGCTTGCAGTAGTTGTCGTTGAGCTCGGCGCGCCATGCAGGCGCGCGCTTGGCGGCGCTGCCCTCTTCACCGGGGGTGGGCGTTTGGTTCGTGTCATTCAACGGCATGGAAATCTCTCCGAAAGAACATGGTGAAAAAGCCTTAGGGGGACTTTTTTACGCTTGCAAACCCTTGTCAGCATTGAATTTTATGCTTTCAGGGGGAGTAAAATGAAGCATAGCAGAAATTGGTTTGATTGAGTCCCCTCAGGGTCCCCAGTGACGGGGTAGGTAAATGATGGAAGAAGGCGGCGATTGACGGCGCATGAAACCTTAAAATGAGGCTAAGTTGTTGATGGATAAGGAAAAAGTAGAAAACATCAAGATGAATTCTGATCGCCAGAATGAGGGTTTAGATGCATCAAAACACACCCCCATGATGCAGCAGTACCTGGCCCTCAAAGCGGACTTTCCGGACACGCTGCTGTTCTACCGCATGGGTGATTTCTACGAGATGTTTTATGGCGACGCCGAAAAGGCAGCGCGCCTGCTCGACATCACGCTTACCGCACGCGGGCAAAGTGCCGGTCAGCCAATCCCCATGGCCGGCGTGCCCTTTCATGCGATGGAAGGCTATCTGGCCAAGCTGATTCGACAGGGCGAATCGGTGGCGATTTGCGAGCAGATCGGTGAAGTGGGCGGCAAGGGCCCGGTGGAGCGCAAGGTGATGCGGGTGGTAACCCCCGGCACGCTGACCGACTCCGAACTGCTGAACGAAAAGACCGAGTCCATGCTGATGGCGGTGCACCAGGGGCCGCGCAACCGCTGCGGCCTGGCGTGGTTGTCGGTGACGCAGGGCATTGTGTTTTTGGCCGAATGCGCGCCTGACGCACTAGCCGCTTGGGTCAGCCGTGTTTCGCCCAGTGAACTGGCTTATAGCGCCGCTGTAACCAGCAGTTTTGAGGACCGGCTGAAACGCATGCGCATGGGCACCTCCGTGTACCTGACCGCCCGCCCGGAATTTCAGTTTGACGCAGCGCTGGGCCAGACCAAACTGCTGGAGGCCCTGCAAGCTGCCAGCCTCACCAGCTGGAACGCGCAAGACCTGCCGCTGGCTCATGCCGCCGCCGCCGCTCTGCTGGCGTATGCCGAACACACCCAAGGCCGCCACCTGACCCACATCAGCAGCGTGCAAGTGCAGCGCGACGATGCTTTGATTGACCTGCCCGCCACCACGCGCCGCAATCTGGAACTGGTGCAGACGCTGCGTGGCGAAGACTCTCCCACCCTGTTCTCGTTGCTGGACACCTGCATGACAGGCATGGGCAGCCGTGCCCTCAAGCGTTGGTTGCTGGAGCCCAAGCGCGAGCGCACCGAAGCGCGCCAGCGCCTCCAGGCCATCCACACGATGCATACGGGTGCCAACACCAACCTGTGGCAGACCTTGCGCCAGCAACTCAAGGGCTGTGCCGATGTCGAGCGCATCACCGCCCGTATGGCCTTGCGTCAGGTGCGCCCGCGCGAACTGGTGGCGCTCTTGCTGACGCTGCAAAAAACGCAATCCTTGTCGCAACACCTGCAGGGCTTGGACGGCATGCTGGGCGCCATGGCCAACGCACTGGTGCCACCACCCGAATGCGCCAACCTGATTGCCGCTGGCATTGCCCCTGAGCCTTCGGCTATGGTGCGCGATGGTGGCGTGATTGCCAACGGCTTCGATGCCGAGTTGGACGAACTGCGCGGCATCCAGACCAACTGTGACGCCTTCCTGCTGAACCTGGAGGTTCGCGAAAAAGCGCGCAGCGGCATCGCCACACTGCGCGTGCAGTTCAACCGGGTGCACGGCTTTTACATCGAGGTCAGCGCGGCCCAGGCCGCCAACGTGCCGGAGGATTACCGCCGCCGCCAGACGCTGAAAAACGCTGAGCGCTTCATCACCCCCGAACTCAAGGCCTTTGAAGACAAAGCCCTCAGCGCACAGGAGCGCGCCCTGGCACGCGAGAAATGGCTGTTAGAGCAAGTGCTGGACCAATTGCAGGCCTTTGTGCCCATGCTGACGCAGACCGCGCAGGCGCTGGCCGCGCTGGACGCGCTCTGCGCCCTGACCGAACGCTCATTGACGCTGGACTGGTGCGCGCCGCAGTTTGTCGAGCAACCCTGCATCGACATCACACAAGGGCGCCATCCGGTGGTGCAGGCCAGACTGGCGGAGTTGTCGAGTGGCAACTTCATCGCCAACGACACCCGCCTGGGCGCCAAGCAGCGCATGCAAATGATCACCGGCCCCAACATGGGCGGCAAGTCCACCTATATGCGCCAGGTCGCACTCATCGTGTTGCTGGCCGGCATGGGCAGCCACGTGCCGGCCACGGCTTGCACGCTGGGGCCAATCGACGCCATCCACACCCGCATCGGCGCGGCCGACGATCTGGCCAACGCACAGTCCACCTTCATGCTGGAGATGACCGAAGGCGCGCAGATTCTGCATGCCGCAACACCCAATAGCCTGGTGTTGATGGACGAGATAGGCCGCGGCACCTCGACCTTTGACGGCCTGGCCCTGGCCAGCGCGATTGCCACGCAGTTGCATGACAAGACGCAGGCTTTCACGCTGTTTGCCACGCACTACTTTGAGCTCACCGAATTCCCCGCCACCCACCATGCCGCCATGAATGTGCATGTGAGCGCCGCTGAGGCCGGGCGCGACATCGTCTTCCTGCACGCGATTGAGCCGGGACCGGCCAGCAGGAGCTACGGGGTGCAGGTGGCACGCCTGGCGGGTATGCCGGCGGCGGTGCTGAACCAGGCGCGCCACACCTTGGACGCTTTGGAAGCACAGGCCACCGCTTCGCAGCGGCAGGTGGATTTGTTTGCGGCGGCGCCGGTGACCGAAGTGGCGTCTGCCTCTGCGGTGGAGGCTGCGGTCGAGGCAATGAATCCGGATGCCATGAGCCCAAGGGAGGCTTTGGAGGCGCTGTACGTTCTGAAGGGGCTGGTTGCCAAGGGTTAAATTGGATTGCATGCGCTTTTCTCGCGGCCAGATCAAAGGCAGAGCGACAGTGGATGCGCCAAGTTGTAAGCATTGATTTGCATCAACCTTGCCGGCAAAGGCAAGGCGAAAATCCACTCCACTGTGAAATATTGTTTGGCTACGACCAACGAACAACGATAGGCAGCCATTCGGGGGGACGCAATGCAAGCTTTCGTCTGGGGTGGAATATTTGAGACCTCAATAGCTGAGGTTGATGAACAGCATCAGCACTTGGTCAGGCTGGTTAACGACTTGGGCGAAGAGATTGATCGAGGCCAATCGGAAGAGATCGACCAGGTGCTGCAGGAACTGGCGCGGTACACCGTATACCACTTCGAGAGCGAAGAAAAGGTGATGCTGGAGGCCGGGCTGGCCGAGGACTATGTAAACCGGCATAAACGTACCCATCGCAGCTTCGTCGAACAGGTTTCGCAGTGGATTGCCACACGCAACGAATCCGGCCAGCTCAGTCCCGCGCAGTTGCTCGACTTCCTCTCCAACTGGCTGGTTTTCCACATCCTTGGCGACGACCAGTCCATGGGGCGACAGATCCTAGCGGTGCAGGCTGGTACCAGCCCGGCAGATGCCTATGCGCGGGACAAATCTTCCATTGACCCGCGCACCGACGTGCTTCTTGGCGCACTGCACAACCTGTACGTCGACCTTTCCAGCCGGAACGACCTGCTTGTCTCCGCGCAATCCGATCTCAAGCGGCTGAATGCCACGCTGGAGTCGCGCGTTGCCGAACGGACCCATGAACTGGAGGAAGCCAATGCCCAGTTGATCGAAGAGCGCCAGCGGGTGATCAACACGGAAAAAATGGCATCCCTTGGGCGCATGGTTGCCGGTTTCGCCCACGAGATCAATACACCGGTCGGCATTGCGGTCAGCGCACTGTCGCAGGAACTGGAAATCATCTCCGGTCTTGGCAACCTGCTCAATCAGGATGAGGTGAGCGAGGATGAAATTCGATCGCGGCTCGAAATCCTGCGGGAGTCCAGTGCGATGGCGTTGTCCAATGTCCAACGTGCGGCGACCCTGGTTCAGAGTTTCAAGCGCACGGCGGTAGACCAGTCATCGGACATGGTGAGGGTATTTGTGGTCGCACAGGTGCTGCAGGACGTGATACACAACCTGCAGCCACTATTCAAGAAGACGCCTATCCGGTTGGTCCAGGAGTGCCCGCAAACGATCAAGTTCCATGGCACGCCCGGCTGGCTGACCCAGGTTTTTACCAATCTGTTCGTCAACGCCCATGCGCATGCTTTTGCAGAAGCATCCCGTCCGGGAACCATCCAGGTCCTGGTGCGCCAGAAGGCGGACGAACTGGAGATCAGTTTCCGTGACGACGGGGTGGGGATTGAAGCCGCGGCATTGTCAAAAATATTCGAGCCGTTTTACACAACCCACCGAACGCGGGGAGGCAGCGGGCTGGGCCTGTACCTGGTTTACAACCTGATTACCCAAAAGATGAACGGCACCATCGAATGCCAGAGTGCGCTGGGCAAGGGAACCGAATTCCTCATCCGCCTGCCCATCACCGCCACGCCCCCGACACCGGAGCCAAAATGAAAATAATCAAGAACGCCCCCGGCAATCCGTCAGCCAACGCCAGCGACCGCCGTCCGCCATGGAAGGTGCTGGTCGTCGACGATGAGCCTGACGTGCTGCGGATCACGGCCATCAACCTGCGGGACTTCGAATATGTGGGCCGCAACCTGCAACTCATCGAGGCGGGTTCGTCCGCGGAGGCTAAGACGTTGCTGGTGCTACATCCGGATATCGCGGTAGCCCTGATCGACGTTGTCATGGAGACCGACGACGCGGGCCTTCTTCTGGTCCAGCATATACGGCAGGAGTTGACCAATTCCCTGATGCGACTGGTCATCCGTACCGGGCAACCCGGACTCGCACCTGAAAGGTATGTGATTGACCACTTTGATATCGATGACTACCGGGACAAGACGGAACTGACGGTACAAAAACTATACGCGACGATGCGACTTTCACTCAAGAGTTATCGCGACCTGCAGACCATCGACCTTAACCGGCAGGGACTGAGCCGCATCCTCACCGTAACCCCCGACCTGTACGATCTGCACCGCGATAAGCTGGAGGACTATTTCCGTGGCGTTCTGATGCAGCTGATCGGCATTTGCAGGCTGGGACACTCGGGGATGATCTCCACCATAGATGGCATGGTGATGACGATCGAGGGACAGGACGTCCGTATACGTGCTGGCGCCGGCGAATTCGAGGCAGGTCCGCACAATGACAAGCGCTGCGCGCAAATCGTCGATCTGTGCACGAAGACGGTGACCGGACAGCCTGGCGTGGAAGGACTTCGCGATGGTTCGGCGGTCATCCCGCTTGCTATCGGCAAGGACGTGTTTGGCTTTGTCTATCTTGAAGCGGCGGAGGATATCTCCGAGGCAGACCGGGAACTGATCCAGGTGATGGCCAACCAGTGCGCTGCCGGGCTGGAAAATTTCCGTCTGCACCATATCCTGGAGGAATCCTACGAGGAAGCCATCGACATGCTCGGGCAGGTTGCGGAATTCAAGGACGCCGCAACCGGAGCGCATATCCGCCGCATCCAGGAATACAGCTACCGCCTGGCGATTGAACTCGGCGAGACGCAACAGTCAGCGCGGGCCTATGCCAAGGCCAGCCGCCTCCACGACATCGGCAAGGTGGGGATACCCGATGACATTCTGCGCAAGCCGGGCAAGCTCACTGCAGAAGAGTTTGATGTCATCAAGCAGCACTCGAAAATCGGAGACTCGATCCTGAAACGCAGCCCTGCCCTCGCCAACGCCCGCATCGTCGCCCGGTCGCACCATGAGCACTGGGATGGAAGCGGCTACCCGGACGGACTTCGCGGTGACGCAATTCCCTATGTGGCCCGACTGGTCGCCGTTGTCGATGTGTTTGATGCACTGCTCAGCGCACGCCCCTACAAGGGCCCTTGGCAGGTTGAACAATCCGTGGCCGAGATCGAACGGGGCTTGGGCATTCACTTTGATCCCGTCATCGCGAAAACCTTTATTTCACTCTATGCCCGTGGTGCATTAAATGACCTGATTGAAATGTCCGGTCATGTCGATGCCAAACAAGTCGCACTTGAATAAACTGTTTTGTTCACCATAGATGCATCAGTTTCCAACAGCCAGGACCGCGGCACAAGGGCTATGCCGGGTGACGATTTGTGGTACCCCTCCCTTTACACTTGAGGCTTTACCGCAACTCCAAGAAAAATGACCTACTGCGTCGCCATCAAACTCAACGCCGGCCTGGTGTTCCTCTCTGACTCCCGCACCAACGCCGGGCTAGACCAGATCAGCACCTTCCGCAAAATGATCGTCTACGAAAAGACTGACGACCGCTTCATGGTCCTGCTGTCAGCGGGCAACCTGAGCATCTCGCAATCCATCCGCGAAATTTTGCAAACCGAACGACTCAAAGACCACGACGAGGACGAAGGCGTCACCATCTGGAATGCCAAGAGCATGTTTGAAGCCGCCCGGGTGCTAGGCGCCACCATCCGAAAGGTGCATGACCGCGATGCCGGTTCGCTCAGCCAATCGGGGGTGGACTTCAATGTCTCGCTGATCTTCGGCGGCCAGATCAAGGGCGAAGGCATGCGCCTGTTCCAGGTCTATTCCGCTGGCAACTTCATTGAAGCCACGCCCGAGACGCCCTACTTCCAGGTCGGTGAATCCAAATACGGCAAGCCGGTGCTGGACCGGGTGATCACTCCCACGACTCCGCTGGACGAAGCCGCCAAGTGCGCTCTGGTTTCCATGGACTCCACGCTCAAATCGAACCTGTCGGTGGGCCTGCCGCTGGACATGGTGGTGTATGAGGTCAACACCTTCCACACCGACAAAGTGGTCTGCATTGACGAGCACAATCCCTACTTCAAAATGTTGCACGGCAGTTGGGGCCAGAAACTGCGCGAAGTGTTTGACAGCATCGAACACCCCGCTTGGAATGGCGGAGTCACCGACGTTCCGCTGATGGTGGCCTCTGCACGCAGCCTTCCGCTGAAGAAAATCACCACGCCTGACGAGCGTCTGATCTAGGCCGCAGGCAACCCGCACCGTGATTGTTTTTTCCCACGCCAATAGTTTTCCCGCCAGCACGTACAAAGTGCTGTTCCGCAGCCTGCGCGGGCGTGGCTTCACCGTCAAGGCGGTAGACAAATTTGGCCACGACCCGCGATATCCAGTGACCAACAACTGGCCGCATCTGGTGCAGCAGTTGTGCGCATTCACGCAAGCCGAAGCCGAGAAGGCGGGGCAACCGGTGTGGCTGGTGGGTCATTCGTTGGGCGGTTACCTGAGCCTGATGGCCGCCATGCGGTTGCCGCATCTGGCCAAGGGTCTGGTGCTGATTGACTCACCGGTGCTGGGCGGCTGGAAATCCAACGCGCTGGGGCTAATCAAGCGCACCTCGCTGGTGGGCTCGTTCTCACCGGGTGCGGTCAGCAAGCGGCGGCGCAACAGCTGGGCTAGCGTGGATGAGGCCTTTGACCATTTCCGCCACAAGAAAGCCTTTGCAAATTGGGAACCGCATGTGCTGCAGGACTACGTTAACTACGGCACGGATGAAGTCGATGGCAAACGCGTGCTGGCCTTTGACCGTGATGTGGAGACCGCCATCTACAACGGTCTGCCCCACAACCTGGAGCGACAGCTCAAGCGCCAGCCCCTGCAGTGCCCGGCCCATTACATCGGTGGCACCGGGTCGGAAGAAATGCGCCGCGTGGGCATGGCTCTGACGACAAGGATCGTTAAAGGAAACATCACCATGCTGGAGGGAAGCCACCTGTTCCCTATGGAGAAGCCCATCGAAACGGCTGCCGCCATTGCCGATGCTATCCGCGCACTGGAAAGCGCAGCAGCGACTTAGGTGCTCAAGCCACCCACTTGACGGCGCCGGTCCACGCGGTCGCGAGCACCACGATGCCGAAGGCGATGCGGTAGTAGGCGAAGCCCACAAAATCATGCGTGGCAATAAACTTCAACAGCCAGCGAATACACAGCCAGGCAGCAATAAACGAGACCACGAAGCCCACGCCAAACAACGGCATGTCGGCCATGCTTAGAAGAGCGCGTTCCTTGTAGAGGCTGTAGACAGTTGCCCCCACCAGCGTGGGGATGGCCAGAAAGAACGAGAACTCGGCCGCCACCTTGCGCGACAGACCCAGCAGCATGCCGCCGATGATGGTGGCACCACTGCGGCTGGTGCCGGGAATCATGCCCAGGCACTGCACCAGACCGACCTTGAGTGCGTCCAACCCCGACATGTCGTCGATGTCATGGATGTGCGCCACCGGTTTGGCCATTCTTTCTACCCAGATGATGATGAAGCCACCGACGATAAAAGCACCAGCCACCACGGGCGGGTTAAACAGGTAGGCCTTGATGGCCTTGTAAACGGTGAAGCCGATGATGCCTGCCGGTAGAAAGCCGATGAACACATTGGCCGCAAAGCGCTGGGCCCGTTTGCTGTTTGGCAGGTTGACGATGGTGGCACGGATCTTGGCCCAATAGACGATGATCACCGCCAGAATCGCACCGCTCTGGATGGCGATGTCGAACACCTTGCTCTTCTCGTCGTCAAAGCCGAGCAGGGCACCGGTCAAAATCAAATGCCCGGTGCTGGAGATGGGCAGGAACTCGGTCAGCCCCTCCACGATGCCCATGATGGCGGCTTTCAACAGCAAAACAATATCCAAAATTCACTCCCAAAATTATTCAAAAACTTGTACCAAACCTACTCATAGCGCAAGGCCTGGATCGGCAGTAGTTTAGAGGCACGCCGTGCCGGGTAAAAACCGAAGAACACACCAACAAAACCCGAGAAGCCCACCGCCAGCAAGATGGAGGCCAGGCTCATGCTGACCTGCCAACCGGCAAACGCGCCGACACCCCAGGTAGCAGCGGCACCGAGTGCCACACCCATGGCGCCACCAATCAAGCTCAAGGTCACCGCCTCGATCAGAAACTGCGCCAGAATGTCGCGCCCGCGCGCCCCCACCGCCATGCGCAGACCAATTTCGCGGGTGCGCTCAGTCACGCTGACCAGCATGATGTTCATGATGCCGATGCCGCCAATCAACAGGCTGATACTGGCTACTGCGGCCAACAGCAGTGTCATCACCCGGCTGGACTCCTCTTGGGCCTGCAGCATCTCGGTCAGGTTGCGCACCTGAAACGGATCTTCACCGCCCGGTGCCACCTTGAAGCGTTGGCGCAATAAGTCCTGAATGCTTTCCTCCACGCCCTTCATGTTTTGGCCGTCGCGCACCTTGACGGAGATAGAGCCCACGCGCTTGAGGCGGCTGCTGGCATCGCCGCCCCAAATGCGATTGCGCAGCGTTGACAGCGGCACCATGATCGCGTCGTCCTGGTCCTGGCCCATGGAGTTTTGACCTTTGGAACTGAGTACGCCAATCACCGTCATCGGGATATTGCGCACGCGGATCATTTGTTCCACCGGGTCTTGCTCACCAAACAACTCGCGGGCCACGGTGGCGCCAATCCAGGCCACTTTCGCGGAGCCAGCGAGTTCGGCCGCATCAAACAGGCGCCCACTGGCCAAAGGCCAATCGCGCGCTTCCAGGTAATCGTTACTGACACCAATGATGCTGGTGCCCCAATTGGCGTTGCCATAAACCAGTTGCCCGCTGGTTCGCGAGGTGGGAGCAGCCACCTGCACCTCGGGTATTTCCAGCGCAATCGCGGTCGCGTCTTCTTCGGTCAGACGCTGGCGCGTTTGCGCCCCCAGCCGCACGCCAGCTTGCGATACACCGCCGGGAATCACCAGCATGATGTTGGAGCCCAAGCCCTTCATCTGCTCCTGCACGCGGTCGGTCGCCCCCTGCCCCACCGCAATCATGGTGATGACGGCTGCCACGCCAATGATGATGCCCAGCATGGTGAGAACGCTGCGCAAGGCATTTGCGGCCAGGGCGCGCAAGGCGCTGCGCAACGCCGCAAAGATGTTCACCCCCACGCTCCACCGCTAAGCGGGTCGCTGCCCCCCAAGGGGGCCCTCGCGCCTTGGGGCGGCCCGGCGTCGCTCGCCGTTCCCTCCCACGCTGCGGTCTTCACAATGTCTTGCACAAGTTGCCCGTCTTTGAATACCAGCTTGCGCCGCGCCCAGTCCGCAATATCCGCCTCGTGCGTCACCAGCACCACCGTCATGCCCTGCTGGTTCAGCTCGGTCAACAGCCGCATGATGTCTTCACTGGTCTGGGAATCCAGCGCACCGGTGGGCTCATCGGCCAGGATCAGTTGCGGTTGGTTGACCAGGGCACGGGCAATCGCCACGCGCTGCTGCTGGCCGCCGGATAGTTCGGCAGGCGTGTGGTCCATGCGCTCACCCAGGCCCACACGCTGCAACGCTTGCTGTGCACGTTCACGGCGCGCAACAGATTTGATGCCGCTGTAAACCATGGGCAATTCCACGTTTTCCAGAGCCGATGTGCGCGGAAGCAAATTGAATTGTTGAAACACAAAGCCAATGCGCCGATTGCGTACTGAAGCCAATTGGTCTTGTCCCATGCCCTCCACCGCTTCACCGGCCAGGTGGTAGGTGCCGGAGTTGGGTAAATCCAGGCACCCCAGAATGTTCATCAACGTGGATTTGCCTGAGCCGGAGGCGCCCATGATGGCGACGAAATCGCCCTCGGCAATGTCCAGCGACACATCGCGCAGGGCATGCACCGTCTGGCCCGCGCCAGCGCGGTGCTGCGCTGGCGTGCCCATCCAATAGGTCTTGCAAATGTTGTGTGCCTGAATCAGCACGCGCTCGGAAACAGCCATGGCGGATTAGAAGGGTGGCCGCGGGCCGGCACCCGGCGCCTTGGCTGCGCCGCCAGCCGTCGCTGACTTGGTGCCCGCAATGACTTCGGCGCCTTCTTTAAGTTCAGCCGGGGCATTCGGGCCCAGCAGCAACTCGGTCATGCTGCCGTCGCTCACGCCCAAGCGCACATTCAGGGCTTTTGGCTTGCCGTCAGTGCCGTTCACATAGATGCGTCCACGCGTGGACGTGCGCCCCGCCTCACGCATCTGCCCATCACCGGCAGGCCGGGGCTTATGCGCGGCGACTAGACCATCGCCTGCACCGTGCGCGGGCTTGTCAGCGCTCGCTGCACCCGATGCCGCGCTGGCAGCGGCCTTGGCACGCTCAGCGGGTTCCACGCCCGCGATACGCATACGCAAGGCGCTGTTCGGGACCTTCAGCACATCCTGGCGCTCTTCGGTCACCACACGCACATTGGCGGTCATACCGGGCAGCAATTTGCCGTCCACATTGGCAAAGCCCACGATGGCCACGTAGGTCACCACATTGGCCACGTTGCTGGCAGCTTTGCGCACCTGGCGAATCTCGCCTTCAAAGGTCTGGCCCGGGAATGCGTCCACGGTGAAGCTGGCCTTCTGGCCGGTGCGCAGGCGCCCCACATCGCTCTCGTCAATGGCGGCCTCCACCTGCATGTCACGCAGGTTCTGCGCAATGATGAAAAGCTCGGGTGCCTGCAAGCTGGCGGCCACGGTCTGGCCGCGCTCAATCGCCCGTTTGATAACGATGCCGTTGACCGGCGAGGTGATGCGCGTGCGTGCCAGGTCAATCCGCGCCTGCGCCATGGAGGCCTCTCGCTGCGCCACGCTGGCCTGGGCCGAGCGCACGCCGGCCTGTGCCACACCCACTTGAGCCTGTACAGCCTTCAAAGCCTCCTGGCTGGTATTGACCAGCGCGCGGGCTTTATCAGCCTCGCTCTGGGCGATGAACTGCTTTTCCACCAGGCTTTGTTTGCGGTCCAAGTCGCGCTGGGCCTCGGTCAAGTCAACTTGGGCGCGACTCACCTGCGTCATGGCCGCCAGCACATTGGCATTGGCCGTGGCCACTGCCGCACGTGCGGCGTCCATGTCGGCTTGGGCGGAGCGCACGCGGTATTCAAAAGTTTCGGGGTCTATCTGGGCCAGCAACTGGCCCGCTTTGACTTCAGCGTTGAAGTCCACCAACAGGTCGCGTATCTGGCCGCTGACCTGGGTTCCCACAGTGACCAACGCCACCGGGTTGACGGCACCGCTGGAGGCCACGGTGGCCTGCAGGTTGCCGCGTTCAATTTTTGCAGTGCGATATTGAACGGCATCGGAATCAACACGTTGAGTCCACCAGACGACACCGCCAACGGCCACTGCCACCAGGACAAGGGCCGTAATCCATACTCTTTTTTTCATGGACCTATTGTAGAAACCAGCCCCCCCGGTCGCATGACCGAAGGGCTACACCCCGGTAAAGCCAGGGTAAATGGTTGCGCAGCGGATCAGCCCTTGAGCAATCCGCCCAGCATGCCCATCAGGTCGCCCCCACTGCCCAAGCCCGCTGCTGGAACTTCGCCATGGGGAGTGAACTTGTCCACCACGCCAGGCAAAACGCTGGACAACTGACTGGCCAGTTCATTGGTGTTGACACCTAACTTGCTGGCCATGCCTGACAGTGCATCACTGCCCAGCACGCTGCTAAGTTGTTCACCGGTAATGGGAAGGTTCTCGCCCTTGCCTACCCAGGAACTGACGATATCCCCCAGGCCGCCTTGCTGGAATTTTTCAATCAGACCTTGGAGGCCGCCGTGCGCACTGTCATTGCCCAGCAAACTGGTTGCGGCTTGCAGAAGTTCAGGCTTAGCGCCCAACATGCCCATCAACCCTTGCAAGCCCTCACCGCCCTGCACCTGACTTGAAACTGCGCCTAAAACCGAATCGAGTAAACCCATGACATTTTCTCCACTATAAAAAGGAGCGCAGTGTGACACAAGCATGTGTCAAATCGACATTTCACGCACTTTAAAGCAGGCCATTGAAGCAAACCACCGACTATCTAGGACCGCGTGATCGATATCGCCGGGCTTCTTGCTGGGAACACATCGCAGGAGGAAGGCAGCGGGTCACTGATACACATCAAATGGCACCCAACTTGCTTACACCTACTGTCTAGCAGGGGGGATAAATTGCTGCTTATACTGACGGACTAGGGCCTGGCTTAGGCGAAAGCCCTATACCCAACTGCAAAAAAGTGGGTTAAC
>CAIQYP010000124.1 GCA_903876045.1 uncultured beta proteobacterium | reverse complement strand
AGCTGCTGAACACCAGCGTCTTCACACCACATGCGTCCATCGCCTCAAGCAGGCGCAGCGTGCCCACCACGTTGTTGTCGTAATAGCGCAGCGGCTGCTGCACAGACTCGCCTACTGCCTTCAGCCCGGCAAAGTGGATCACTGCCTCAGCACCGCTCTCGCGCAGGGTGCGTGTCAAGGCTACGCCATCGCGAATGTCAGCCTGCACGCGGGCAATGGTCTTGCCGGTGATGCGCTCGACCCGGTTCAGAGACTCCGGGTTGCTGTTGCAATAGTTGTCCAGCACGGTTACCGCGTAACCCGCATTCAGCAATTCAAGGCAAGTGTGTGAGCCGATATAGCCCGCGCCACCGGTGATCAGGATGTTCATTGGAAATTTTTTTTGTGTGCAGTTATGGGGGATATTGTGGACGAAACTCGCGCCACTCCGTCAACCTCGGCCAGGTTTACCAGTTTGTTCATGGCTGATGCGCGCAGCCTCAATTACATATTGCGATCCCGATAAATACGCAGACTGACATGTGGGATACCACACTACCCATCTATTGGTGCTCAAGTGACACTTGAGCCATCAAATACCCCGAGCCAAAAAATAGGAGAACGCTAAGGGCCGATTCACAGTTAGCCGTAACAGGAGGACAAAAATGAAGAAATTTCTTTTAATCGTAAGTGCAGCAACATTACTGCTAGCCGGATGTGCGACGGAGTATCAACCACAAGGAATATCGGACTCAGGTGGTTTCTCGGAAACCCAACTTGATACCAATGTCTGGAAGGTCACTTTTAGAGGAAATGGAGATACCAAGGTTGATCAAGCGGAAGATCTTGCATTGCTGCGGAGTGCCGAAATCTCCCTGGCAAATGGATTTACGCATTTCGCCTATCGGAGTTCAAAAACAGACACCCAAACCACCATTTTGAAAAACCCGATGATTTCATATACATCTGGAACCGCTATCTATGGGAGCAACCTGTTTGCCAATACAACGACGCACACCTACGGAGGCACCGTGGTTATATCCAAGCCCTTCGTTAGCAACATAGTCTTTATGTTCAAGGGCAAGCCAGAGTTAGACACGTTGGTTTATGACGCAAACTTTATTTGTACCTCAATAGGTAAGAAGTACAAAGTTGTTTGCAATGAACCCAGAAAGTAAATTCACCGGTAATGGTGAACCAGTCGATCAAAATTTATTCAAAACTATGTCAATACGCCGCATCTTCGGCTTGCTGGCAACCCTGATTTTTCTTAGTGCAATCTGGGGCAAACGCCACTCGCTGGAGGCGCTTTTCGTGCGTGCAAATCCTCCCCCGAAGCAGATACAGTTTGACAATGGTCTCGGTGCAGCAGTTATACGCAACTGCTCAATGCGCCAATCCAATGGGTTGTTGCGCATGGCCGAGAGCAACTATGTGGCTGTGTCCATGTCGGATAGTTTTACCAGTATCATCGTCCGTCAAAACGTTGTCCATTAACACCCATTTCACTCTGGCCATCGATGGGTGATTAGCACTCATTAATGGGTGTAATTGGGTGTAATATGGGTTTTATGTTTCGCACTGACTCCCTCCACATCACACCTGAGATCCTGCGCCTGATCGCTCGGATTGACGAATTCAAAGGCGCTTGGCGCGCCTTGGGAACGCTTGCGCCCGAACGTCTTTTAGCCCTGCGCAGGGTGGCCACCATCGAAAGCATTGGCTCGTCCACGCGTATCGAAGGCAGCAAGCTGACCGATCGGGAAGTAGAAAAGCTGCTCGCAAACCTCGCGATCCAGTCCTTTGAGACCTGCGACGAGCAGGAGGTCGCTGGCTACGCCGAGTTGATGGACTTGGTATTCAGCTCTTGGCGGGACATTCCGTTCAATGAAAACCATGTCAAGCAACTGCACCAAACCTTGTTGCGCCACAGTGAGAAAGACTCACGGCACCGGGGGCAGTACAAGACCAACTCAAACAGTGTGGCCGCGTCTGACGAAAACGGTGTGCAGATAGGCATCGTGTTCGAGACGGCAAGTCCGTTTGACACGCCTGGCCTGATGGTCGAACTAGTGACCTGGGTTAATGATGAACGCGATAAGGCGCAACTGCATCCGCTGTTGATCATTGGCATCTTCGTGGTGGTGTTCCTGGAGATCCATCCATTCCAGGATGGCAACGGTCGACTCAGCCGGGTTCTGACCACATTGCTATTGATCCAGTCGGGCTATGCCTATGTGCCCTACAGCTCGCTGGAAAGCGTGATCGAGCTCAACAAGGAAGCCTATTACCTGGCCTTGCGGCAGACGCAGGGCTCAATCCGTTCGGATGCACCCAACTGGCAACCGTGGCTGGTTTTCTTTCTGCGCTCACTGGCAGAACAGGTCAGGCGACTTGAGAAGAAGGTCGAACGCGAAAGAATAGTGCTGGCCGCCTTACCCGATCTTTCATTGCAGATCGTCGAATTTGCCCGTGAGCATGGACGCATCACGATTGGTGATGCCATCAAACTCACTGGCGTCAGTCGAAATACGCTCAAGATTCACTTCCGCAACTTGGTCGAACGCGGCCATTTGAACCAGCAAGGCAGTGGGCGCGGTGTTTGGTACGAACTTAAGTGATGGGATTTACTCCGCCACCTGCCTCCCAATCGCCAAATACTCAAACCCCGTGTCCCGCACCAGCTTCGGCTCGTAGAGGTTGCGGCCATCGAAGATCACGGGGGACTTCAGGGCGGCTTTCTGGATGGTCAGCCGGTCTTGACCTCGTTTAGAAGGTCGGGGTGGCGATCCAACAGCTTGAACAGCTTGACCAAAGCCAGCGGCGGCTTAGGTTTGCCGTTTTCGTACCGTGAGAACGCATTGATGCCACCGCTGGAATCGTGGTGGTCTCGCCCTTGTATGTGGAGGGCAGGTCGCGGGTGTCATGGATCAGTTCCGCCGCGCCGCAAACAGGACATTTCATTTTCATAGATCCTTAAAGGACACGATTAGCACATCATCAATGACCGTCCGGAGAGTTCCAAACCCAATGCCGTGGCGCCAAGCCTGCCAGACAAGTTATCCCTTTAACTCCAACAATGCTCCTCGGGCTTTAATAGAATGCAACATAAATGTTGTTCTTTTTCTTGTAAACACAACATTTATGTTAACCTTTATATATGAACTCCAAGCAGATGAAGAAATGGCTAGAGCAACAGGGCGCGACTTTCCAGCCCGGCAAAGGCTCGCATCTGAAGGTGTTTTTGAACGGAAAGCAGTCTTCCCTCCCCATGCACGGAACCGCCGAGCTTGGTAAGGGCCTTGAAGCCGCGATCAAGCGACAGCTTGGTTTGGTGAAGTGAAGGAGAAAATGATGTTCGATTATCCCGTGACTCTGACCCCTGATGACGGCACCATTCTGGTCACGTTTGCCGACGTGCCTGAAGCCATCACCTTCGGGGCCGATGAAGATGAAGCCCTGCTGAACGCTATCGATGCGTTGGAAACCGGCCTATCGTTTTATGTTGATGCCCGCAAACCGCTACCCGTCGTCAGTCAGCCGGCGGCTGGACAAAAGACAGTGCATCCGTCGGCGTTGGAATGCGCTAAGTTGGGCGTGTACCAATCGATGACTGACCAAGGGGTCAAGAAGGCAGAACTCGCCCGCCGCTTGGGGTGGCATATGCCGCAAGTTGATCGTTTATTCGATCTGAGGCATGCCTCAAAGCTCGATCAAATCGAGGCTGCTGCCAACGTACTGGGCAAGCACCTCCTTGTACGGATTGAATGACTCTCAAATTCGCCTGTCGCACGAAGTAGTTGAATACTTCAAAGCTGCGGGAGACGGCTTGCAGACGCGCATTGGTTCCGCGCTGCGCCATTTCATCACCGAAGATTGGCGCAGGTAAACCCCAACTCCCGCACCAGCTTCGGCTCGTAGAGGTTGCGGCCTTCGAAGATGAAGGCTTGGTTAATCTTGGCCGGGGCCTGCTTCACTGCTCTCCCTTGGCAACTCAGACCGAACTTTCTCAAGCTCCTTTTGCAATGCTGACTTTTCATTTTGTAGATGATAGTAATATACGCAAATGATCAACCTGAGCAGCATCATGAAGTGGACCCGGAATTTGGGACAGTGATTTAAGTAGGACACTGTCGAAAGAAACGGGAAATCCAAATGAGTGAATCGAAGAAGAAACGCAACCTGCACCTGCCTGAATTCAAAGCGAAGGTGGGT
>CAIQYP010000123.1 GCA_903876045.1 uncultured beta proteobacterium | reverse complement strand
GCAAAGGCATTGGCTGGGACACCAAAACCGAGGTGCAGCAACTCGGTGAACTGAATGGCCGGGTGAAGTCTGAGGGCGTCACCAAGGGCATGACCAAGATCGAGAGCGATATCGACGCCTGCGAAGTGGTGTTGCAGCTGGCCCCTGAGACCAACGGCCATGTGGCCGTCAAGGCCTGGGAGGCACTGGGCAAGATTACTGGGCGCGACCACACCCATCTGGCCATCCACCGCGAAGACGAGAAGATCCGCTTCCGCGACATCCAGGCGCAGCCGCGCAAGATTATTTCGTCACCTACGTGGAGCGGCATTGAAAGTGAGACCGTGAGCTACAACGCCGGCTACACCAATGTGCATGAGCTGATCCCATGGCGCACCCTGACCGGTCGTCAGCATTTCTACCTGGATCACCCGTGGATGATCGCCTTTGGCGAAGGGTTGACCAGCTACCGCCCACCGGTGGACCTGAAGGCTGTGAGCGGCATCATGGAGCGCAAGCCCAATGGCAACAAGGAAATTTCCTTGAACTTCATCACGCCGCACCAGAAGTGGGGCATTCACAGCACCTACACGGACAACCTGATGATGCTCACGCTGAATCGGGGTGGCCCGGTGATCTGGCTGAGTGAAGACGACGCCAAAGTGGCCGGCATTGAGGACAACGACTGGGTCGAACTCTTCAACATCAACGGTGCGATTGCAGCCCGTGCGGTGGTCAGCCAGCGCGTGAATCCGGGCATGGTGCTGATGTACCACGCCCAGGAAAAAATCATCAACACCCCGGGTGCTGAGATCACCGGCACGCGCGGCGGCATTCACAACTCGGTGACCCGCATTGTGACCAAGCCCACCCACATGATCGGCGGCTACGCGCAGTTCAGTTACGGCTTCAACTACTACGGAACCATTGGCACCAACCGCGATGAGTTTGTGGTGGTGCGCAAGATGCGCAAGATCGACTGGCTCGATGGCGAAGCTGCCCCAACTATCCAGGCCTGAGGAGACAAATAATCATGAAAATACGCGCCCAAATCGCCATGGTGCTGAATCTGGACAAGTGCATTGGTTGCCATACTTGTTCGGTCACCTGCAAGAACGTCTGGACCAGCCGCCCCGGCATGGAATACGCCTGGTTCAACAACGTCGAAACCAAGCCCGGCATCGGCTATCCCAAAGAATGGGAAAACCAGGACAAGTGGAACGGGGGCTGGGTCCGCAAGGCCGATGGTTCCATCGAGCCCAAGCAAGGCGGCAAGTGGAAGTTGCTCATGCGCATCTTCTCCAACCCCAACATGCCGCAGATTGACGACTACTACGAGCCCTTCACGTTCGATTACGACCACCTGCAGTCGGCCAAAGAAACAAAGGCAGCACCCACAGCCCGCCCGCGCAGCCTGATTACCGGCAAGCGCATGCAGAAGATTGAGTGGGGCCCCAACTGGGAAGAAATTCTGGGTGGTGAATTCAGCAAGCGCGGCAAGGACGCCAATCTGGCCAACTTTGACCAGGTGCAAAAGGACATGGTCGGACAGTTTGAAAACACCTTCATGATGTATCTGCCGCGCCTTTGCGAGCACTGCCTCAACCCGGCCTGCGTAGCCTCCTGCCCGAGCGGCTCCATCTACAAGCGCGACGACGACGGCATTGTGCTGATCGACCAGGACAAGTGCCGTG
>CAIQYP010000122.1 GCA_903876045.1 uncultured beta proteobacterium | reverse complement strand
CCGCCGTGGCACCTCCGTGGTTGTTGGCCTGGGTCCAGTAGGGCACTTGATCCTTGGGGAAGGGCCGCCCGCCGGGCCAGAACTTCGGGTCGTCGTAGCCCGGATCGTCCCGGAACTTGCGCGCATTGCCCTTGATGGTGTGCATATTGCGAAACATCTTTGTGATCAGTGGCAAGCGTTCTGCAAAAGAAATGGCCGGTGATGTGCCTTCGATCACCGCGCGGTTCTCGTCGATGAAATGGCTGGCGCCCTGAGCGAACTCATGAAACTTTTCCTGCTGCACGGCAAGTATCTCGCCAATGATGCTGAGTTCACGTTTTTGCACCTGCGCTTCGGAGGCCAGGGCTAACATTTCTGTGACATCGCGCAGACAAAGCAAAATGCGCAGCGTGGTGCCGTCTTCATCACTAATAGGCGACCAGTTCAGATTCAGTATTTTGGTTGAGCCATTGAACATCGTCTTGCGGATTTCAGTGGGCAACAAGTGTGCGTTGAATCCGAAGTTCATTTCATCTTCGCCAACACATGCGCTGGTTACCGTTTCGATTTGCGAAAGCTGATCCGCGTTGCAGTCGGTCCCGCTAAAAACCACGTCCATAAGTGAGCGGCCGGCAACATCTTGCGTTTCTAAAATAGTTTCCAGAAACTCGGAATACTCTGGATGGATGCGATTGTTGGCTTCCACCGTCAAAATGCCTTGTGGGATGTACTGCAACATGGCGTGGATGTCCGCCGTTTTTTGCCTCACAAGTTCTGTGCTTGCCTGAATTTTTTCAACCATCACATTGAAGGCGGTGATAGATTGACCGACTTCATCCATGCGATGCACCGGCAGGCGTTGGCTGAAGTCCTGGCTGGTGGCAATTTCCGTCATTTTTCTTTCCATCTCAGCGATGGGAAGAATGATCTGGCGGTAAAGCAGCATGCCCATGCCACCAAGCACGAATACGGCAATCACTGTGACCGTCGAAATGGTGCTCGTGGTGCCACTGAGATTTTCGTTCAATGCGGTAATTGCTTCGTCCTTGCTGCGCCGCTTCTCGATCTGAAGCGTATCAATCACGGATTCCATTTCCTGCAAATATCCACCCACATTTGCAGCTAAATTGGCTTCGGCCATGTCCTTCTGGCTTTTGAGCTTGAAATCCACCGTCTCCTTGATGGCAGCAAAGTAGCTGGTCAGATTCTCCTTGGCCTGAACGACCAGTCCGCGCTGTGTTTGGCTGTCGGCCTGCACCATTTGCTCATCAAATGCCTTCTGCAAGCGCGCCTGTGTAGCCTGCAATCGATCTTCCGCCTGAGCTGCGAGTTTCAGGTCTGTTGCCGAGACAATGGCCATGATCGAAAGCTGAACGTCTTTAAGTTGACCCACCAGTTCCGCCGAAGCCAAGGCGCTAGGCACCACGCCCTGGGTGACGGTTTTCACTTCCTTGGCGCTGCCGCGCCCTTGGTAGACCGCAAAGCCGCCTATCAATGCAATTGCAAAAAATGATAAAACTACCAGCAAAATGATACGCTGACGGATGTTCACGGAATCTACCTGAATATAGTATTTAATTGACTATGTTCATTTTTTTCGGTGTTGATTTCATGACAGAAATATACATAATTGATGACACTCATCATTCATCGGCAAGTAATTTATTTGTCATCAAATAGTCACGTCAATAGTGAAGACTGATCGCCTTCAGATGCGGTTTATGCCTAATATGTGGTCGTGCATTCCACAGATGCAGAACCCGATCCGCTGATCCCCCGATCCGAAATAGCGATTTCCACCATGCCGCCTTTTGCTCAGTCGTTCCTTTCAGGCCGCTGGTTTTCAGCCATTGGTGGCCTAGCAACGCAGCTGGGCCAACCTCACGACGGAGTCGGCGCGAACCCGGAAGACCTGACACTTTTTTTCAATCGACTGGTGCGCATTTCCACCGCGGGCTGCCTCATGTACTCGTTCGCCATGTTGGCTTTTTCCAATGACTGGAATAGAGTCGTGGCAACAATACTTATATCAGCAGTGGGTCCGATTTCTCTGCTTCTATCCCGTCAACGCCGACTGCCTATGGCTTGCAGCGTCTATATCTGGGGCATCTTTGGTGCGATTGCATTGCAATCAGCTATTCGCGGCGGTGTGCTGAATCCGGGCCTGCAGTTGATCCTTGTCCTGATCTTGATTGCCGGTTGGTTGCTGGGAAAACGTCAGGCCCTTTGGTTGTGGTTGGCTTCTATGGGCTGGTTGGTGATACTGACCCTGGCGGCGGTCAATACCTGGTGGACGCCGCTACCCGCCGTCGGGCCGATCGGCTACTTGCTCGCATTGTCTACCGTTTGGCTAATTGGTTTTTTGTGTATGCAACTGGTGTTTAACTCGTACCAGAATCATGCCTCTCAAATTGAGGCACTGAACCGCTCACTTCGAGAGCAAATTGCGACGTTGGACCGGCAGCAACTCAACATGCAGCAAGCCGAGCGGCGGGTAATGCAAATACTTAACGCCAGTCCTTTGCCTATCAGTGTGGCCGACCGCGCCGGCGGCTCATATTTGAACGTCAATCCGGCCTGGGAACGGGACTTTGGCTACGATAAAGAGAGTGTTCTCGGCAAAACATCCATCGACCTTGGCTTCTGGAAGGACATGCAGCAGCGCCAGGCATGGATAGACCGCTTTGCCGCAGACGGCCGCATTAGCGGCCACGAGGTGACCTTTCGCATGCAAGATGGTGCCGAACGCATCTTCTGGCTTTCATCCGAACGGTTCTTGTATGGCGAGCAGGACTGCGTGTTGACCATGTCTGTCGACGTCACCGACCGCATTCAAATGGAGCGCGATCTGAAGGATCTCAATGCCACGCTTGAACTGCGTGTCAGTACGCGAACACTCGAGTTGGACGAAACCAATGCACACCTGCGCCAGGCTATGGAATCGCTGCAGCAAACCCAGCATGAGTTGATTCAGTCGGAGAAATTGGCAGCACTGGGGAGCCTGGTGGCAGGCGTGGCGCACGAGCTCAACACGCCCCTGGGCAACGCTTTGTTATCGGCAAGTACGCTGAGCGACCGTGTGCAAAATATGTCGAACGCCTTGAGCAGCGGGGCAGTTAAAAAGTCTTCTCTGAATACGTTCTTAGTGGATATGGCGCAAGGCGCAGACCTAACGCAACGCTCGCTGCAGCGGGCAGTGGAGTTGATTTCGAGCTTCAAGCAAGTTGCAGTTGACCAAGCATCTGAGCGCCACCGAACGTTCGATCTGGCGCAAACCGTTAAGGAGGTGACCGATACGCTGCGGCTGAATTTCAAAAATCAGCACGTTCAGTTACTAATCTCGATTGCGCCTGGCATCTCGTTGAAAAGCTTTCCGGGGCCCCTGGGTCAGGTGGTGATGAACTTGGTGAACAACGCGCTTTTACATGCATTTGACAGCCGTGGAGGAACCATCCATATTGATGCCACACACTGGCCGGCCGAATCACTGGTGCAGCTATGCGTACGCGACGACGGGGTCGGCATCGCAGAAGAAAATGTTGCCTTGATCTTTAACCCGTTCTTTACCACCCGGCTGGGTCGGGGAGGATCCGGGCTTGGACTGGCAGTTTCACATCGCATCATTACAAAAATATTGGGCGGGAAGATTCAGGTGGTTTCGGAGTTGGGCAAAGGCACACGTTTCGACATCACCCTGCCACTGACCGCACCCCAGGCAATCGCTTAAGCGAAAGGTTAGAGGACAACAACCGATGACCCACGATTCAACCTTGCAGGACGGTGACTTTTTATTCGAGAACGAGTCCGATGCTGGCAGCCAGCCCGATAAGCGGGTGGTATGGCGCGTGCTTCTCGTCGACGATGATCCGGACGTGCACCACACAACGGTTTTTGCCGTGGGTCAACGCCATTTGGTTGGCAGACCGATTGAGTTTTTGCATGCTTACAGTGCCGCGCATGCCCGCGAGATGCTGTTGACTGAAAAGGACCTGGCGATCGTCCTGCTGGACGTGGTGATGGAATCTGACACGGCCGGGCTCGATCTGGTGGCCTACATACGCCAGATAGCCAACTTGAGTAATACCCGCATCGTACTCAGAACCGGTCAACCTGGCTATGCACCGGAACTCGACACAATACTGAAGCACGACATCAACGACTACAAAACCAAATCCGAACTCAGTCAACTGAAGCTGCTAACTCTATTGACCACGACGCTGCGCTCCTACCAACAGCTATGCGCCATAGACGCCAATAAACAGGGACTTTCACTTATCGTCAGAGCCAGCGGCTCATTTATGCAGATGCAGGGTCTCGGCGATTTTGCTGTGGGTGTCATCACCCAATTAGCAGCACTCCTGGGCACCCATCCCCAGGGGGTCGTCTGCGCCCAGACCCAGCGCCAATCAAACAGCTACAGCGTGCTGGCTGCGGCAGGGCGGTATGCAGCACACATCAATGAGCCACTGGAGAGCCTGAGCAACCCGGCTATCCGACAGCGGCTTATTGAAGCCTTTGACAACTGCAACAGCAGCTTTGGCAGTCACGACCTGGTGCTGTACTTTGGTCAGAAGAGCGGCCTGGACATGGCTGTGTACATCGACGTGGGACACGTACCAGGGCCAGTTGAAACCGAGCTCTTGAATGTATTTTGTGCCAACCTCAGCGCCTGCCTTCACAACCAGAGTCTGATTGAGCAATTGCGCTCCACCGCTTTTGTCGACGAACTATTGCAGCTGCCCAATCGCAGCCACTTTATTGCCGAGATTGATGCCCGACAAACTGCGCAAGTGCGCCAATGGTCGATGGCCCTGGTGGACATTGATGACTACTCATCCATCAACGAATTGATGGGTCATCACTACGGTGACGAATTGCTCAAGGCCCTGGCTATACGTCTGCAGACTTCAGTTGGCCCGGACATCATGCTGGCACGGGTCTCGGGCAATGCCTTTGGCCTGCTTGGGCCCGACCAGCACATCAACCCGGAAAGTATCATTCTGGCCACCAGCACACCGCTGATGGTGGAGAACCGTCCGCACAAAATCACTGCCACCAGCAGTTTTGTTGCCATTGGTGAAGATTTGCACTCCGGCGCCGACCACCTCAAAAATGCCACCGTGGCACTCAAGCAGGCTAAGCGCCTGCGCCGCGGATCGTACGTGGTTTACACTGCAGATATCGAGTCCGAAGCACGCAACCGTGCGGTCTTGCTGGCCGAACTGCATATTGCCTTTGACCGCCAACACCTGTGCTTGGAATATCAGCCCCAAATTGATCTAGGCTCGGGGCGCCTGATCGGTCTTGAAGCGCTGATGCGTTGGCGCAGAGAAGATGGTCAGATGGTATCACCCGACCGTTTCATACCTGTGGCAGAGCAATCGGGCCTCATCGTCGCGATGGGCGAGTGGGCCTTGAACCAGGCCTGCGCGCTGATGAAGCAACTGATGGACAACGGTATGGCGCCAGAGCGTATCGCTGTCAACGTTTCAGTAGAGCAATTCAAGAGCCCCGGTTTTTTTGACGCGGTCATGTCCGCCCTCGAACGCGCCGATTTGGACGGCAGTCGCCTCGAACTGGAGATTACCGAGTCGGTGGCGATGTTGGGCTCTGAGCACGTCAAAGCGCAGTTAAGCCGTCTGCGCGAGCATCGCATCGCGATAGCTATTGATGACTTCGGCACCGGATATTCCTCACTCAGCTACTTGGAACAATTGCCACTGGATCGCATGAAAATTGACAAGGCTTTTGTGCGCCAACTCGGTCAGCCCGGATCACCACGTATTGCCGAGATGATCGTAAAACTCGGACGGACGCTGGGTCTGAAAGTGTTGGCCGAGGGCATAGAAGACCGCAGCGCATGGGACGCATTGCAGGCCATGGGCTGTCAAGAGGGACAGGGCTACTTCATTTCAAGGCCGCTGGAATCCGCCAAGGTACGTCCGTGGATCCAAGCCTACTTCGCCTCCCAAGAGGTGCCGCCCCGAGCATATTCTTAGAGTTGACCATGAATGACAAGCCGGTCCTCGCGAATCCTCCTGCTGCCACGTTGTTTGGGCAACCTGTCAATGCGCGCTCCTTGGCACGTGAATTCCCCGCAGCACATCAGCGCTATACCTGTAACCAGATCATCCAAAAATTTCACGACGATCCCTCACTGAACTGTATGCCAGTCCTGGATGACGAGCAGCATATCGTGGGCGTCTTGCGCTCGCTCAACATCCTGCGGCGTGGCACTGAAGGATTTTTCCAAGAACTTACAGGAAGACGCTCTTGTAGCCAGATAATGGATCCAGACCCGTTGGTGTTTGACGCCAACGTCTCGCTATTGACCATGTCAGCGGCCGTAGCAGAGCTTGATGACAGACACTTGATTGATGGATTTTTTGTCACAGAGGAAGGTAAATACTTGGGGGCCGGTCGAATGACGGATCTGATCCGGGCAGTCTCCGAACACCATATTACGGTAGCGCGCTACGCCAATCCACTCACCATGCTGCCTGGCAATGTTCCGATCGATCAGCACATCCAGAGCTGCCTGTCAGCACGTAAGCACTTTGTGGTCGGCTACTTTGACCTTGACAACTTCAAGGCCTACAACGATGTTTACGGCTACAGCGCCGGTGATGCCGTGATCCGACTAGCGGCAAGTGCATTGAAGGCACAGACTGACGAAGTGGAAGACTTTCTTGGACATGTCGGTGGAGACGACTTTGTGGCGGTGTTTTCCTCACAGGACTGGGAACGTCGTACACAGAATGCCCTGCATCACTTTGATCAGAGTGTGACAAGGCATTTACGACCCGAACATATTCAAGCGGGCGGCCTGCTTACCAATAATCGGCAAGGTGTCGAAGTGTTTCACAGCCTGGTGAGCCTCTCGGCCGGCATGGTGCGAATCGCCCCAGGGGATTTTGTCCTGGCTGCGGAGATATCAAGCCGCTTGGTAGAAGCAAAAAAACAGG
Source organism: uncultured beta proteobacterium (assembly GCA_903876045.1). GTDB lineage: Bacteria > Pseudomonadota > Gammaproteobacteria > Burkholderiales > Burkholderiaceae_C > Allorhodoferax. The sequence goes on along the minus strand of CAIQYP010000122.1, from coordinate 14,459 downwards.
CCAAAAAGGCGCCCGGCAGTAGCTATTTTGTAGATCGTCGAACTGTCTAAGTGCCTCTCCTGTACTCAGCAAGTAAGCCAGCGCGGGGTTTACCTATTGGAAGCCAAACAGTCCATTGCTTCAAATTGCAGTGCGACTATCTAGATGGGCTACTTACCTTTAGGGGCTTCCACTTGGGACTTGAACCTTGAATCGGATTCCCTACAATCATTTTGCTGCAATGCGCAATTTACGTCCTTCTCAAATGTATGAAAAAAGGGAGCCGCCATGAACGAATCCGTCTTTCCGTTGCTTGCAACCTTTCAACGACCTGTTTTCGAGGTCGCTCGAAAATCGACAGAATTGATGCGCTCTGGATCTGACAGAATTGCCCAAGTAAATTTCTATGCAAGTATGGCGGCAATTGACAACTCAGCCCACCATTTTTCGACATTGGTCAATTCTCAAGGTGTTGATGATTTGATTGAGTTTCATTTGCAGTCAATACTCCCTGCGGCGGAATGCGTAAAGGCCTACCTTGGGCAATTGACCGCGATTGCCGCAACATCTAGCCAGGAGTATTTGCAGCACATTGAAGGCCAAATGGCAGGCATTTAGGACTAAATTCAAAATTTCCGTGAATAGGGGTTCATTGATTTTTTTCAATGCAAATTGACCTTTTGATACGAAAATCGACCTCAGTGAGATTATAAAAACCAACTTCGTTGGAATGTACGTAATAGCTCGGCGGATACCGTTCTTGCGAAGACCTGAGGCAGGCGGCAGTATGGGCAGGAGATGCACTCCATTGGAGGTGTGCACTTAACTGGCCAGAGTGCACACCATGCAAGAGTCGAATTTATCCCCGGTCATTGCCACCAAGCGCAGGCACAGTGCTGCCTTCAAGCGCAAGATTCTTGAGCTGGTCGAACAACCTGGCGCGTCGGTGGCCGCAGTGGCGCTGGAGCATGGCGTCAATGCCAACTTGGTATTCAAGTGGCGCAAGGCCAAACTCGATCGCAAGCGTTCTCCGCGGGCGATTCATCAACCAGTGCTGCTGGCGGTGTCCGTTGATCCTCAAGGATCGCCTTTATCGGTGCCGGCACCTGAACCCGAAAGAGCTGCTCGCAAAGAGGGTTTGATTGAGGTCGAAATTGGTGGTGCCCGCGTGCTGCTGCGTGGCAGCGTTGATCCGGTCAATGTGCGCAGCGTTCTGTTGGCACTTCGGGATTGCGCATGATTGGCTTGCCAGCAGGCACGCGGATTTGGCTGGCTGCGGGACTGACCGACATGCGCCGTGGCTTTGATGGTCTGGCCTCCCTTGCGCAAGGCGCGTTGGAGCTGGATCCATTCAGCGGCCATGTCTTCGTGTTCCGGGGGCGGCGCGGTGACATCGTGAAGTTACTCTGGTGGGATGGACAGGGCTTGTGCCTGTTTGCCAAGCGGCTGGAAAAAGGCCGATTCATATGGCCGCAAGCATTGAGTGGTTCGGTGGTTCTGACGCCGGCTCAGCTGTCAATGTTGATTGAGGGAATTGACTGGCGAATGCCGGTTCGCACGACCCAACCGACGCTTGCAATGTAGGCGTTATTTACTGCAAAAATGGGGTACTTGGTTGACAGTGAAAGTCCTCTGTTGCGTTGAGTATTTCACTGGCAAAGTAGTGTCCCATGAGTTCAGACACGCAGCTGCAAACCATCGAGAGCCTCAAGCAGGATCTCACGCAGCGTGATCTGGAAATACGGGCTTTGCGTCTGGCCAATGAGAAGATGAAAGTGGAACTCACCCACCTCAGGCGCATGCGCTACGGGCGCTCCAGCGAGAAAATGGATGCAGCCCAATCCCAACTCGAACTGTTGAGCGCAGCCCTCGCACCAGTGGTTCCGGTTATCGCCCTGAGTGAAGACACAAAGGGTGATGCGACTGGCAGCAATGTTGCTGACCTTGATGGTGAGCGCAAGAAGCGCCGTACGAAATCCGCAAAGCCAGCACAGCCTGGATTGCCTGAGCATCTTCCACGCGAAGACGTGGTCCACAGCGCATGCGCCGCTGATTGCAAATGCGGTGCATGTGGAACGGGCCTGCAGCAAATTGGACAGGACGTCTCTGAGGTGCTGGACTATGAACCCGGCAGCTTCAAAATCATTCGCCACATCCGCCCGAAGTTTGCCTGCACCCAATGCCACACGGTGACCCAGGCGGCAGCACCAGCCCGTCCGATTGATCGTTGCATGGCAGGTGCCGGTTTGATTGCCCATGTGATGGTCAGCAAATACGCCGACCACTGCCCCCTGTACCGGCAAAGCCAGATTAGTGCGCGCGAAGACGTGATCCTGTCGCCTTCCACCCTGTGTGGTTGGGTGGGCAACGGTGCGGCACTGATCACGCCCCTGGCTCAGGCTCTAGGGCGTTATGTGCTGAAAGGCTACAAGGTCCACAGCGATGACACCCCGACACGGGCACTTGGCGCAGGCAAAGGGCGGGCTCACCTGGGCCGGCTCTGGACGTATGTGCGGGATGACCGGGCGTGTGGTGACGAAGCGCATCCAGCTGTATGGTTCCAATACTCAGAAGACCGTCGAGGCGAACACCCCAGGCAGCACCTCAAGGGGTTTCGCGGTGTGCTGCAGGTAGATGCGTACGCCGGTTATGTTGCGGCCAAATTTATGTTGCGGTGGCAGAATCGAGGCAGGATTTCGCGATGGGGGAACTGTCTCGACTCCGCACATAATTCCTCACCTTCAAACTACAGTTTCTTCAGAAACGCCATCAACGAAGGAAGCGCGTTCGAACGGCGCGACGGTCCAGGCAGGCCCGTGATATCGACGCTGGCAAGCGCTTTTGCTTTCATCTCGAGATCAACTTCGGCGTAAATGTTCGTTGTATCAAGGGAGACGTGTCCCAGCCAGGCTCGGATCGTGTTTATGTCGACGCCGGCACGCAGTAGGTGAACCGCGGTCGTGTGCCTCACCGAGTGTGGACTGATGCGCTTCTCCTTCATCGTAGCGAGTGACTTGGCAGCAACCTCGCCATATTGAGTGACGATTCGATGGACACCGAATCGTGTCATCGGTTGGTTGGTTCGCCCAAGGAATACGACGTCATCAGCATTGCGCCCCGCGACGAGCCGGTTGAGAATTGCGGCTGTCGTTGGCCATAAGGGGCAAATCCGTGCCTTGTTTCCCTTGCCAATTATGCGAACCGATGCCGGATCGCCCAACTGCAAACGCCCGACTGTCAGATTCGCAGCCTCGTCGGCCCGTGCTCCGCTGTTGTACAAAAACAGGAGTAAGGCATAGTCCCGAGCGCCCAATGCTGTACGACGGTTTGGTGCAGCCAGTATTGCGTCCATCTCCGGCTTTTCGAGATAGCCCACTAGGGTCATGGCGGTCTTTTTGAAAGGGATTGACCTTACTTCGCCACACCAGGACAGATGAACTGGCGAATGCGTTCCGATGAAGCGTGCTAATGAATGGATTGCGCTGAGCCGAAGGTTGCGCGTGGCGCCACTGCAATGCCGAACTTGTTCGACATGGTCCAGGAACTTGCGCACGATGGCTGGCGAGATATCCTCAACTGCCATTCGATCGATTTCGAAGCCCCCTATCTTGGCCGCGAACGGCAACAGCAAAGTCAACGTGTCACGGTAACTGGCCTGGGTGTTAAGCGAGAAGTTGCGCTCCGCCACCATATGCTCAAGCAGGAAGCGGCGGATCCACGGACCAAGCAGGTTGCGGTCATTCATGATCATCTCCGCACTGCGCGTATTGCGCGAAGCGACGGCTCGCTTCTTCGAGCAATTCCGGGGTCATGCGCAGATATCTCTGGGTCGACTTGATGTCTACATGACCAAGGTAGGTCGCCAGTTGAGGAAGCAGGCATTGCACATCCTTGCCATCACGATACCAGGAGATAACACGATGCACAGCTGCGGTATGCCGCAGATCATGCAAACGTGGTGGATGCAACTCCCCTTCGGGGCATTTGATCTGAGCGGCAAGGCGTAGGCGCTGAAACAGGGTGATGACCTGCGAATAGGACCATCCTTGACCCTTGTATGACGTGAACAGGCGCGACCGTTCTCCCGCTGGCATTGGCAAGCGTCGGCGACGCTCCATATGCGCAGCCAGTTCGGCCGACAGCCGCGGGCCGATTGGTACCTGGCGGGTCTTGAAGAACTTTGTATCGCGCACGATGATGATCTGGTTGATCAAATCCACGTCGGGCATGGTCAGCCGGAGCACTTCGCCGATGCGCAAGCCGCTGCCATACAAAAGCAGAATCAGAGTGCGAAACATATCTGCCTGCTGGCGGCTGCGGTAGTTGTACAAGGAGGGGGTGGCGTCGATCAACCGGCCGATTTCTTCCGTCGAGTAGACGTAGGGTGTTTGAGGCGGCGGCAGCTTTGGCACACTTGTTGGAAGCGGACATGTTTCGCAGTATCCCCGGCTAATGGCGAACCGATACAAGCCCGACAGCACGTTGTACTTGAGCCGCCAAGTGGTCGTGAGTGTTCCTTTTCCTTGCAGAAACGTCTCAACCGCTTCAGGTCGGACATCTGAGATGCGTACACTCTTCATCTCTTTGACAAACTGTCGCAGAAGACGGTCAGCAGCGGTAAATCGCATGCCCAATGACCGTTGAGTTGCCACATATGCTGTCACCACATTCGTGAGCTTCATGGCAGGTCTCCCAGGTCGAAGTCTCCGACTTGGCGCAGCGCACACATGTCGACCTTGGCATAGGTCATCGTCGCCGATGCGCTTCTGTGGCCAAGGTGGTCACCGATCTCCTTGAAACTCAATCCTTGTGCGACCAGTCTCGCGGCACACGCATGACGTAATGCATGAGGTCCACGATGCTTTGTCTCGATTCCAAGGGCTTTGAACTTGCCATTTACGAAGTTGAAGAGCGCCGACGGAGTCAACTCGCTATGCGGTGCATTCAGCCTGAGGAATATCTCTTGAGTAGAAGTTTGTGGGCGCACGGTGTCGATATAGCGAGCCAATGCTTCGGCTACCGAGGGCAGCAGCGGATATACCTGCGGCTGCCGACGCTTCAGTCGAAATACATGCAACTTGCGTCCAGCCCAGTCCACTTGGTCGAGTCTCAAAGCGGCAACCTCGCCTCGACGCATGCCGTAAATCGACAGCAGCATCAGTATTGCGCGATTCCTGATGTCTGCCGGTTTGTCGGTGTCCGTCGTGGCAAGAAGCCGTTGAACATCTGTCCATCCTGGCGCAGAGGGTAAGGATTCCTGAGCGTACACGCGGGGTGTGCGCAGCGCTGTGGCAAGTCGAGGGTCGCATAGTCCATGGTCTGCCGCGTAACGCAAAAAAATGCGGAGCGCGCCGGTTATCGTCTTCATCGATATCCGCCCCCAACGCGCCGCATTTTGAATGAAGTACTCGTCGATATCGACTGGGAGCAAACCCTTCAAATCCCGATCAGTTTCAGCGCACCACTGCAAAAACTTCTCAATCCGTCCTTGCCACTGGTCGACCGTGGATCGACTGAACCCTCGTTCGTCGCGCATCCATTTGATATAGCCGTCAAGGTGGCACTGGAATTGGTGTTCCTTTGTTGGTTCTTGCCACCATCCAAGGAACCGCAGCCACGGTCTGGCATTTATGATCATTCGGGCACCCATTGTGGCGCCGTTATGAACCGATTGTCGTTGCCGCACGAGTTCATGCAGTTGACCAATGTCGATGCCTTGCGGCGCCGTTGCGGGAAGAAATCGAGCAATCCAGATTAGCTCATTGCGTTTTATCGTCAGTGATCCTGGGGTGGCTCCGGAATCAGCACAGTGGCGCAAATATCGTTCCCGTTCAGGCAGGAACGGTGCTTCGCGATTTCGATTACCCACAGCCCTCGCTTGGGTAGATTTTTTTGACATGGTAGACCTCCGAACGTTGGTTGGAACGTCAGAAGGCGCCGAAATTTATGTCATGTCAAGAATCGGCAGATATCTCTAGTTTCCAAGGCAATCGGTCGCCACCGCAACATAAATTTGGCCGCAACATAACCGCCGAAATGTTATGCACAACACTTCGCCGGGTACAACTCGCTCTTTAACGATGGCAGCGTGATTGAAGCTGCATGCTGGGCGCACGCGAGGCGGAAATACTTCGAAGTCCATAAACAACAGGAGCTTTTACCCGGCACCTTGGCGCACCAGGCATTGCAACGCATTGCCAGAATCTATGCGGTGGAGTCTGACATTCGAGGGCTGAGCGCGGAGCTGCGACGAAGTCAAAGGCAACTGCGAACGCGTCCGGTGCTGGAGGAAATGCACGAATGGCTGCAGGCAGCACTCGGTCAAATCTCGGCCAAGTCACCCATGGCGCAAGCAATCGGCTACAGCCTGAGCAACTGGCGGGCGTTGATGCGTTTCCTTGATGATGGCCGTATCGAAGCGGACAACAACATCGCGGAGCGATCCCTCAGAGGCTGCGCCCTCGGACGCAAGAACTATTTGCACTTTGGGTCTGATGGCGGTGGCCACACGGCCGCAGTGATTTACTCGCTGATTGGCACGGCCAAGTTGAACGGCATCAACCCGCAAGCCTACTTGCGCTATGTGCTCGAACGCATTGCTGAGCACCCCATCAACCGGATCGATGAGCTACTGCCCTGGGCGGTGGCCAAGCACCTTGGGCGCGGTGTGGTAGAGCCCATGCAGTTGGCCGCCTGAGGGCAATCCCGGCGTTGCCGGTAGCGTGCCGCGAATGCGAAAATCAATCGCATGACTGCACAGCTTTTTAAACTCCCTGCAAAGTCCCGCTCCCGGTCCACGAAGTCCTACCAACTCCGGGTAGAACTCAAAGGCGTAAAGCCTGCCGTGTGGCGGCGCATCGCCGTTCCCAGCACCATCAAGCTCTCAAGGCTGCATCACATCCTGTTAGCGGTGATGGGCTGGCAGGGTGGGCACCTGCATGAATTCAACTTCGTTGACGCGATTTATGGTGATGCGGACGAGGAACTGGAATCCGGCGTGGAGGATGAGTCCCGCGTATCCCTGGTGAAGGCCCTGGCAGGTTCAGCTTCATTCACCTGGGTCTATGACTATGGCGACTTCTGGGCCCATAAGGTCAAACTGGAGCGCATCGTGGATTTGGGTGTGCCACTGGAAACGGCAATGTGCATCACCGGTGCAAACGCCTGCCCACCAGAGGACATTGGCGGTGTACCAGGCTATGAAGAATTCCTGGAAGCCATCCGTGACCCACATCACCCGGAACACCAGTCCATGATGGATCACTGTGGTGGGAAATTCGATCCCCGTGAGTTTGACCCGATGCAAACTCAGGAACGCTTAGACGGCATCAGCATCTGATTGCCGAAGCCGTCAAGTACGGTAGTCACAGAGCTATTACGAATGTACGATGAAAACGGTCATTGGAAAGCGAATAGATAAATTCAAGCACTTGCGGTCAAAGTTGGCCGCGAAGTATGGCCCTGATGATGACATCGTGCTTAGTCTCACAGTAGAGCTGAACGACCTTGAAGCCCAACTTGAAACACTGACGCGTTTGGCGAAGTCGGACGTCCAGTTGTCAGTGGCGAGTGAAATCCCTCGATCACATGTACATAACCTATAAGACTCAAACCGCCGCATCAGACGTGGGTCAAATCGCGTATGTCATGCTCCAGATCTGAGTGACGCCTCCCCTTAGCGTGTAAGGTGACAAGAAACTCGATGCGACCGTGCAATGACAAAAGCGTTTGAACTGCCTCAATTCCAGGATCCAAATTCTTTTTATTCTTGCTACCTACCGCAGGGTAATCCCACAGCGCCGTAATAGCTTGACCGGGCCATGCTGGATGGCTCGCGTAGGTAGCTGCGTCCAAGCCGATGACGAAGTCCATTCGGACGGAACCAGGTTTCGAAAGTTCCGCCCAGGATTTGCAGGTCAATCCAGTGTCGGGGATAGAGGCGGTAGTAAGCGCCAGTGTCGTCCAACTTGGAGGCTTTACTGCAGTTTTCGAAGGCACACCGCAAGAAAACGCCCGCAATTTTCCTTTTGAGAGATGATTGAGACTGGCTTCTGCCAATAGGCTACGGCAGGCGTTTTCAGTTGAAACAAACAACACGTTGGTGACCTTACGGTGCATCTAGACTTCTCTTGCCTTTCTTAATTCGATTTGCCACGAGCTGAATTTTTAATTCGTTCGAGCTGCTGTACCACTTCGGACAGCGCCGCATCTCTTTCAACGGAGGGCGCCTCAAACAATTGATCTTGCAAAATCATTCCAAGCAATAGCCATGTATCCCGCAAATCGCTAAGTGCGCCGGCAAGCGCCGCCAGTTGAGCATTTCCTTGACGTGCGTTTTCCATGATTGATAGAACGATATTGCCTTCAAAATAAAACGATTCCCACGCTTCATGGGCAGGGGGCTTCGGTCGTGTAGCTTTAGCAACTAAGCTCAATACTGGTATCCGTGCAGCCTTGGGATTCGCTCCTATTACTTCGTCCTGCCAATGAACGGACCTCACTGGCTACTACCGCGAATTCACGGCCCTGATCTCCAACTCGCGCAGCTTCCACGGCGGCGTTCAGTGCCAGAATGTTGGTCTGGAATGCGATGCCATCAATCTCGCTAATGATGTCTGCAATCTTTCGAGAAGACTCATTGATGTCCTTGATTATATTCACTGCTATGCCAACTACTTCACCCACCTAGTGCGCTGGAATGAACTGATGCCATGCTCAAAGGCTGTGTTTTGACCAGCTTTGAAATATTTTTGTCACAAAAATCTGATAGATTGAACTTCTACATTGTCTCCTCCAGTATCCAGTTTGCGGTGGTGCTAAGAGGCTTGCAATTCAACTTTTCCCCAGAAGGTAGCGGTTGGTTTGACCACATAAGAAGCCGACGATGCGGCTAGTTTTCGGTATTTTGAGTTCCGAGCACAAACACGTTGGGCAACATGGACAGCTGGTTCTTATGGTTTGGTCGCAACGCGAGATTGATGGCGCTGACGGTCGGCTCCGGCGTGTTGGTCGCGCTGCTTTTCATTGGAACGCTGGTCGTAGTGCGCCAGACGAGTCAAACAATTGAAGTAGCCCATCAAGACGCATTTCAAACACTAACTGAGATCCGAGAGCAATCGGACCAACTCCTTACCCGACTGAGCTTTGAGGGTCCATTGTTATGCGACCAACAGACGCTCAAACGCCTTCGGGGCATCCTCTTTGAATATCGCTTCCTGAAGGAAGTCGGTTTGATTAACCAAAGAAATGAGCTTTACTGCACAACTAGCCAGGGGGCCATATCTCCAACGTTGGCACTGAATGCCGAAGGCATGATTCAAAAGAATGGAGATTTGGTCAAGTTTCAAGTTCCCATTTTGGCGACTGATAGTCGCGTAAAGGCTACCACCATACAACGGCGATTCATCGACTTGGTTGTTGAACCCAATGTCCTTGACAGTATTAACAGCCAAATTAATGTGGCATGGTACCGTTCGAAGGATTCAATTTATGTTGCCTACTTAGCAGAGCAGACGACTAGCCAGCAACTCACTTTTTTAAAGTCGGCTGTTGGATCCATGTCAGGGGGGCTCGGTGTGATATGGAGCAGACATGGTCTTGTCGTTACTTCTCTAAGCGGTAACTCAGCCATTACTTTACAAACTGTCCGACCCTGGGCTGCCATCATTGCTGCGCAACAAGGATTGGTCTTGGTTATTGCCGCATTTGCTGCGCTCACTGCACTGTTTAGTGCGACTGCTACAGAAAATAGGTGCCGCAAAATTCTCAAACTAAAGTCGAGGATTCACCGATTGCTGGACCCGAAGTACATAGTTTGCATGTACCAGCCTATCATCGAACTCGCCTCTGCAAGAGTTGTTGGATGTGAAGTGCTTGCCCGGATTCGGGACGGAGATCAGATTCAATTCCCTGAAAAATTTATTCCCGCTGTCATATCGCGTGGTCTCACATGGGAATTGGATGCCGCTGTCAGTAAGAAGGCCTTGTTCGAACTATTGCCGCTTATTCCCCAGTCCACGGACTTCCGACTCGCGCTGAACTTTTTTCCCGAAAACATCAAGGCGGATCAAATCAATCTACACTTCAACGATTGTCTAGACAAGTCCAAATATCCCAATCTGATATTGGACATAGAAATCACTGAGTACAGCATGTCTAACTCGGTCGCAAAAGAAGCGACTCAATTGAGAGACCTTGGATACCATGTGTCGATTGACGATTTTGGGACGGGATATTCAAATCTCAAGTTGCTAGGCGAAGTTCAACCCGACGTACTGAAGATAGATAAGTCATTCGTATTTGATATGGAAGATAACTCACTGCGTTCCAATTTGATTCCCCAAATGGTATCCTTAGCCCGAGCCGTAGGTGCGATGGTCGTGGCTGAGGGTGTCGAAAATGAAAAGCAAGAGCGACAACTTAAAGAACTGGGAATCGAGTTTGCACAAGGGTACTTTTACTCTCGACCTGTTCCGCTTGATGGATTCATGAAGTACCTATCGGAGAAATCGACTTGAGAAATGCTGGTCCCCGCGGATGTGGCTTTTGGCAACACAAGGTGGGCGGAGTGGATACTTGCATTCCGTCCCAAGAAATTGAATCGGATTTGAAAGTTGTTGGTAGATTTGAAACAAAGGAAACCTATGAATCTTTCTATACGTAACCGACTTCTTGTTGGTTTTGGCGTGATATTAATGTTGCTCGCCATTGTTGCAGGTGTGGGCCAACTGCAACTTGCTCGAATACAACACTTCAATACTGAATTGGACCAGAGAGCTTTTCGACTTTCCCTTGCGTCTGATTGGGCGACGCAAGTCAAACTTGCCGTCGCAACAAAAGCAACTGTTCCAACACTGGAGATTGAGCCAGTGAAGAAGCTGAGTTCACTCACACAGGACTCGGAAGAAATGGCAGCATTGTCCGCAGCAACGTCTTCTTATACCGCAACACCAGAAGAACACCAGAAGGCAGTTGATGCACTTGCTGGAAAACTTGTGTCATTGCAGATTGCCGATAGTGGTCAATTGCAGGCAGCTTTGACTCGCGCCGTTACGCTAAATTGGAGCGTTCTCGTTATCGGCATCATTGTTGGAATCTTTCTTGCGTTGAAGATGGCAAAAGGAATCGTTCATCCTTTGGTAATGGCTGCCAGGACAGCGGAAAAAATTGCTGCTGGTGATTTATCGAATCACATCGAAGTCACATCCACGGACGAGGTCGGAGCGCTTTTGAAATCGCTGGTCGCAATGCAAGAGAGCCTTGCAAAATTGGTCTCAAGCGTGCGCCAGGGCTCTGAAGGTGTAGCAACGGCCAGTTCTGAAATTGCTCAGGGCAACAATGATTTGTCTACACGGACTGAACAACAAGCCAGTGCCTTGGAGGAAACCTCAGCCTCCATGGAGGAACTCGGATCGACCGTTAAACAAAATGCCGACTCAGCCAAAACAGCAAATCAGCTGGCGATGAATGCTTCTACTGTTGCTGTCAAAGGAGGCGGAGTGGTCGCGGAAGTTGTCGAAACGATGAAAGAAATTAATGATTCTTCACGAAAGATATCGGACATCATCAGTGTGATCGACGGGATCGCATTCCAGACCAATATTCTTGCTTTGAATGCAGCAGTCGAGGCGGCACGCGCTGGCGAACAAGGCCGAGGGTTCGCTGTAGTGGCGTCCGAGGTTCGTTCTCTGGCGGGGCGTTCCGCGCAAGCTGCGAAGGAAATCAAGAGCCTTATCAATGCCAGTGTAGAAAGAGTTGAGAAAGGAACAACCTTAGTGGATCAAGCTGGTGAAACTATGAAGGAAGTGGTCGAGTCCATCAAACGGGTAACCAATATTATGGGTGAGATAAGTGCTGCCAGCAATGAGCAGTCTGCCGGAGTGGCACAGGTTGGTGAGGCAGTTCGTCATATGGACAATGCCACGCAACAGAACGCAGCGCTTGTGGAGGAAATGGCTGCTGCAGCAAGCAGTCTCAAGGGGCAAGCGCAAGAACTGGTGCAGTTGGTGTCAGTGTTCAAGTTGTCCAGAGATCAGGAGGTCGGGATGCCCTCGACGTACCGTCCTGCGCAGAGAGTCAACTCTCCCGCCAGTAAGGTGCCCCCGAAGTCAAGCTCATCGCTCAACCAGAATCGCGTCAGTAAAAAGAAATTTCTATCCCCGGCAACAAAGACCCGGTCGTTATCGGCTCCCGCGAGAGGACACCTTCAATCGCCAGCGCCATCAAACGATAACGATTGGGAAACGTTCTAATAAACCAAGAAAATTTCAATTCAGGGGTTCAGCCCCACATATCATATTGGCCCGGGAGGGGTATTGCACAGTTTCCCCCGGTGCGAATGTGCGGAGCAAATTCCATCCTCGGTAGTGCTGCATCTTCATCTAAAAACCAGTCATTGCTGGGCATGTTTCGGCGAATGGTAAGTTTTTTCGGAGCGAACTCACATTTATGCTTTTATCTTTGAAGCAGGTCATGAACCAAATGTGATCTAACAATCAAACATTTGATTAACCTGGACTTCATGCCCCTTCCAGACGCTGGCGCAGGATGGCAATGTCTTCGTCACTGTCGGAGTACTGGGTGGCAATCTCTAGACATTCGGTCTGGATGGAAATGAAAGCATCGACGAGGTCAGGGTCAAAATGCGAGCCTTTTCCCTCCAAGATAATTTCCAAGGCGCTGGCATGCGAAAAGGCTTCTTTGTAGACGCGCTTGCTGATCAGGGCGTCATATACGTCTGCGAGTGCCATAAGCCGCGCCGAGATGGGAATAGACTCGCCCACAAGCCCCTGAGGGTAGCCTGAGCCATCCCATTTTTCCTGGTGAGAAAGTGCGATTTCACCGGCGATCTGAAAGAACGGTACGCGACGCCCCACGCGTTCCACGGCGCGCTGGATTGCGGCGTAACCCAATGCCGCATGGGTCTTCATGATTTCGAATTCGTCCGCGTCGAGACGACCTGGCTTGAGCAAAATGCGGTCTGGTATACCAACTTTGCCGATGTCATGCAGTGGGGCCGATTTGTAGAGCAGCGCAATGGTCTCGTCGCAGAGGTAATGTGCGAAACGTGGATGCTCCCGCAGCGACTCTGCCAGGGCTCTAACATAGCGCTGAGTACGCAGGATGTGATTGCCGGTTTCGTTATCACGCGTTTCAGCCAGCGAAGTGAGCGCCAGAACTGTGGCCTCCTCCACCATGCGTGTTTCCTCGGTACGCTTTTTCAGTTCGCGCTCCAGGTAGGCATTCTGATCAGCTAGAAAAAGCGAGGCCGCGCGCAAGGTCAGGTGCGTGCGCACCCGCGCCAAAACGATAGGGGCGCTGATGGGTTTTGTGATGTAGTCCACCGCTCCCACATCAAAACCACGCTGCTCATCAGCAACTTGCCCTCTGGCAGTCAAGAAGATAACCGGAATATCGCGCGTATCAACCGCGTCCTTGAGCTGTCTACAAACTTCGTAGCCGTCCATGTCGGGCATCATGATGTCCAGCAGAATCAGATCAGGCCTCGGGGCCGTACCAGCGATTTTGAGTGCGCGCATGCCATTGGGCGCAACCTTTACGGCGTAGTCGTCCGACAGCAGGTCGTCCATCAGCGCCAGGTTTTGTGGCGCGTCATCCACCACCAAAATAACAGGCTTTTCAGGGTAAGGCGAAATCATAGTGTCGGACTCCGCGTGGTGGTTTGGTATTGGGGCGGGACCAGTTGAAGTGCCCGCTCAAAATCGTATATGCGCACAGCTTGGCGCAGGGCTTCAATGCCGTCGGGCAACCCTGGAGTCAACAAGGTTAACTGCTCGGTAACCAGACGCTCAGCCTTGGCATCATCACTTTGCAACAACCGGACCAGCTGTTGCCAAGCCGCAGCTTGTGCAGTCAATGTAGCGACATTTGCGCTGCTGTCGCTCTGAGCAGCGACAAGCTGCCCTAGTGCCTTGGAAATGGCCGCTACCTGGGTTGACATTGCGCTGCAAAAAGCGGGAAGCAGTCCCTCCAGCAGGCCCTCGACTTGACGTGTGCGCAGTGCCTGCTCCAAGGCATGCGCCGCATCCTGGAGGTTTTCTGCGCCTATCTGGCCAGCCATGCCCTTGACGGTATGGGCTATTCTTTCGGCCTCCTCAATGCGCCCAGATTGAAGCGCGCTCTGAATGCGCATTCCGGCTTCGGCCTCAGCCTCGCAAAAACTGCGCAGAAGCGAAAGATAGCGTTGCTCTTTACCTCTGACTCGGCGCAGTCCGCTGACCATGTCCAGGCCCTCGATACGCTCAGGTAACGTCCCGTTCATAGATTCCTGCTGAACAACGCCTTGTGATGCGGGTAGCGCCGAAGCCCGCTTGGCGAGCGCACGCGGTGCGATCCATTGCGCGAGGGTACTCAACAAATGGTCTGGCTCTATCGGCTTGGCGACAAAGGCATTCATGCCGGCTGCGGTACAGCGCTCTCGGTCGGACTGCATGACATTGGCAGTCATTGCCACAATCGGT
>CAIQYP010000121.1 GCA_903876045.1 uncultured beta proteobacterium | reverse complement strand
CGAATGAAGTCGCAGGCGAGGGCGCGCGCATCATTCCCACGCTACGCGGCAGTGCCTACGTGTGCGCCGAAGCTACGCTGTTGATTGATGATGCAGATCCGTTTGCCTGGGGCATTCGCGCCGTTTAACCCGCAAGCGAATTCTTTAGCAGCCGCTCCCCACAGAACCATGCAAGACCCCGACGTCATCGTTATCGGTGCCGGCATCATCGGAGCCGCCTGTGCCCATGCGCTGGCCCGCGCCGGGCAGCGGGTGCTGGTCATCGACTCTGGTGTCGGCGGCGCCACGCACGCCGGCATGGGTCATCTGGTGGTGATGGACGACAACGCGGCGGAGATGGCGCTCAGCAAATATTCGGTAGAAGCCTGGCGCGCCCTGGCACCCCGCATGCCGACCGACTGCGCCTACAGCCACTGCGGCACGCTCTGGATCGCGGACAACCCGCAAGAAATGGCGGGCGCTGAAGACAAGCGAGCTCGCCTGTTGCAGCAAGGCGTTGAATGCAGCTTGTTGACGCCAGCCGAACTGGCAAGCGCCGAGCCGGGTTTGCGCAGCGGTCTGGCGGGTGGCTTACTGGTGCCGGGCGATGGCACCGTCTATGCGCCCAATGCAGCAACCTGGTTGCTAAGTCTGTTGCCTGAAAAGGTGCGCGTACAACGCGGCATCGTGACCCGCATCGACGGCAACACCGTGTTGCTGGAAGATGGCAGTCGCTTGAGTGCGCCGCAGCTTTTGCTAGCCACGGGCTTGCAAGCGACGACGTTGGTACCTGGCCTGCCCATGCGGCCCAAGAAAGGCCATCTGGTGATTACGGACCGATACCCCGGCGCGCTACAACACCAGTTGGTGGAACTCAGCTACATCACCACAGCGCACCACAGCGAGGGCCCTTCGGTAGCGTTCAATTTGCAGCCGCGACCCACAGGCCAATTGCTGATCGGTTCCTCGCGCCAGTTTGATACGCGGGACCGCAGTGTGGAGCATGACATGCTCGCGCGTATGTTGCAACGCGCGATTTCGTATATGCCCGGCATTGCCGACCTCAACGCCATTCGCAGTTGGACCGGCTTCCGCCCGGCCACACCGGACAGTCTGCCGATTCTTGATCGCTACCCGGATAACGAGCATTTGTGGTTGGCGGTTGGTCACGAGGGACTAGGCGTGACCACCGCGACGGGCACCGCCGACATCATGGTTGCTTTGATGACCGGTGCCGCGCCGCCGATGGATGTCGCGCCTTTTTCTCTGGCGCGTTTCGGAGGTCTGCAATGAGTGTTCAGGCGCAGCCCCTGACATTGCACATCAATGGCAATGCCATTCAAGTGGCGCCAGGCACCACCGTCGCAGCGGCTATGGCTCTGGCCAGCATGCCGGTCACGCGTATTTCGGTCAGTGGCCAGCCGCGCACGCCGGTGTGCGGCATGGGCATTTGCCAGGAATGCCGGGTGCGCATCAACGGACGCGTGTGCTTGGCTTGCCAGACTTTGTGTGCAATGGGTATGCAGGTGGAGTG
This sequence comes from uncultured beta proteobacterium, assembly GCA_903876045.1. Lineage (GTDB taxonomy): Bacteria > Pseudomonadota > Gammaproteobacteria > Burkholderiales > Burkholderiaceae_C > Allorhodoferax. Next base: position 9,155 of record CAIQYP010000121.1, on the reverse strand, counting down.
CTCGTGATGAATGCCGCGTCCACAACGACCACCCCGGATGAACGTGTGAACCCGACGACCACCGCGCGCAGCGAGTCTTGCGATGTCCTGATCGTTGGCGCTGGCCCCGCAGGCCTTTGCGCGGCCAGGGCTGCGGCATCGCGTGGTGCGCAGGTGGTGGTGCTGGATGACAACCCGGCACCCGGCGGCCAAATCTGGCGCACCGGGCCGGGTGTGGAAGCGCCCGCTGTGGCACGCGCACTGCTGCGCGAAGTCTCGGCGCACCGCAATATCCGCATCCTGAATTCCGCCAAAGTGGTGGGCGTGTTGGCCGACCATTGGCTGCTGGTGGAAACCGATAGCGCTGCCATCCGCATGCAATGGAGCAAGCTGATTTTGTGCACCGGTGCGCGCGAACGGCTGTTGCCTTTCCCGGGCTGGACGCTGCCCGGTGTGACGGGTGCCGGTGGTTTGCAAGCGCTGATAAAAGGCGGCATGCCGGTGCGCGGCGAGCGCATCGTTATTGCAGGTACGGGGCCACTGTTACTGGCCGCAGCTGCCACCGCGCGCAAAGCCGGAGCCGAGTTGCTGATGGTGGCTGAACATGCCAGCTTGCAAGCCGTGGCGCGTTTTGCCATGCAACTGCCGCGCTGGCCATCCAAACTCGTGCAGGCCCTGCAAATGCGGGATGCCGCCTATCGCGCCTCGTCCACCATGCTGTCCGTGAGCGGCAACGGCATGGTCGAATCCGCGACCCTTCAGCAAGGTGCGCGCACGGTCACGCTGGCTTGCGATCGCGTTGCCTGTGGCTATGGCTTGGTGCCCAACACGTCATTGGCAGAGGCGCTGGGTTGCAACCTGCATCACGCAGACGGCATCACCGCCATTGCGGTTGATGCACAGCAAGCCACCACGGTCGATGCAGTCTACGCAGCGGGTGAATGCACCGGGACCGGTGGATCAGAGAGCGCCATGGCGCAAGGCAACATCGCAGGCTTCGCTGCGATTGGCGAGTTGAAGATGGCGCATAGCTATGAAAAAGAGCGGGCGCGCTGGAGCGCCTTTGCAGCATTGGCTGCGACCTGTTTTGCGTTGGACGACAGTTTGAAGAAGCTGCCTCACCCCGATACTTTGGTCTGCCGTTGCGAAGATGTCAGCCACGGCGCAATGCAAGCGCACAGCCATTGGACAGCCGCCAAAATACATACCCGCTGCGGCATGGGCGCCTGCCAAGGCAAAGTCTGCGGCACAGCCGCTCAGTTTCTTTACGGATGGGAGTTGCCGCAGGCACGCATGCCCTTCAGCACCGCGCGTATCGGTACATTGGCCGAATGTTCTCCTATGCCAGCAACTTCGCCAGATAGCGCCCGGTAAAGCTGGCCGGGTTAGCCGCAATGGTTTCTGGCGTGCCAACGCCCACCACAGTGCCGCCACCTGAGCCACCCTCGGGGCCCATGTCGATCAGCCAGTCAGCAGTCTTGATAACGTCCAGGTTGTGCTCGATCACCACGATGGTGTTGCCCGCATCGCGCAGTTGGTGCAGCACCCTTAGCAGCAGTGCGATATCGGCAAAGTGCAGGCCCGTGGTAGGTTCGTCCAGGATGTAAAGCGTGCGCCCGGTGTCGCGCTTACTCAGTTCCAAAGCGAGCTTTACGCGCTGTGCTTCGCCGCCCGATAGCGTGGTGGCCGCCTGACCAAGTTTGATGTAAGAGAGGCCCACATCGAGCAGGGTTTGCAGCTTGCGCGCGATGGTCGGCACGGCCTGGAAGAAGTCATAGGCCGCCTCCACGGTCAGCTCCAAAATCTGCGCAATGTTCTTGCCCTTGTAGAGCACTTCCAGTGTTTCACGGTTGTAGCGCATGCCGACACACACATCACAGGGCACATAGACGTCGGGCAGAAAGTGCATCTCCACCTTGACCATGCCGTCGCCCTGGCAAGCCTCGCAGCGACCACCGGCCACGTTGAAGCTGAAGCGTCCGCCGCTGTAGCCGCGCTCGCGTGCCATGGGCACCTCGGCCATCAGCTCGCGTATGGGCGTGAACAGGCCAGTGTAGGTGGCCGGGTTGCTGCGGGGTGTGCGCCCGATAGGCGACTGGTCCACGTTGATAACTTTGTCGAAATGTTCGATGCCTTCAATGGCTTCATGTGCTGCTGGTTCGTCGTGCGCGCGGTAGAGCTGGCGCGCAACGGCGGTGTACAGCGTGTCGTTGACCAGCGTCGACTTGCCTGAGCCGGAGACGCCAGTCACGCAGGTCAGCAACCCGACCGGAAAATCTGCACTCACGCCTTTCAGGTTGTTGCCGCTGGCGCCAATGATGCGGATGGCCTGCAAATCACCCTGCGTGGCCAGATGCGCAGCATGGCGCTCGGCCCAGGCCAGCGCGGCCTTGCTCGGTGCGCCCTTGGCGACGAATTTCTTTTCAGCTGCGTTGGGCTGCAGCGTCGGCAGCCAGGGTGTGCGGCGCTTGGGCACTTCAATTTTCAGCGTGCCTGCCAGGTACTGGCCGGTGAGTGATTCTGGCGTGGCTTTCACATCGTCAAACGTGCCCTGCGCAATTACGCGCCCGCCGTGTATGCCAGCGCCCGGCCCCATGTCGATCACATGGTCGGCGGCACGCATCATGTCTTCGTCGTGCTCCACCACCAGCACACTGTTGCCAATATCGCGTAGGTGCTTGAGCGTCTCAATCAGGCGGTCGTTGTCACGTTGATGCAGGCCGATACTGGGCTCATCGAGCACATACATCACGCCGGTCAGGCCCGAGCCGATTTGCGAGGCCAGACGGATACGCTGCGATTCGCCACCGCTCAGCGTCTCAGCGCTACGGTCCAGGCTGAGGTAGTTCAGGCCCACGTCGTTGAGGAACTTCAGGCGCAGGCCCACCTCACGAATCACCTTGGAGGCAATCTCGCCACGCGAGCCGTGCATGGTCAAGGTGTTGAAGTAGGCAAAGCTTTCGCGCAGGGTGATGCGGCTGATCTCATAAATGGCGCGCGCCTGAGCGCCTTCGCCGATCTTGACGTTGCGCGCCTCGATGCGCAGGCGGCTGCCGTCGCACTCCGGACAATGCTGGGTGCTGCGCAGGCGGGCCAAATCTTCGCGCACCATGGCCGAGTCGGTCTCGCGGTAGCGCCGCTGCATGTTGGGGATGATGCCCTCGAAGGGGTGCTTCTTGGCCAGCTTCTTGCCTTGCGAGGCACCGGAGTCGATCACGTAATGGAACTTGATTTCTTCCTCGCCCGAGCCATGCAAAATCGCCTGCTGCACCGCTTCCGGCAGCGTGTCAAAGCCCTGGTCGATATCGAATTTGTAGTGCTTGGCCAGACTTTCCAGCATGGAGAAGTAGTAGCCATTGCGCCGGTCCCAGCCCTTGATGGCGCCGCTAGCCAGGCTGAGCGTTGGAAATGCGACCACACGCAAGGGGTCGAAAAAATCCTGCTGACCCAGGCCATCACAACTTGGGCAGGCGCCGACCGGTGAGTTAAAGGAAAACAGGCGTGGCTCCAGCTCGCTGATGGAATAGCTGCACACCGGGCAGGCAAACTTGGCGTTGAACAAGTGCTCGACCTGTTTGCCGCTTTCCGCCGCCTTGGGTGAATCCATTTCCAGCGCAATGGCGCGACCCTGGGCGAGGCGCAGAGCAGCTTCAAAGCTCTCGGCCAGGCGCTGGCGCAGGCCGGGAGCAGGCGCGTTGGCTGCAGGGCTGAAGGCGGCTGCCAGGGCGTCGATAGGCGCCGTTGGCGCGCCGGTCTGGCCTGGCGCCGCAGTTGTCGGGGTAAGGCGTGCTTCAGGTCTCACCTTGACGCGGTCGATTACCACGTCGATATCGTGCTTCTCGGTTTTCTTTAGTTTGGGCAGGTCGTCATATTCAAACACCACGCCATTGACGCGAAAGCGCACGTAGCCCTGTGCCTGCATTTCCGCGAACACGTCCAAAAACTCGCCCTTTTTCTCGCGTGCCACGGGCGCAAGAATCATCAGTCGGGTGTCTTCGGGCAATGCCAGCACGGAGTCCACCATCTGGCTTACGGTCTGGCTTTGCAACGGCAGTTGGTGTTCGGGGCAGTACGGCGTGCCGGCGCGCGCAAAAAGCAAGCGCAGGTAATCATGAATTTCAGTCACCGTGCCGACGGTGGAGCGCGGGTTGTGGCTGGTGGCCTTTTGCTCTATGGAGATGGCGGGCGACAGACCTTCGATCATGTCCACGTCCGGCTTATCCATGACTTGCAGGAACTGGCGCGCGTAAGTGGACAAGCTCTCCACGTAGCGGCGCTGCCCCTCGGCATACAGCGTGTCAAAGGCCAGGCTGGACTTGCCGGAACCGCTCAGGCCCGTGATCACCACCAGTTGGTTGCGCGGGATGTCCAGGTCGATGTTCTTCAAGTTGTGCGTGCGTGCCCCCCGGATGCTAATATTTTGCTGCTGCAAGGCGCGGCCAAGGTATTTGCCCTGGTCGGCTGGGTCAAGGTGGAGAGCGTCAGGTGGAAAATTCAAAGCAGTGGCCGGGTGGAAAACAACCCTCCATGATAGACAGCTTCAAAGGCGGGATAATCTGCCGACAATTCTGGAGAAAACCATGGCATCCGTTAACAAAGTCATTCTGGTCGGCAATTGCGGCCGCGACCCCGAAATTCGCTACCTTCCCTCCGGTCAGGCCGTGGCCAACGTCAGCGTGGCCACCAGCAGCCGCCGCAAGGACAAAAACACGGGCGAAACCATTGAAGATACCCAGTGGCACCGTGTCACCTTTTATGACCGTCTGGCCGAAATCGCGGGCGAGTACGTGCGCAAAGGCCGCCCTATTTACGTGGAAGGCCGCCTGAAGTACGGCAAGTACACCGACCAATCAGGCGTGGAAAAGAACACGGTCGATATCGTTGCAACCGAGTTGCAACTGCTCGGCGGCCGTGAAGGTATGGGTGGCCCAAGCGATGGTGGCGATGAGGGTTCTGGCTCTGCACCGCCAGCCCGCCGCCCGGTACCGGCACCCCGTTCGGCCGCTCCGGTCGCAGCACGCCAAGCACCGGCGCCGCGTCCGGCTAGCGGCTTTGATGACATGGATGACGACATCCCGTTTTAGACCCGAACTTTTTTGATTTGTAAATAAAGGGCTGTGGCTTCAATGCTACGGCCCTTTTTTCGTTATTTACATTTTTTATACAAAGGAGTAGTATTTTATATAACCTGCACCTTTTGAAAGTGTAAATAAATGAACCCATATAACGTTCGCCTTCTCGTCTTCTCCAGCGGAGAGCGGTTCTACGTGCTGCAGAGACGGGCTACTGGCGAGCCGCTTTTTGAGCCAACCTTGTTTGTCACGAACGTTGCAAGGGCAAATGGGTTGGCAAGTGCAACCATCAAGCAAGTGCTCACCTCCATCATGGTTCTGCAGCTCGCGCTGGACAGTCTGAACATTGACATCGAAACGAGACTTTCCGAAGGTAGGCTGCTCGACCTGTACGAGGTTGAGGCGATTATTGGGTATTGCCGAAAGGCAGTGGCCAGCATGGTCGCTGAACCAGGAGCAGTGAGGGTCACGTCCGCAGCAAGGGTCGTAAGCCTGGAAAAGGTTCGAATGAAGAGCGCAGTGGCAACGGAAACTGAGTTAGTGGACGCGCAAACGACGGGCGTGCGAGTTAGGTATATCAGGGACTACCTGGACTGGCTGGCCAAAAAGCGCGAGCTCAGGATTGGGCCTGCGCACCCGCAATATGCAGGGCTCAGTTCCGTACGGGCGCTAATTCATGGAGCGTTCACTGAACGCGTCCCAAAAGTATTTGCGAAAGACGAAGACGACCAGCGGCAAGGCCTATCTGCGGAACAAATGGCGAAGTTGCGAACCGTCATTACACCGTCGTCGCTGCAAAACCCATGGAAAGGTGCCGCCACCAAAATACGCAATGAATTGATAGTGGAGTACCTGATATCGCTGGGTTTTCGGGCGGGTGAGCTCCTGGGAATTCGGATACCAAACATCGACTTTCAGGCAAACGAAGTGGCCATTAAACGGCATGCAGACGAGGTTAAGGACACGAGGTCGCGTGAGCCTAACACTAAGACCAGAGCTCGAGCCGTCCCGGTAAGCGATGACTTGGTGACTAAAACTCAATACTACATAACGCGTGTCCGGGCTCGCCAAGGCGCGGCCAGGAAACATGATTGGCTGTTCGTAGCAAATGGAACTGGCATGCCCCTATCGCTCTCAGCAGTCAACAAAATCTTTGACGACTTAAAGGCCGCATGTTCGGGCCTCCCCGCTGACCTCACGCCCCACATCCTTCGGCACAGCTGGAACGATGCCTTCACCGCCCTCATGGACGAGAAAAAAGTACCTGAAGAGCAGGAGATAAAAATGCGCAATGAACTCATGGGGTGGTCTCCGAAGTCCAAGACGGCAGCAACGTACACGCGGCGAGTCACTCGTAAAAAAGCCAAGGAAGCTGCACGTGAACTGCAGCTCGGTTTGAAGGGACCGGTGAAGGTATGACTTCCACAGCACCAACCCTATCGAAAGACCTTGCGCTCTCAGGTTACCGGTTCGGCCACGTGACGGCCAGCAGCAAAGACGTCTTCGACTCTGATGCGGATGTTTGGAAGTTCCGCAGTGAAGTTCGCACGATATCGTTGGACTTCACCCCATTCAGCTTTCTGAGCAGGGAGATGCTTAGCGCGCTCAAATCCACGATGGTTTGGTTCGCCGAAAATCACTCCGCGGCATATTTGCAAAACCTACACGGGCGGATGCTTCATTTCGTGCGGAGCATGGCGGTGACGAGGGGGGCGACGGGGACTCGGATAACGAGCGCGGCCATCATCAACTACAGAAGCTCGTTGGATGCCGCAAATGAGTATTACTTGGGCATTGTGAAAGTGTTCTTGCAAAAATGGCATCGGCTCGGCTATCCCGGCATTGACGGCGACGCAATTGCGCTGTTCAAGGAACTGCGTATAAAAGGTAACCCAAAAGGAGTTGCGGTTGCAACGATGGACCCGGTTATGGGTCCCTTTACCAATATCGAACTAGAGGCAATTCAAGCCGCCCTAAATAATATCTACTCTGAGGCAGGTATGGCGGAGGCGGACTTCTTACTTGCATGGCTGTTCATGGCTCTGGGTCAACGGCCCTCACAGTACGCCGCGCTCAAAGTGCGTGACATCATTGCTGTGCCCCTTGCGGACGGAACGGTTAATTACATCCTCCAGGTACCGCGGGCAAAGAAGAGAAATGCCGGTCTTCGGTCTACATTGAAATCGCGGGAGTTGGTTCCTCAGATTGGTGAACTCGTGTGGGCGTACGCGATAAAAGTAACCGCGCGCTATAAGGGTGTTTTGAGCGACCCATCAAACGCGCCATTGTTTCCTCAAATTAGGCCCACATGCATCGTAGGGCCCTTTGCGTATCACCAGACTGGCGGGCAACTGGGGAAAGGACTCACGGAGTCCCTAGAAGCACTGTCAGTAATGTCGGAACGTACGGGGGAGCCTTTGAACATTACGCCGGTTCGTTTCCGTCGAACTTTTGGAACAAGAGCCGCGCAGCAAGGGCATGGCGAGTTGGTCATCGCCGAACTACTGGACCACAGCGACACCCAAAATGTGGGGGTATACGTGGCATCGGTCCCAGAGATAGCAGCGCGAATAGACAAGGCCATTGCATTTGAGTTGGCGCCATTGGCGCAAGCATTTCAAGGAATGCTGATTGCGGACGAGTCGCGAGCTACCAGAGGCACAGACGCTTCAAGTCGTATTGTGGACCTCAGGATTGACAAGAGCACCCCCATGGGGTCCTGTGGACAGCACTCCTTTTGCGGCTTCAACGCACCGATAGCCTGCTACACCTGCAAGAGTTTTCAGCCTTGGCTTGATGGCCCTCATGAGGCGGTTCTGGAGAAGTTACTAGAACGACGGGAGCGGCTACTTGGTACGGCAGGACCAACAATGGCGGCCGTAAACGACAGAACAATCCTGGCCGTAGCGGAAGTCATCCAGCTATGCCAGGCGTTTCGCGATGGGGGCCAATAGATGTCGAATATCGTTCAGTTCGTCCCACGTGCGGGTGTGTCTGCCCAGCAAAATCTTGATGCGTTTTGCACGTTCTGTACCACCGAGCTAACTGTCTTTGGACAAGACCTTCCGTTTGAAGAAAACGTGTGGGACATCACCGAATCTCTGGACCTCGTGGGTAAAAATCACTCTCAAAGGCTGGTCTTCAGCTCCTTTGCAAGTGTTAATGACAGTGCTACCCAAGCAATGGCGGAGCCATTCTTGTCGTTCGCAAAGGCCTACATGCGGTATCAGCACTCCATGCGACCTACCAAGTCTGTTGGCTCACGGCTTTCCGCCCTGAGAGCGTTGGAGGCGGCCCTGGTAGAAAACGAAATGCCGGCGGCACCTTGGGCGGTAACTTCGGACGTATTGAACCGTGCGGCAAAACTCATACGGGAGAAGTTCACTGCAGCTGTTGCCTACCGAGTTGGCGGCCAATTGGAGATGCTATCGGAGTTTTTGAGCGATAAACAACTGACCACCGTGCCAGTGCAATGGGTCTCTCCTTTGCGGCGTCCGGCGGACAGCGCAAGGGTTGGTGAAGAATTTGACAAGCGTCGTCAGGAGAAGCTGCCGTCGCCGGCAGCGTTACACGCCATTGCAACGGCGTTCAGGCTGGTGACCGAACCCGCGGACATACTCGTGTGTTCGGCCGTAGCGATACTTTGTTCCGCGCCGGACCGTATTAACGAGCTGCTGGACTTGGATTTGCTCTGCGAGGTTACACAGGCAGTGCCCTCCACCGGGTTGGATGCCTACGGGCTGCGATGGTTCCCTTCAAAGGGAGCCGCGCCTATGGTGAAGTGGATTCTGGGCTCCATGACAGACGTCGTAAAGATGGCCCTAGTGAAAATAAGGCAGGTCACAGAACCAGCTCGCCAGGTTGCTCGGTGGTATCAGAAGCACCCTGGCCAACTGTACTTGTTGCCTCAGTTCGAGTACCTCAGGAAGCAACAGCGCCTGACCATTGCCGAAATTAAAGATGTGCTGTTTGCCTCCCCGGTAACAGATATCGCAATACGTATCTGGTGCAAGAATGAAGGGGTTGTTCTAACGAGAAAGGCCGGGCAAACAACCGCCGCATTCGACGACGTGCAAAAAGCGGTTGTGGCGATGTTGCCCACGG
>CAIQYP010000120.1 GCA_903876045.1 uncultured beta proteobacterium | reverse complement strand
GGGACTGACTAGGAAAAGTTGACCTAATCCTGCCTCCCCACCTGTCGGCGATCGGGTTCGATAATTTTTTCATGTGCTTTGGCAGGAGGTGTAAGTCCACCAAATGGACCCTCCCATTGCAACAAAAACAATGAATATGCTGGCGACCGGCTGAAGCGTATTCATATCAGCCTGGGTCTAGAGAGGGCTGCGGCCTCGAATTACGCGCACCAGCAGCACAATCACGGCGATCACCAGAAGAATATGGATGAAGCCACCTAAGGTGTAAGACGATACCAATCCCAAAAGCCAAAGTATGAGCAATATGACGACTATAGTTTCCAGCATTTGGTTCTCCATGTAGATGTGCCATGCGAACGATTTATACGCAAAGCTTGACCATTTTTCTGTTCGCTAGAGCACAGTGATGTCGAAATGTGACTAACTCCTTAGCCGCTAGATAACCGACAACTGCGGCCGTATAAATACGTCGGTCTTGGCAAAAAGTAGCCTAATGAAAGCCCTACGTGTGCAGGCGCACCGAAACGTTGCCCATGTATTTTTTAAGATTGCCCCGTAGTCACACCGCATATCGCGTTTACGCATGACCAAGGACATTGCACATGCCAACTTTCGGATCGCCCTTTTCCGGGCTTGCCAAGGATAAGAAGATAAGTCACGAAGAGCTCATCAGAGCAATTCGATTCACGATTGCCGCCGAATACGAGGCCACCCAGCAGTACATGCAATTAGCCGAGTCAATTGACCATCCCCTTGCCATCAAAGTGCTGACGGAAATTGCCAACGAAGAACGCGTTCACGCCGGGGAACTACTGAGACTACTGAATGAGCTTTCACCAGACGAAGCCAAGTTCTATGCAAAGGGTGCAAAAGAAGTGGAAGGGAAAATTGAAAAATGACCCGGCGAACATTTGCACGTCCGACTGGCATGGTCGGTTAATACATCCTGACTGACTTCGCTCTCCTGTGCTTGCCGCCAAAAGAGCGACGCTCCCAAGCCAGCCGCGACACTGGCGTTCAAAACCGTGCAAGCCCGACACCATCACGGCGATCACATCCGGCCAGCTGCGCGGTTTGGAGATGGGCTTGAGCTCGAAAAATTCGTCCTCCACAAGCAGGTCGCGGTTGGATGGAATGATGAAAACAGGGTTGGGATCAATCAACAGGTTTTCGGTGATAAGGTGCACGGGCATGCATTTCAGCAGCCGGTTGCGGTAGTCCGTAACCATGGCTGCGCAGCGTTTGCCACGTTGCACGATCCGGGACTGTCCTGCATGACCACCCTCGCGATCTGCCCACAATTGCGCGACCTGAGCACCGTTGCTAGCTGCCACGATAGTGTCCGCGCTACCTTGAATGACTAGAAGGGCTGGCAGATGCAAGCCAGTTCCAAGTGGTGCGAGCGGCATAGCCACTCTGCGTCCACGCATGGCGCCCAAGACGGTTGCTGATGAACTCGCCAAGCCCGGTCAAACGCCAGAATGCATAACCACTGCCCGAAAAAGCCCCGGTTGGCTAACTGCCAGCAAGCTCGCCATACTGGCCCCAGCCGATATGCCCATCAAGGCAATGCGCCGAGAGTCCACTGGTTTTGATTGGCAGATCTGCTCGATGGCAGAGGCAATTGAATTGGCTTCTCGCTGGGCACGGCCTGAGCGCGTGTCATACCAATTCCAACAATTTTGAAGATTGGAGAGTCTGTCCTGTTCCGGATAAAGCACCATAAAGCGTTCGACTTGTGCCAGTCGGTTCATTTTGGTACTGCTTGCGAACGATTGCCTTGCATGCTCTGCGTGTCCTGACACGCATTGATGGGCCTATAAAGTAACAAGAGGGTCTCCAGCAATCTACACCACTAAGTATCTGGCCTGACCCGCCGTGCTGCCGTTCGGTGGCAGACGCGGGCGGGCACGGCCCCGAAGGCCACCCCAAACTGCTCCACTTATGGCCACCCAAACTGCTCCAGGCAGGACGCTCAGATTATGGGGTTTGGGGTGGGTGCTTGGGCTGGCTTTTTAGGCTAATTTCTCCTTGCTCTCGGTTCAAGAATCAGTG
>CAIQYP010000119.1 GCA_903876045.1 uncultured beta proteobacterium | reverse complement strand
CACTGATTCTTGAACCGAGAGCAAGGAGAAATTAGCCTAAAAAGCCAGCCCAAGCACCCACCCCAAACCCCATAATCTGAGCGTCCTGCCTGGAGCAGTTTGGGTGGCCATAAGTGGAGCAGTTTGGGGTGGCCTTCGGGGTTGGGCGTCAATGACATCGCTAAGCAGTTGAATATTAGCAACAAGACAGTCAGCACCCACAAGGCGCGTTTGCTGGAAAAAATGCAAATGACGGGCGTGGCTGAATTGACCCGTTACGCGATGGATAACGGACTTTTCGACTGAAATGGTCTGACGTCAATCTGTGATGTTTGTAGGGATTTCCTGATGTTGCAAGGGAACTCCTGAGTTTCAAATCAGCACCGCCCGATACCCCTTTCGGGCCGGCAGCGAGAAGATCGCTGCATGAACACATTGCACGTCACGAATAGTCAATCAACGATATCGCTTCGCGCTAGAACGGCTGATTTTTTCAAAATGAACTTATCGCATGGCGTGTCCGTGAATGTTCCTCGTGACCATAATCCGCTGCGTCGGAAATTAGCCGCACCGTGCGGAATGGAAATTTGGGAAACCAACGAAAAAATGTGCTTCGCTTTGTGGGAACTGATGTCGCGTAGCTAAGTGAGTGATTGCAAGAAGCGTTGGAGGTACAATTTTCATGCGCTAATTTTGAGGCACGTGGCGTGCCTCTTGCTGTCTCAACATATCAAAGATCTTTTACTTCAAGCTTCCAGGGCATCTTCTCCCAGGCCAAAACTTCTTCCCGTAGTAAATGCGCTGATTGTGGAAATGCCTTTACCCATTCTGCGCGGCAACTGAGTCGGATGACAGTACTTTGAAAATCAGTTTGCCTTAGATTGATCCCGGTAAGGTCAGGATCGCGCCTCGCATGGCACAAAATGACCGCTAAACGCAGACACAGCAGTTGGCAAACCATATCCCGGTCTTCCAAAACACCTTCGACTTTGCGTAACTTGCCTCGGTGTCCCAGAACCAACAAGCTCAAGCGGTGCAGTTCCGACAATGAAAACCCCATAGCGTCCGCATTGTCCAGAATGTACGCGCCATGTTTGTGGTAATCGCTATGCGAGATATGGCTGCCGATTTCATGCAATTCCGCCGCCCAATGGAGTTTGCGTTCCAGGCGTTCATTTTCAATGTCGATCGATCTTTTCCCGGGGTTTGTGAGTTGATTGAATAGCAGGCTTGCAACGCTTCCTACTCTTTGTCCGTGGATCCTGTCGACGCCAAATTTGCGGGCTAGACGATTTATGCTGTTCTCATGCAAATCACCAGCGTCGCCCGTATCGCCTAGTAAGTCGCAAATCAGGCCGTGACGTAATCCACCAGCGGCCAATTCCAGGCACTCAATTTTCAGTAGCTTGAAAACCGATCGCATGACACTGACTCCGCCCCCGATGATGGCTTTGCGGTCCTCACGCATACCTGGTAATCGCAGACGTTCAGCGCTTTGCGCCGCAACCAGCCTTTCCAAAATCCAGTCTAGACCTTCCATTGTGATTTGCCCGTTGGGCCAACCGGCAGCAATCAGCACATCGCTAATGGCGCCCACTGTTCCCGCAGAACCGTAGGCCGTGTCCCAATTGTCAGGGCGATATGCGTCAAAGGCCTCGTCCATGACTGCTGTTGCAGCCACTTCTGCTATTTCAAATGATTTGCGTGTAAATTGTCCTTCAGGAAAGTAGCGTTTGGACCAGGCGATACTTCCGACGCGGAAAGATTCCATCACCTTTGGTGTGCGACCCTCTCCCAAAATCAATTCAGTGGAGCGCCCTCCAATGTCAATGACTAGACGACGCTCCTCCGTGTTCGGCAGCATGTGTGCCACGCCTTGGTAAATCAACCGCGCTTCTTCACGACCGGCAATTACATCAATCGGAAACCCAAGTACCTGATTGGCGCGGATTAAGAATTCATCCCGATTGCGCGCTTCGCGTAAGGTCTGCGTAGCCACGGCGCGCACTTCTGAAGGTTTGAACCCTGCCAGGCGTTCACCAAAACGGGCTAGGCAGTCCCAGCCAGCCTGCATGGCCTGGGCGGTCAAATTGCGCCCTTCATCTAGTCCGCCGCCCTGACGGACCGTCTCTTTTAGATACTCTGTGCGTCGAAATTCACCTTGCTCAATGCGGCCGATCTCCAGTCGAAAACTGTTGGAGCCCAAGTCCACTGCTGCGAGACGATTTCCATGTTGCATGTAGGTGTGCTCGGTTGCATTGTTGCTGTCTGTGGAGCATAGCATTTGGCTACAGGGGCACTAGCTAGCTGACAAACTGCGTCACTTTACGCTGGTCGCTTCAAATTCAGCGGCGCTTGAACAGCAAGACAGATTCGTTGCGGTCAGAGGGTTGACTCACTTGGGCTATCAGATTCCAACGGGTGTTGTCGACGTGGAAAGTGGTTGAAATCCCCTCGCTTGGTTCTGCAATCAACCATGGGCAGATTGGCTGCGTTTGCATGGGTTTGAGTTCAAGCTTTCCATAGAACTGAAGGGCGGCAGTTTTACCCGGTCCCAGGTCCAGCGTTTCAACGCAACCTACAGGGTCCATATGAATCAAAGCTTGTCGCACCAGCGTGTTGTAGCTTTGCGTGTAGTTAAGCAGCGGCATCCACAGCGTCATTAGCAGCATCCAGCACAATGCAGCGCCACCCGCGGGTAAAACCAGGCTCTTCCAGATGGCTGCTCGGTGGCGCCCCACGCGCCACCTCACTAACCAGCCCCAGACCAAGGTAGAGGCGATGGCACATACAAACGAAAATGTCGAAAAGTGAGGCTCGAAGCCGGGCGCAAGGCGTGCCACGTTAGCGGCAGGTTGGCTAGGATAGCCAGTTTGCATGGCAATCCACACGACCCAGATGATGAAGCCGCAGCTTGAAAAAAAAAAGCAGCGTGAACCAATCAATGACCGAAGCGACCTGCCGTTTGAGTGTGGGAAGTGCGAAAGAGGCCAATGCGGCCATTGCGGGTAAACCCAAGAGCAGCGTGCGGTCTGGCGAACCTGTGGTCAAAGTTGAACCTATCGTCACTACTGCAAACCAGACCGGCAAGGCTAGGTGCCGACTGATGGTGCGGTTGAATAATTGACGTCGCCAGCGCCAGACGGTCCACAAGGCCAATGGCCAAGCTGGCCATGTAAACCAGGTGAGCAATTGCATTGCACCATTGAACTCATTCCAGGTGGCCTGTGGCAACTCAACTTTCCATCGCCACAAGTCCAGACGCCAGCATAAATAGGCGTTAGTAAGCGCGCTGCCCAGCAATATCACGGCGACTAACCCATTTCGCATGCCCTGCTCGTGGGCTTCTGCTTCAGCATTTGCATCCAGAAGGTGAATCAGCGCTCCACCTGCCAAGAACAGTGTGGCCAAAGTTGGTGCACCACTTAAGCCCAAGCCCAACATACCGATCCAGACCAATAGAATTGAACTGCGCGGGTTGTAATGCAAGCTTGTTAGCGCATAGAACAGCAAGGTGGCGAAGCCAAATTGCGCGAGCGCTGGCGTGGTCTCATGCCCGAGTTGGGCTAATCCCAAACAGGCAATCAAGGCGAGTAAACTGCCATCTGCCATGGCGCGGGCATAGTCCTTTGGCAGAGCTTCTCCACCAAAGGCAAATGCCACCGGTTGGGCGCGCGGACTGCGCGCTAAGTAGTAGGTGCCATACCAGGACGCCGCCAGTCCTAGGGCAAGCAAAAGCACAAACGGCAGTCGCATGACCATATCAGCAGACATCCAAGCAGGTCCCCATTGCATGGTCCAGGCGCCCAGCCAGTAGGGTAGCAAGGCAGGATTTTCAGGGTGCTGCCCGACAAGCGTTGGCTGCAACCAGCTTGCGCTTCCTTGCACCAATTCCCACATGAAACCCAAAGCTGAAACGTCTGCAGTTTTCCACGCGTCTCGGCCAATAAAGCCTGGCAAAGCATAGGAAAGGCAAAAAAGCAGAAGCGCGCCACGTGGCAAACGCCGGGCGGCAGACTGGGAGACGATGGCGGGGTTGGGCTGGTTCACGCGATGAAAGTGTAGGTCAGTCAGGGCAGAAAAAAAGCAGCGCGGAAACCCGGGCTGCTTTTTTAAAGGATGATCAGGCTAAAACCTGAATCCGGATTACTTCGCTGCGGTCTTGCCGAAACGATTGCGGAACTTCTCAACTCGGCCGCCCATGTTATCCACGGATTTTTGTGTGCCGGTGTAGAAAGGATGGGATTCGCTGGTGGTATCCAGCTTGTACAACGGTAGTTCACGGCCGTCTTCCATCTTGATCATTTCCTTGGTATTTGCGCAGGAACGTGTAACGAATTGGAATCCGTTGGACATGTCCTGGAAGCAAATCTCGCGGTAATTGGGGTGAATGCCTTCTTTCATATCTTCTCCATCAGTTGCGCCAGCCGCCCCAGCCTATTCCAGGGTACTTATCGCGTAAAGCCTTAAATTATAACCCAGCGCTAGTTAACCGCCCCGACGCATCATGTCGAAGAACTCGCTGTTGGTCTTGGTAGCGCGCATTTGCTTCAAAACCATTTCCATGGCTTCGATTTCATCCATGTTGTAAAGGAACTGGCGCAGGATGCGAGTCTTTTGCAGAATTTCAGGTTGTAGCAGTAACTCTTCGCGGCGGGTTCCGCTGCGGTTGAGTTGGATAGACGGAAAAACTCGCTTTTCATACAGGCGGCGGTCCAGGTGAATTTCTGAATTGCCGGTACCCTTGAACTCCTCAAAAATCACTTCGTCCATGCGGCTGCCGGTATCCACCAAGGCGGTTGCGATGATCGTGAGCGAGCCGCCTTCTTCCACATTGCGAGCCGCGCCGAGGAAACGCTTGGGGCGTTGCAATGCATTGGCATCCACACCGCCGGTCAATACTTTGCCAGAGGAGGGCACCACGTTGTTGTATGCACGGGCCAAACGCGTAATCGAGTCCAGCAGGATGACTACGTCCTTCTTCAGTTCAACCAGACGCTTTGCGCGCTCGATAACCATTTCTGCCACGTGCACATGGCGGGCAGCTGGTTCATCAAAAGTGGAGGCAATCACCTCACCCTTAACGGTGCGCTGCATCTCGGTCACCTCTTCAGGGCGCTCATCAAT
>CAIQYP010000118.1 GCA_903876045.1 uncultured beta proteobacterium | reverse complement strand
GCCACCTGTGCGCAGCGTGAATTGTTGGAAGAGACGGGTTATACCGCCACTGAATGGGCACGCGCCGGTCTGATGCACCCGGTTATCTCCTACTCCACTGAGTTTATCGATGTCTGGTTTGCGCGCGGCTTGACCGCTGGAACTCAGCATCTCGATGCAGGTGAGTTCTTGGACGTGTTTAGCGCTTCCCCGGAAGATTTATTGCAATGGTGCATGCAAGGTAAGGTGACTGATGCCAAGACCCTCGCTGGCGCTTTGTGGTTGCAGAATACCTTGAGCGGCTCATGGTCCCTTGAGTGGCAAAGTACCGAAAGCTTGATTGCCAAGTGAAGCTCGAATCATGAAAGTTTTGGATTTGCAATGTGCGTTGGGTCATACCTTCGAGGGTTGGTTCGGCTCGGAAGATGATTTTGTTTCCCAACTTTCACGCTCTCTGGTGCAATGCCCTTTGTGCGGTGACGCTGAGGTACACAAAAAGCTTAGTGCGCCCCGCTTGAATTTGTCTATTAGTCGTCGGGACAAGGGCTCCGAGCTTGACGTGGTGGCAGCACCGTCAGCGCCTGACAACTCTATAGCCGCCGCCTGGATGGAACTTGCGCGTCGCATTGTGGCGAACACCGACGACGTTGGTGAACGCTTTGCAGATGAGGCGCGCAAGATGCACTATGGCGAAACTGAAGAGCGTGCCATCCGCGGTAAAACCACGGTAGATGAGGCCCGTGCCTTGCTGGAGGAGGGCATCGAGGTCCTGCCCATGGTGTTGCCCCCTGCATTGAAGGAAACCCTGCAGTAGGCACAGCAGGGTTCCAATGCCTCAGCCGGGTATCAAGGGTAGAGACCGCGCAATTCGCGTGCCCGCAATATGCGGGTGCAAGCGACGATGAAGGTTGCGGTGCGTAGGCTTACTTTCTTGTCCTGGGCCACGGACCAAACACCCGCAAAAGCCTCCTTCATGATCCTCACCAGCCGGGCGTTGATTTCGTCTTCCGTCCAGAAGAAACTGGAGAAATCCTGCACCCACTCAAAGTAGCTCACCGTAACGCCGCCAGCATTGGCGATCACATCCGGGAGCACCAGAATATTGCGTTCCTGCATGATGTCATCTGCTTCGGGAGTGGTCGGACCATTCGCACCTTCGATCACCATGCGCGCCTTGATGCGACCGGCATTGCCAGCGTTAAGTTGCTGCTCCAACGCCGCGGGTATAAGAATGTCGCAGTCGACCTCCCAGAACGCATCGTTGTCAATTATTTCCGCAGGCTCGAAACCTGCAATCGTCCCATGTTGCGCGACGTGTTCAAGCAAGGCTGGCACATCCAGACCGGACTCCTTGTAAATCGAGCCCCCGTGGTCCTGTACGGCCACAATGCGGGCACCAGCCTGAGCGAACAGTTTGGCTGCAATACCGCCAACATTACCAAAACCTTGTACCGCCAACCGAGCCTGTGAGATGTCCAGACCGATGTGTTTAGCTGCTTCAGTCCCCACGGTGAAGACGCCGCGTCCTGTGGCTTCGCGGCGACCCAACGATCCGCCCAGGTCCACCGGCTTTCCGGTCACCACGCCGGTCGCTGTGGCACCTTCGTTCATGGAGTAGGTGTCCATCATCCAGGCCATGATCTGTTCATTGGTATTCACGTCCGGCGCTGGAATATCTTTGGTCGGGCCGATGATGATGCCAATCTCGCTGGTGTACCGGCGCGTCATGCGCTCTAGCTCGGCTCGTGACAGCGTCTTCGGATCGACGCGGATGCCACCTTTGGCGCCGCCATACGGCACATTTACAGCGGCGTTCTTTACCGACATCCAGGCCGAGAGTGCCATCACTTCCGACAGCGTTACGTCCTGGTGAAAGCGCACGCCACCTTTGCCGGGTCCACGTGAGGTGTTGTGCTGCACGCGATAGCCCTCAAAGTGGGCAATGGTGCCGTTATCCAACTCAATGGGCACATCAACAATAAGCGCGCGCTTTGGTCGCTTGAGGGTCTCGGCCCAGCGGGCCAGGTGTCCAAGGTGGGGGATTACACGGTCTACCTGCTGCAGGTAAACGCCCCAGGGGCCAAGATGGTCGGCCTGTAAATAAGAGGGGAGGGCATGTCCGTAGGGATTGGAAATTATGCCAGGGTGGCCGCTTGCCGTAGTGCTTGCATTCATATTGTCTCTTGATGTTGATCGAGAAGACTGCACTGTATGCTTGTGATTCGCGCCTGTCTAAGGCCGGATCGGATGCTAACTATGCAAAATATTTATAATGCGGGCCCGATGTTGCCGGGGCAGCTAAGCCGACAAATTCACGATGCGTCCGGTACTCTGGCCCTGGGCATTGAGTACAGGTGCGCTGTTGACACCGGACTTCAATGGGTTGTCGGGGAAGGAATACTGATTGCGGGCCACCGTCGCGGTACGCACCAAAAGATCCTGGATTTTTTTGTTGAATGCAGATGCGCCTGACTTAACTTGCGCCGTGTAAGTACTGTCCGCCTGCGCGGCCTGTGCCGGCTGCGCTGCGCGCGCTTCCTGTGCAACTTGTGTACTCAGGGTGCTTACCCTTGATTGGCTTTGCTGTAAATCTTGCTCTGCCTGGTCGGCCAACGCGCGCAATTGCCTGGCATTGGTCTCCGCCAGATCCGCTTGCCGACGCGCCTGCTCCAAGCGACTACGGCTTGGCGTCACCGGCTTGAGCGGGGTAGTGGCATTGGTGGCGGTAATAGCGACCATGGCGGAATGCGATCAAATTGCGATGAAAATCCTAGGCGCTTACGTTCAAAACCCTACCCAGTGCTTCTCCACGCGTATTGGTGGTGGGGCGCGGTGCTTGCTCAGTTGATTTTTTGGCAGCTACAGCCTCGGGTTTAACTTCTGGTTTGGACTGCTGGGGTGTGCGTTTGGTGGCTTCGGGTGCTTTGACCGGTTGAGCCGTTCCAGCTTTGACAGGATCCATGGTGGACTCCAAAAATGGGTTTATGTTCTGGTAGCAAGTGTACGAGTGCACTCCTTGGAATTCAAGGGCGGTAGCGCCAGCAGGATTTTTCAAACATATCCAATGACCTGCTTTGGGGAAACTCAAACTCGGTCGTGCTCAGCATGGATGGAAGCATGGCAAAGCAACTGGTTCACAAACCTGGGGTTGCCACCTCAATTTTAATGGCAGCATCCTGATGGACTTTGTCTACCCGGCTGACCACGTCCGAGCACAACAGTTGTGGAGTACCAGAGGTCAGGTCAATGCAATGCAATCCCTGGAATTTCGGCTGCAGCGAAACAATACCTGGTGCGCCGCCTATTGGATCAAGTTCCAACAGCCGCATTCGCGACAGTGACACGGCCCATTGGCATCGCGCACTATCCGCTGCATGCCAATATCGTCGAAGAATCGATGCGCCTGGCAGATGGCGCCCTATACCGCGCCACGCACGCCGGTAAGGATCAAGTTTTGAAGTGGTGTGCGGATTTCTCCGATGTCAAAAACATGCCAACCCAGCATTGATCCATGCGCGGCTTGTGAAGCCGGACCGACAAAATTAGGCGTTGAACTGCAAGGCCGCCAAGCCCGCATAGACGCCACCTTGCGCGACCAGTTCGGCATGGGTACCTTGTTCCACCAGATGTCCGTGGTCCAGCACCACAATCAGGTCGGCCTTTTGCACAGTTGCCAGGCGGTGGGCGATCACCAGCGTCGTACGGTTTCGCATGGCGGATTCCAAAGCGTCTTGCACCACCCGTTCGCTTTCGGCATCCAGCGCACTGGTGGCTTCGTCCAGCAGCAGTAATGGTGGGTTCTTCAGCATGGCGCGGGCGATAGCAATGCGTTGGCGCTGACCTCCTGACAGGCGCACACCGCGCTCGCCCAGAAAGGTGTCGTAGCCCTGCGGCAGAGCGCAAATAAAGGTGTCCGCAAAGGCAGCAGTAGCAGCGGCCCGCACCTCGGCATCGGTGGCGTCTGGACGGCCATAGCGGATGTTTTCGATTGCCGATGTGGAGAAGATCACAGCGTCCTGCGGCACAATACCGACCCGCTGGCGCAGCGCCTGCAGCGACATCTGGCGCGTGTCCACACCGTCCAGCACAATGTGGCCGCTTTGGGCATCGTAAAAGCGCAGCAACAATTGAAACACCGTGCTCTTGCCCGCTCCGCTAGGCCCCACGATCGCCACAGTCTGCCCCGGTTTGATCTGGAGCGAGAAACCCGTCAGCGCTGCCTGATTCGGGCGCGACGGATAGTTAAAGCCAATGCCATCAAAGGCAATCGCGCTACCAGCCACGGGCATTGCGGCCACGACGGGTTGCGCCGGGGAGGTCACGGGCGACTGCGTGCCCAGCAACTCCATCAGACGTTCGGTGGCACCTGCGGCGCGTAGCAAATCACCGTAAACCTCTCCCAACACCGCAAAGGCGCCCGCCAGAATAATCACATAGACCACGGTTTGACCCAGATGCCCGGCGGTAATGCGCCCGGCTACCACCGCCTGTGTGCCTTGGTACAAGCCCCAGAGCAGGGCTGCCGAGGTGGCAATGATGATGAAAGCCACCAGCGCCGAGCGCGCTTTGGTGCGGCGGATGGCAGTCTCAAAGGCGTTACCGGTGGAGGTGTTGAAACGTTGTGCCTCTCGCCCTTCCGCGGTGTAGCTTTGCACCACCGGAATGGCATTGAGTACCTCGGCAGCAATCGCACTTGAGTCGGCCACACGGTCCTGGCTGGCGCGTGAAAGTTTGCGCACGCGCCGGCCAAACCAGACGCTGGGCACGATGATCATCACCAGCACGATCAGCACTTGCAGCATCACCACCGGGTTGGTCCAGACCAGAATACCCAAGGCGCCAATACCCATCACCAGGTTGCGCAATCCCATGCTGAGTGAAGAGCCCACCACGGTTTGCACCAGTGTCGTATCAGCCGACAGGCGAGACAACACCTCGCCAGTCTGCGTCGTTTCAAAAAACTCGGGGCTTTGGTGCAGCACATGGCTGTAGACCGCGTTGCGCAGGTCGGCGGTAACACGTTCACCCAGCCAGCTCACCATATAAAAACGGGCTGCGGAAAACAGACCCAATGCCGTTGCCACGGCAAACAGCAGGATGAAGTGCTCGCGCAGCGCCATCAATTGATCCCCCTTGTTGGATTGCATCAGCCCGCCGTCAATCAGGCTGCGCAATGCCAGCGGAAAGGCCAGCGTAGCCATGGCTGCCAGCACGAGAAAGCACAGGGCCAAGCCAATGCGCGCACGGTAAGGGCGCAGAAAGGGCACCAGGCCGGAGAGGGATTTGGGGTTGCTGGCTTTCGCGGGTTCTTTGGTCATGGCGGCTTACATTGGGGCGTGGGTTCAGATTGCAAGCCGCGACCCACACGAAGTGGGAGAGCTTGGGGGCAAGGTTTTGCCGATGGGCAGCCCCGAGGCCAAATGCGCACCCTCGGGGGGCAGCGACCCACACGTAGTGGGGGAGCTTGGGGGCTACATTCGCAGTGGTGCGGCATAGCCGGTCATCTCCAGATAGCCTCGCCCCACCAGTTGGTTATTGCTGTCCCAGACCTCGCACAGGCCTTCCCAGTAAATTGCACCGGTAGAGTTGCTGCTGTCGAGTTCCTGGTTGTCGAGCACCGCTTTGACGGTATAAAAGTCCGCTGGCGTGCGCACCATCCATTCCACCGGATAGCTGGCGCGGCTGGTCGGGCTGCGCCAGTTGCGTAGGGGTTTAAAGATAACCTCGCCCAGCTTGAAGATATACAAGGTTGACCCGGAGCGAAACGATCCGCCGTCCCATAGCGCAGAGCCGCCTTTGTCTCGCACACGAAAGGCGGTGAGCGCACTGCCATCAAACAGGTTGATGCCGATCCAGTCCCAGCCCTCGGCGTTGGGGGGCAAGACTTCCTCGCTCCATTCATGGTCCAGCCACGCGGTGCTGCCAACCTCGACTTGCATCGGCTTGCCCTGTAGCGTCAGCGTGCCGCTGACCTGAAGCTGTGGCAGGCTGTAGTAATAACTGGTCTGGCGCGGGTCCGGCCCTTTGCGTGATAGGCCCGCATCCCCTTGCAGCAGCACGGGCTGCATGCTGGCAAAGCGCAGATCCATGGCAAAGCCCTCGGCCTGAACCTGCGCGTGCAGGTCAGCGCCCACTCGCAGCAGGGACCAATCACGCAACACC
Organism: uncultured beta proteobacterium; assembly: GCA_903876045.1. Classification (GTDB taxonomy): domain Bacteria; phylum Pseudomonadota; class Gammaproteobacteria; order Burkholderiales; family Burkholderiaceae_C; genus Allorhodoferax. Next base: position 5,262 of record CAIQYP010000118.1, on the reverse strand, counting down.
ACGCCCGTGTCTTGCGTGCCGGCAGAAGCCGTATCGGTTCCGTTCTGGCCCGGTGCCGCACCGGACCATCGGGCAATGCGCTGGTCGTGGTGCAGATGTTTGGCTTGCACATCGGTGATGGCTGCATGGGCAAACAACAATTGCTTGGCTGCCAGCCGGGACTTCATCGCCTGCGTGCCATCCACACGGCTGCGGAAAAAGGTGATCTGAAACCCGTAGGCGGCCTCCTGCCCAGCCACTTTGGCGTGGCCGGTGATATACCACCACTCGGTTTTGAATTCAGGATGGGCACCCGCGTCACGCGGAAAAATCAGGCGCCGGGGCTTGTTTACCGTGCTTGAAGTTGCCTGCCCGGAATCCGCTGCCATTGATCTGCCTAGTGTGGTGGCTGCAACCGCACTCAAAAGCCATTTGCGTTTGGTTATTTTCATGCGCGGGGAACGCAAGCGGCGCGCTTCATTCCGGGGTTTTCCGGCTGGCAGTGGTCAGTGCGGCGCAAGGTCTATTTGGCATTCCCCATCTTAGCAAGGCGTTGTGCCAGGAGTACGGGAGGCTTGCCGACAAAACCATCCAGGCGCTGGCCCATGGCCAGTTCCAACTGGTCGAGTCGAGCTTGGGCTGTGGGATGGGTGCTCATTTGCAACGTGAACAGTGGGTTGTCAGGCGCCACCGTTCGCAATTGGGATAACACGGCCACCAGGCCGTAGGGGTCAAAGCCAGCACGGGTTGCCAGTGCAACACCGTTACGGTCGGCCTCCAACTCATCGCCCTGGTCCAGGCCTCTGGAATACAGATCACGGCCCAGGTTGATCAGTTGTGAGGACAGCGCCGAGTTTCCTCCCGGTGCCAGCTGTGAAGCGGCAACCTTAGCCAGCAGACCGGTGCGCGCCGACTTGTTCATGGCTTGCAGGTGGTGCTTGGAAAGCACATGGGTGATTTCGTGGGCCAGCACGCCCGCCAGTTCGGCTTCATCCTTAAGTGAATCAATCAAACCTTTGGTCACAAAAATATACCCACCCGGTGCGGCAAAAGCGTTGTAGCCGCTGTCGTCCAGCACCATAAAAGTCCATGGCAGGTTGGGGCGTGTGGACTGCAGGCTGATCCAGCGCCCCAGGCGGTTGACATACGCTTGCAGCGCCATGTTTTTATGCAAAGGCTTGGCGCCCAGTAACACGGCGGCCAGGTGCTGGCCGATTTCAATTTCATGTGGCTCATCAATCTGCTCGACGGATTGCGTCAGCAAACCCAGTAAATCCGGGTTGTCAGATTTGGGCGCCGCAGCGGTTGGTGCCGCAGTGTTGCCGCCCAAGTTCAGCAGTTTGCCCAGGGCGTCCTTGGTGTTACCGGGCGCAGTGCCTTGCTTCATAAGGTCTTGTAAAAAGCCGCCCAGCGCCTTGCCCGCATCTTGCGCCTGTGCGCTGTTCAGGCAAAGAAAGCCTGCCAAACCAACGGCGAAAACAAGTTGAAGAAAACGTGCATTCATTTTGAGCTCCCACGCTGCCCATTGGCAGCTGCGTTTTCCGCGGGCGCGGGTGGCGGTGGTTCTGGAAGTGTCTCCACCGTTCGGGCTGCCAACTGGGCTTCGTCTGCAAATTTGCGGGCCTGTGCGGCATCCGCACGCAGTGCTTCGGCCTGCTTTAAGGCCGACAGGTTGGGCTGCGCGTTGGCAATGTCTTCGGAGCTCATTCCGCGTATGCCCACTGTCGCTGTAGCCGTGGTGGTGGTTTGCGTATTGCCGCGATTGAGAAAGTTTGTAAGTCCTCGCAGCATGCCGCTTGCGGTGCCGCTGGCGCTGTTGGGTGACGCTGCCGCGCCGACATCAAACATATGGATCCAGCCGGTCTTGCCTGTAGCCGTTGTCACGCGCATCCAGGGGCCTTGGCGCTCGGGCAGGCGCGTCACGGGCGCTTGCGCCGGGAGGGAATCCACCACCGAGGTGCTGTCCGACGGACCCTGGCGTAATTCCGCTGCGCGCTTGACTAGCAAAGTTTCCGTTTGTGCCGAAACTGATGAACCTATCACCAGAGCCCCGGCAACCATAAACAAGCGCCATCGCAACATGCCTGACCTCCGTTAATACGCCCGACTGCAGGGTCGGGGAGTCACAAATTAATATTGCGCCGATTGTCGGCGATGCACCGTGGCCCCGCAACGCGCATCTGCACCGGCGCAAACTCAAATGCACATACCGCGAACGTTTGCGGCGGCGCTAAATGGCAGCTTCAATGTCCGGAGGATTACCAGTCTTCCTTGACCGCCATGACCGCGTCATGGCCTGCAGCGGCGCGCCCGGACAGCCACGCCGTTACGGTGCCAGCCAAAACCACCATGAGTGCCAGGGTCAAGAGGCGCCAGCCGGGCAAGTTGAGCTCCATGCTCCAATGAAAGCTTTGCGGGTTCACCACATGCACCAGCACCACCGCCACGGCCAGGCCCAGTGCCACGCCGGCTATGGCGCCTAGGGTCGTCCAGGCCGCACCCTCGGTCGCCACCACGCGCAAGATCTGACGGCACGTTAAGCCCAAATGGGCCAGCAGCCCGAACTCCTTGCGCCGCGCCAATACCTGCGCGCTAAAGCTGGCGGCCACACCAAACAGACCAATGCCTACCGCTACCGCCTGCAGCCAGTAAGTCACGGCAAAGCTGCGGTCAAATATGCGCAGCGTAGTGGCGCGGATTTGTGCCGCCGAGCCGAAGTCCAGCAATTGCCCGGCTTGCCCGGCTTGCCCATCGCTGCTGTGGGCTTGTTGGTCGGCCAGATTACGCAGGGCCTGCTCAACGCTGGCAACACTGGCATCAGGCTCTAGCCAAAACGCCAGGTCATTGATCCGGCGGTCCGGGCTGAGCCGGGCAAAGTCGGTGCTGTCCATGGCAATGGTGCCAAACTGGCGCGCGTAATCGCGCCAGATGCCCGCCACAAAAAATTGCACAGTCGAGCCATCGGCATTGCCAGCCGCCGTGCTGAAGGCCTTTTGCAGCGGGACAAAATCTTCTCCCACGCGCGCGCCATACAAATCCACCACAGCTTCGCTGACATAAATGCCAATGCGACCGGGTGGAACGGCCAAGGCTTCGCCAACTAACGGTAGCTCGGGGGCACCTGACTTATTGGGCTGCAGGGATCGCACCAGCAGCGAAACCGCTGGCTTCGCAGCATCCAGATTAATTGGCAGATTGCGCTGCACGGTCAGCCTTTGAACACCCGGCAGGCGGGCTGCGGCCTGCACAAAGGCGTCATCAAAATAGGCCAGCTCCTGTGCGCCACCCACGCCCGAGCGTACATACAGGGACGCTGGCAGCACCGTGTCCAGCCAGGTGGTAACCGAGTGGCGAAAGCTGCTCACCATCACCGTCAGAGCCACGGCCAGACTGAGCGATGCCACCACGCCACTGACCGCGACTGCCGCACTTTCGCGCACCCGCCGCGCGCGCTCCACCGCCAGCAACGGCAGAACGCGATGCGCCACCCATGGCGCCACGCGGTCCAGCACCAGACCCACCAACCAGGGCAGGGCGACGATGCCGCCCATCAGCAAGAGGGCGATGCCCAGATAGGCGCCCAAAGGCACACCGCCAATGGGCGGCGCCAGGGCCAGAACACAGCCTGCCAGCAGCAAGGCCGGGCCCATCCAGGCGCGCGCCGCGTGGCCTTGCAGCATGCCCAGACCTTTGAGCGTTTGTGCCGGCGGCAGCGCCTGTGCCAGACGCGCCGGTCGCCAGGCACCAGCCAGCGCAGTGGCAATCCCCATGGCGGCGAACAGGGCCGCCGCCGGCAGGCTCCATTGCAAGGCGGGCGCAATGCCAGCAAAAAAACCACCGCCCAGATCACCTCCCAGCAGGTGCAGCGCCAGGTCGGCCAGGGCCGTGCCCAGGCCAATGCCGAGCGCGCTGCCCAGCACTCCCATCACGGCCGCTTCCAACAACACCAGATGCAGGCGTTGGCGGGCGGTCAGCCCCAGCACGCCCAAGAGTGCAAATTGCTGGGCGCGGCGCGTCACGCTCAAGGCCAACACCGAGAACACCAGAAAGCCACCGGTAAAGAGTGCGATCAGGGCAAGCACCGTCAGGTTGACCCGATAGGCGCGCGACAGGTTGCCAATGCGCTCGGCAGCGTCGCCTGGGGGCTGCAGACTCAGGTCCGCAGTCCACTCAGGGTTGGTTTGCATGACACGCACAAAGGCTTCGCGGTCCACGCCGGCTTTTAATCGGATATCAATCCGGCTGAGCTGGCCGACCCTGTCAAAAAAGTCCTGCGCGGCGGCAATGTCCATCACCGCCAGGGGGCTGCCACCTGCGCGTACCTGGCCTGCGATCTGCGCAGATTTGAGTTGCATGCCTTGCTGCAGTTGTGCCGCCTTTCGGCCCAGTGCCATTGTGGCGGCCGCGTTCAAAAACAGGGTGTCGGGCGCAAACAGCGCCATGCGCTCGCCTGCGCTCGCGGGCATGGGCATCAGGTCGGGTGCCAGTGCTGCAATTTGTAAAGTGTCGACGCCCAGCACGCGCAACAACACGCGCTTTGAGGGGCTGTCATCCGGTGGGCTTACGAGCGCATAGGTGCTGAGTTCCAGCACCGGCAACGCCATGGCGACTTCGGGCCTTTGCAGCAGCGCGGCAAGGTGGGCATCTTTCAAACTGGTGTTGGCTGCCTTGCTGCGCAACTCCAGATCAGCCTGTCCACCCACCGCACGCACCGCCTGTGAAAACTCATCCAGCGCCGAGGCATTGATCAGATGCACCGAAAATGCCAGTGCCACACCTAGCATCACCGACACCACCGCGGCCAGATTACGCCAGGGATGGTGCAGCAGTTCCTGAAGGGAAAAAGTTTTAAGCAGTGGCCACAGCGGAGAAGACATGGCCCGATTGTGCGGGGAAGCCGCTTAGGCTAAGCGCGTAAGGTAATGCCGTGGGCGAAGACGGGGGCAGCGCAACACGCGCAGCGGCAAGCGTGGGGGTCAGGTTTCGCCGCCGGGCCGCCCCAAGGCGAAATGCGCCCCCTCGGGGGGCAGCGCAACACACGAAGTGGCAAGCGTGGGGGTCCGGTTTCGCCGCCGGGCCGCCCCTAGGCGAAACAGCCCCCTTGGGGGGCAGCGCAGCCCACGAAGTGGCAAGCGTGGGGGTCAGGTTTCGCCGCCGGGCCGCCCCTAGGAGCCCGGGCGACAGAATTCTTTCGCCAAGTGCGGCGATGACGATTGGCGGCTCCCTGTCGTCTGGTTTGCAATGAACGCGTCCGTCAACAGCTTCGTCCGGTGGTGGCGTGAT
>CAIQYP010000117.1 GCA_903876045.1 uncultured beta proteobacterium | reverse complement strand
TCCAACGGAACAACCGTCTTGTCAACCACGTAAAAAACCATCCCGACAACCTACCATAAAACCGTCCCTACAAAGCGCTAGTATACCAACAATGCAACCTCAAAGGTCTCCCACAAGGCAACCAACAAAAAATGGAGCCAACACCCATGAATGCCCCGCTGGATACCCGCCTTTTGTCCGAATTGCCAGAACACCTGCGCAAAGCCCTGGACACCGTCACCCTTGACGACAAATACGCCATAGACCACGGCCCCGCCTTTATGAGCGGTGTGCAAGCGCTGGTGCGGCTTCCCATGCTGCAGCGCGTGCGCGATGCGCAGTTGGGCAAGAACACCGCCGGCTTTATTAGCGGCTACCGTGGCTCCCCACTCGGCGGCTATGACCAGGCACTGGTCAAGGCCGCAAAGCACCTCAAAGCACAGCACATTGTGTTTCAGCCCGGCGTCAACGAAGAGTTGGCCGCCACCGCGCTGTGGGGTACGCAGCAACTTGGCTTTGCCCCGCCCGGCAGCAACAAATACGACGGCGTCTTTGGCATCTGGTACGGCAAGGGCCCGGGCGTGGACCGCTGCTCGGATGTGTTCAAGCACGCCAACATGGCTGGCACCACACCCTGGGGCGGTGTCATTGCGGTAGCGGGGGACGACCACATTTCCAAGAGCAGCACCGCCGCGCACCAGAGCGACCACATTTTTAAGGCTTGCGGTTTTCCGGTGTTCTTTCCGTCCAACGTCCAGGAGATTCTGGACTTGGGGCTGCATGCCTTTGCCATGAGCCGCTTTTCCGGGGTCTGGGCGGGGATGAAGACGATTCAGGAAATCGTCGAGTCGAGTGCGACAGTGCAGGTAGACCCGAACCGGGTACAGATCAAGACGCCGACTGACTTTGTCATTCCCCCGGGTGGCCTGCACATCCGCTGGCCTGACCACGCGCTGGAGCAAGAGGCGCGGTTGTTTGACTACAAGTGGTATGCCGCACTGGCCTATATCCGCGCCAACCGGCTCAACTACAACGTGATCGAAGGGCAGCATGATCGCTTCGGCATCATCGCCAGCGGCAAGGCTTTTAACGATACGCGCCAGGCTTTGCTCGATCTGGGGTTGGACGACGCGACCTGTCAACGCGTCGGCATCCGGTTGCACAAGGTCGGTGTCGTCTGGCCACTCGAAGCCCAGCTGACGCGCGATTTTGCTGTTGGCTTGCAAGAAATTCTGGTGGTGGAAGAAAAGCGCCAGGTCATCGAATACCAGCTCAAAGAAGTGATCTACAACTGGCGCGCTGATGTGCGTCCCACGGTGCTGGGCAAGTTCGATGCGATGGAGACAGAAGACCGCTTTGGCGCAGGTGGCGAATGGTCGGTGCCCAACCCGAGCGCCCACACGCTGTTACGCGCCAATGCCGACCTGAACCCGGCCATCATCGCGCGCGCCATCGCGCAGCGCATCAAAAAGCTGGGGCTGGATGCCGACACCACGGCGCGCATCGACGCGCAACTGGCGATTTTGCAGGCCAAAGAGCAGGCCATGCACGCCATCGAACTCAGCAGCGGCAAAGGCCCGGAGCGCCAGCCCTGGTTTTGTTCTGGTTGCCCGCATAACACCTCGACCAAGGTACCCGAAGGCTCGCGCGCCATGGCGGGCATTGGCTGCCATTTCATGACGGTCTGGATGGACCGCGACACCGTGGGCTTCACGCAAATGGGCGGCGAGGGCGTGCCCTGGGTTGGGCAGCAACCCTTCAGCAACGACCAGCACATGTTCACCAATCTTGGGGACGGCACGTACTTTCACAGCGGCCTGCTGGCGGTGCGCCAGAGCATTGCTGCTGGGGTCAACATCACCTACAAGATTCTCTACAACGACGCGGTGGCCATGACCGGCGGCCAGCAGGTGGGCGAGCGCCCCGAAGGCCATAGCGTGGTGCAGATCGCGCAGAGCATGCGTGCCGAGGGTGCGCAAAAAATCACCATCGTCACCGATGAACCGGATAAATATGACGCGGTGAAAGGGCTGCCCGAGGGCATTGCCATTCAGCACCGTGACACGCTGGACGCGGTGCAGCGGGAGTTCCGGGAGATCAAAGGAACGACAGTCATTATTTATGACCAGACCTGCGCCACCGAAAAGCGCCGCCGCCGCAAGCGCGGCACCCTGGTCGACCCGGCCCGCCGCGTGGTGATCAATGAGTTGGTCTGCGAAGGGTGCGGCGACTGCGGCGTGCAGAGCAACTGCGTCAGCGTGGAGCCGCTGGAAACCGAGCTGGGCCGCAAGCGCCAGATCAACCAGAGCAGTTGCAATAAGGACCTGTCTTGCGTCAAGGGTTTTTGCCCCAGCTTTGTGACGGTGGAAGGCGGCAAACTGAAGAAGCCCAAGGGCGCGGCAAACGCCAGCGCAAGTTCGGCGCCACCTACTGCTTTGCCCGATTTGCCTGCGCCCGTGATTGCAGACTTGGGCCATGCGCCCGGGGGCGTCTGGGGCGTGGTGGTGGCTGGTGTCGGCGGCACGGGTGTCATCACCATCGGCCAGTTGCTTGGCATGGCCGCGCATCTGGAAGGCAAAGGCATCGTCACCCAGGACGCTGGAGGTTTGGCGCAAAAGGGCGGTGCTACCTGGAGCCACGTGCTGATTGGTGAAACACAGGACAGCATTCGCACCACGCGCGTGGGCATGGCCAGTGCCGACCTGATCATCGGCTGCGACCCCATCGTGGTGGCAGGCAAAGAGACATTGACGCGTATGCGCGCAGGCCGCACCCATGTGGCCCTGAACTCCAACAGCACGCCGACGGCAGGATTTGTGAAGAACGCCGACTGGGTTAATCCCGGCGAACAGTGTCTGCTGGATGTGGCCCAGGTGGTAGGCGAGGATCGTCTGGGATCGTTTGACGCCGATGCCCTGTCAGTTCAGGTGTTGGGAGACGCCATCTATACCAACCCCATGATGTTGGGCTATGCCTGGCAAAAGGGGTGGATCCCGTTGCAGCGCGCGTCCCTCATGCGCGCCATCGAACTTAATGCCGTGGCGGTGGACAACAACAAAGCCGCCTTTGACTGGGGTTGCCGCGCCGCTGTTGATCCGGCCGCGGTGCAGCGCATTCTCAAGCCTGCGCAAGTAATTGCCTTCACACCGCGCCGTAAGACGGGTAAGGAGACGCTGGATGCGATGGTGCAGTTCCGTGTCGAGTTTCTAACCCAGTACCAGGACGCCGCGTATGCCGACCAGTACCGGGGGTTTGTGGACAAGGTGCGTACCGCAGAGGCCGCGTTGGGCGCTGGTGAACCAATGCCGTTGAGCGAAGCCGTGACCCGCTATTTGTTCAAGCTGATGGCTTACAAGGATGAGTACGAGGTGGCCCGCCTGCACAGCGACACCGGCTTTGCAGCGCAAGTGCAGGCCAAGTTTGAAGGCGACTACCAGCTCAACTACCACCTGGCACCGCCCTTGTTTGCCAAACGCAATGAAAAAGGCGAATTGCAAAAGCAGAAGTATGGCGCCTGGATGGGCAGTGCCCTGCGCCTGCTTGCGCGATTGAAGTTTTTGCGTGGCACGGCCTTGGATGTCTTTGGTCGCAGCGAAGAACGCCAGGCAGAACGCGCTTTGATCGCCGAATACCGCAAAGACATCGAGGCCATGCTGCCTCTGCTCAATGCTAATAATCGCGATGCGGCGGCCGCCTTTGCTCGAGTGCCTGAACAAATTCGTGGCTTCGGCCACGTCAAGGCAAGGCATTTGGACGCCGCACGGCAGCAATGGGCGCTGTTGCGTGACAAGGTCCACCAGCCTCAGTTGGCCAGAGCTTGATTCGCGTTGTTTAGTCAGGGTTCCGAAACGCCCTTTGGCCGCACTTGGATTGGGGGTGCAACTTGGGCCTTCCAGCTAGGTGTGACACACAGCCCCCTTACAATGCCAGGTTGACCCTCACCCTTGGGTGTGCTCCAACGTGGAGCCACTGGCGGGGTGTTTTTGTCCCGTTTTCCCTACTTGTGGAGTTTGCCTGTGTTCATTTCTTCTGCCTTTGCCCAAACCGCTCCCGCTGCCGCTGCTGGCGGCGATATGCAATCTACCCTGATGAGCATGCTGCCTTTGGTGCTGATGTTTGTGGTGCTGTATTTCGTCATGATCCGTCCCCAGATGAAGAAGCAAAAAGAAGCCAAGGCCATGATCGATGCTCTGGCTAAGGGCGACGAAGTGGTCACCGTGGGTGGCATGCTGGGCAAGGTCACCAAGTTGAACGACAACAGCCTGAACCTGGAAGTCGCTACCGGCGTGGAAGTGCAGATTCAGCGTAACGCCGTGGTGCAGGTGTTGCCCAAGGGCTCCATCAAGTAATCCCTTTCAACTTACTCTGGCGCGATCATGAACCGTTACCCGGTATGGAAGTACGCGATCATCCTGATCGCGCTGTTGGTGGGTGGGCTGTATGCCTTACCCAATTTGTTTGGCGAATCCCCGGCGGTGCAGGTCTCTGTGGCCAAGGCCGGCATGCGGCTGGATACCGCATCGCTTGCCCGGGTGGAAGATGCGCTCAAGGCTGCGGGCCTGACACCCGATGCATTGGCTCTGGATGGCAGTTCCATCAAGGCACGCTTTTCCAATACCGACGCGCAGTTAAAGGCCAAGGATGCAATCCAAAAGGCTTTGAATCCGGATCCGGCAGACCCCACTTATGTGGTGGCACTGAATCTGCTGACACGCTCACCTGGCTGGCTCTCCGCCATGCACGCCTCGCCCATGTACCTGGGTCTGGATTTGCGCGGTGGTGTGCACTTCATGCTGCAGGTGGACATGCAGGCGGCGCTCTCCAAGCGCGCTGAGTCGCTGGCCGGTGATATCCGCACCACGCTGCGTGAAAAGAACGTGCGTCACAGCGGTATCAGCCGCAATGGCCAGACGGTTGAAGTCAAGTTCAAAGACACCGCAGCGATGGATGCGGCCAAGGCCATCATTCAGGACCAATTTCCTGAACTGATCAGCACCGCGTCGCCGGATGGTGCCGAGTTCAAACTGGTGGCTGCTATTAATCCGGTAGCCGGCCGCAAGATTCAGGAACAGGCGCTCAAGCAGAACATCACCACCTTGCATAACCGGATCAACGAACTGGGCGTAGCCGAGCCGGTGATTCAGCAGCAGGGGCTGGACCGCATCGTGGTGCAGTTGCCCGGTGTGCAGGACACGGCCAAGGCCAAGGACATTCTGGGTCGTACCGCGACGCTTGAAATCCGAATGGTTGAAGAAAGCGCCGAAGCGCGCGCTGCTGAAACTGGTGCCGGCCCGGTGCCCTTCGGCACCGAGCGTTTTCTGGAGCGCAATGGTCAGCCCGTTATCGTCAAAAAGCAGGTCATTCTTACGGGTGATAACCTGACCGATGCCCAGCCCGGTTTTGATAACCAGACCCAGGAAGCCGCCGTGCACCTGACGCTCGATGCCAAGGGCGCGCGCATCTTCCGCGACGTCACGCGCGAGAGCATTGGCAAGCGCATGGCCATTTTGCTGTTTGAAAAAGGCAAGGGCGAAGTGGTTACTGCGCCGGTCATCCGCTCGGAAATCGGTGGCGGTCGGGTGCAAATCTCTGGCCGTATGACCACCATGGAAGCCGCTGATACCGCGCTGCTGTTGCGCGCTGGTTCGCTGGCTGCCCCTATGGAAATCATTGAAGAGCGCACCATTGGCCCGTCCTTGGGCGCCGAAAACATTGCCAAGGGCTTTAACAGTGTGACCTGGGGATTTGTGGGTGTGACCCTTTTTATGTGCGTTTACTACATGCTGTTTGGCGTGATCTCCAGCGTGGCGCTGGCATTCAATCTGTTGCTGCTGGTAGCCGTGTTGTCCATGCTGCAAGCCACGCTGACGCTGCCGGGTATGGCGGCCATGGCACTGGTGCTGGGTATGGCGATTGACGCCAACGTACTGATCAATGAGCGCGTGCGCGAAGAACTGCGCAACGGTGCCTCGCCGCAGGCGGCCATTCATGCCGGTTACGACCGAGCCTGGGCCACCATCATCGACTCCAACGTCACCACGTTAATTGCCGGTCTGGCACTGCTGGCCTTTGGTTCGGGACCCGTGCGCGGTTTTGCCGTAGTGCATTGCTTGGGTATTTTGACCAGCATGTTTTCTGGCGTATTCTTCTCGCGCGGCGTGGTCAATGTCTGGTACGGTCGGCAGAAGAAACTCAAAGGTGTTTCCATCGGCACGGTCTGGCGTCCAGTCGGCGAGCAGGTCGGCACAGACCAACAGGGAAAATAAAAAATGGAATTTTTCAAAATTCGTCGTGACATTCCGTTCATGCGGAATGCGCTGGTGTTCAATGCCATCTCCGGCCTGACCTTTCTGGCAGCGGTATTCTTTTTGTTCTCGCGTGGACTACACCTCTCGGTGGAATTTACCGGCGGCACGCTGATGGAAGTGAGCTATTCGCAGCCCGCCGACCTGAACACCATCCGCAGCGCAGTCGATGCACTGGGCATTAACGATGTGCAGGTGCAGAACTTCGGTACCGCGCAGGATGTGCTGATTCGTATGCCGGTGCAAAAGGGCAATAGTTCTGCCCAGCAGAGTGAGAAAGTGTTGGGCGCACTCAAGGCAGCGGATGCTTCCGTGACCTTGCGTCGCACCGAGTTTGTTGGTCCTCAGGTGGGTGACGAACTTGCGGCCGACGGCCTCAAGGCGCTGGCCTGTGTGGTGGCCGGCATCATGCTGTATTTGGCCATCCGCTTTGAGTGGAAGTTTGCCGTGGCGGCCATCATCGCCAATTTGCACGACGTGATCATCATCCTGGGTTTCTTCGCCTTCTTCCAGTGGGAGTTTTCGCTGCCGGTGCTGGCTGCGGTGTTGGCCGTGTTGGGGTATTCGGTGAACGAATCGGTGGTTATCTTTGACCGAATTCGCGAAAATTTCCGGCGTTATCGCAAGATGAACACACAGGAGATCATTGACAACGCGATCACCTCTACCATTAGCCGCACCATCATCACCCACGGCTGTACCCAGCTTATGGTGTTGTCGATGCTGCTGTTTGGCGGCGCTACCTTGCATTACTTCGCATTGGCTTTAACTATTGGTATTTTGTTCGGTATTTACTCGTCCGTTTTTGTGGCCGCAGCCATTGCCATGTGGCTCGGCATTAAGCGCGAAGATCTGATCAAGGGCGGCACGAAAAAAGAAGAAGACCCTAACGACCCGAATGCAGGTGCTACCGTTTAACATGTAGCAACCATGGTTACGCCGTCCAGTCTTGCCCCCAGATTGCAGCTTGGAAGAGCCCTGCGCGAGCGCTATCTGGCTGACGTCAGCAAAGCCATGGTCGACATCGGTGAGGCGGTGCAAAACCGCTTGACTGAACTGGTGGTTGAGCCCGCTCTCGCACGTGAATCCCAGCTTCGGCGCGATGCATGGACTGCCTATAAGACTTCCCATCGGGAATGGGTCAGTCTCACCCTCAAGGAATGGCGCGCCTGCCTGGAGCCTGTAAAAAAAGAAAGCAAAGTGCAGGACTTGGGTGCCATGCAGTTGGTCAGTACCGATGCGATGGAAAACAAGATTCTGGCATCGCGCATGGTGCTCTCGGTCAACGAAAAGGTCATAGGCGAACTTGATGACCTGCGCGTACGCATCAAGTACCTTGAGAGCCTGGAAGATCTGGATGGGCGTGACTTGTTGCGCCCGGAGGTGCTGGTACTTCTGCTGGTTGAACAATGGCCCCTCTCCGGTATGTCGCCAGAGTCCTGGGCTCTTGTGAGCGATACCGTGCAACGGGGCTTGGTCGAAGCCATGTCCGCTGCCTACAAAGTTGCAAACACCGTGCTGATTAACAAAGGCGTGTTGCCGGTCATTGATTTGAAGGATCGCGTCAAGGCACCGTGTTCCACTGGGGGCTCGGCCCGTCCTGGCGAATCTGCTCAAACCGCTGCCGGGGCCTTGCAGACTGGGCAGAGTACAGGTGCGGCACCGCTGGAGAGGCCGCCCAGTAGTGGCTTTTTTAGTGGGCGTTTAGGTTGGCGTGGCGCGGCACCGCAACCCGAGGCCTCTGCCACGGCGCCCGGTTCCGGACCTGATTCCACGTCATCCTGGAAGCAGTCCACCCAAGCCACCAACAGTGCGCGGGGGCAGGCTTATTCCACGGCTGAAGAGACGCGCATGCTCACTGCAGGCACGCCACTTGCGCGTGCAAGATCCCGTGCGCAGGGTGTGTTGGGCCAACTGAAACGTATTTTCACCAGCAGTGCCGGTCACGACTTTGTTGGTACCGCGCACTATCAGCAGTCCCCAGCGCTCGCGCAGGCTATTTCTCACCAGGTCGTAGCAGCACAGTATGCGGCTGGCGGGACCATGTATGAGGATTACAGCCCGGCTGGCGTGGTTCGTGTCGCAAATAACCTGCGCGAACGCACGGCCGAACTCAAACAAAAGGCCGAGACCAAGGGCGAAAAGGCCACGATTGAAATCGTCGCCTTGATGTTTCAGGCCATCCTGGCCGAGGAACGTATTCCGCCCGGCATCCGGGTCTGGTTTGCGCGCTTGCAAATGCCTGTGCTGCGTGTGGCGCTGGAAGACCCTGATTTTTTCGGCACCGCCGACCACCCGGCGCGCCTGCTGATTGACCGCATGGGCTCTTGCGTGATGGGCTTTGACGGTACGGGCGTGCAAAGCAATGCAATGGAGACCGAGGTCAAGCGCATCGTGCAGGTGATCGAGCAGTATCCGGAGACCGGCAAAAAGGTTTACCAGATCGTTTACGAAGAGTTCCAGAAGTTCCTGTCCCGCTTTCTCACTGACAAAGGTGAAAACCAAAAGGTGGTCAGTGTTGCGCAGCAGGTGGAGCAAAAGGAAACGCTGGCGATTCAGTACACGATCGAAATGCGCAACATGCTCAAGGACATGCCAGTGCGCGACGATATTCGCGACTTCCTTTTCAAGGTCTGGGCCGAGGTGTTGGCTGTTTCAGCGCTGCGCAAGGGCTCCAAGCACGCAGACACGCAGAGCCTTAAGAAGTGTTCCACCGACCTGGTATGGGCCGCCAGTGCCAAGCCTGGTCGTGCTGAGCGCGCGCGCGTGATTCAGGACTTGCCTGATCTTCTGGTTCGTTTGCGCTCAGGCATGACACTGCTAGCCATGGCGCCGAGTGATCAGGAGCGCCATGTCAAAAAGATCAGCGATACCCTGGCTGATGCATTCTTGTCCAAGACGCAGGCCATTCCACAGGAAAAGATTGATGCCATGGCCCAGCGTCTGAGTAACCTGGAAGATTTTGTGAGCGACGATGTCATGGGTGATTTGCCGCTGGACTCTGAGAGTCTGGAGATGATGTTGGGCATAGATGCCTCGGCCATTGAAGTCGTGTCTGTTGGTGGCTCCAGGCCCACTGCCGCCATGCTGGCTTGGGCGGCCGAGTTGCAACTTGGCTCCTGGTTTACGTTGGATCACAGCCGCCAGATAACCCAGGTGCAATTCGCGTGGCGCAGCGAGCGCAGGCACTTGAACTTGTTTGCTGCAACCAATGGAACCAGTTATCTGATCCAGGCCGGTCGCCTGGCTGCCTATCTGCAAGCCGGTTTGTTGTTGCCACAGGAAGAAGAAGCTTTGACTGTGCGTGCCACACGCGATGCATTGGCGAAGATCGAAGCCAATCCGGAACGCCTGCTAGCCTAGTTGCTAATGCACCGGTTGATCGCTGGCGTCGCCGCAGAGTTCATCGATCAGCAATGCATCGGGTTCCTGGCCAAAGCGCCAATACACCATCAGCACGATGACCTTCAGGTCTTCCAAGGTCACCGGTCCACCTGGGGCTGCCATGGCGCGGTCAATGACGACCTCACGGATCGTTGCGGGCATGGCGCAGGAACTTTCCAGAAAGCTCAGAAATCCAAGCGACTGGGTGCCCAGATGAAATTGCTCGTAGCGCGGGTAGATGCGCATGCTGCCAGGTTGCGGCTGTATCAGAAAAGGTGCTTGCGCGGCGGGACGTGCCGCACCTTCCAGCCCTTGCAGCCAAGTTAGCGCGTCTCCGATCTCATCGGATTCAAAGCCTACCGCACTGAGCTTGCGCTTCAAATGCGCGGGCTCAGGACAGGCCTCGCCCGGGTCGTAGTTTTCGTAAACAAAGGTGAGCACTTCAAACATGGGTTCACTATAGCTTGGATTAAATGCCCACCGCCGTGCAACCGGACTTCCCCCCTTATTCCGGCTTTCAAGTGCCGTTCAGGCCCGCGCCATCCGCTGAAAAAGTCCACCGGGTAAGCGTGCCACCACGCCCTGCAGTTCCAGCGTCATCAATTGCGCAAGCAAGTCTGCGGTAGGTAGCCCGGTGCGTGCCTGTAAACCATCCAGAGCCACCGGCTCGAAGCCCAAGGCCTGCACTAGTGCGGAGTCGTCACCGTCAAATGGCTGCTCAGAGGGCACGGCGCTCCGACCGTGATCCTCATCTGAATTTTCGGTCCAGGCTACGGTGGATTGCAGTTCCTCCAACACGTCCTGCGCGCTCTCAACCAGTTTGGCGCCTTGCTTGATCAGCGCGTGGCAGCCACGCGACTGGGTCGAGTGGATCGAGCCTGGAATAGCGAATACATCACGCCCTTGCTCTGCCGCCATTCGCGCCGTAATTAATGAGCCTGACGGTAACGCCGCCTCAGCCACCAGTGTGCCAATCGACAGACCCGAAATAATGCGGTTGCGCCGTGGAAAGTTGGCTGCCAACGGCGATGTTCCCAGCGCATATTCACTAAGCAGCATGCCGTGCTGGGCAATTCGGTGCGCCAGTTCACGGTGCTTGGCGGGATAGACACGGTCGAGTCCGGTGCCAACAACCGCCACGGTCGCTAGGAGTCTGGGCGGCAGAAACTCCGTGATGAAAAATTAGGCATTTTGGGGGGTACTTCACCCCTTGGCATATCGAAAATAATCGCTCCTGGGCGATTCTGAGAGGTCGAAAATTTTGC
>CAIQYP010000116.1 GCA_903876045.1 uncultured beta proteobacterium | reverse complement strand
GGGCATTCAATCCGCCGCCGGGCCGCCCCAAGGCGGATTGCGCCCCCTCGGGGGGCAGCGCACTACGCGTAGCGAGAAGCGTGGGGGCATTCAATCCGCCGCCGGGCCGCCCCAAGGCGGATTGCGCCCCCTCGGGGGGCAGCGCACTACGCGCAGCGAGAAGCGTGGGGGCTATATTGGTCATGGCAAACCATCATACGCAGGTGTGCGTTCCGGCATGCCCCACTTGGCGTCATAGCGTGGGCCTAGAAAGTACAGACCATCGGGCGAGAAGGTGGGTGCAGCCGATTTGCGGTCGCGCGCAGCCAGCACTTCGGCCATCCATTCCGGTGGCTTGGCTCCCTGGCCAATCTGTACCAGACAGCCCATGATGTTGCGGATCATGTGGTGCAGAAAGGCATTGGCTTCGAACTCAATGCGCCAGTAGGCTCCGCGCTGGTGCAGGCTGATGTCCAGAATGGTTTTAACCGGGCTCAGTGCCTGGCACTGTGCCGCGCGGAAGGAACTGAAGTCGTGTTCGCCGAGCAGGATTGCAGAAGCTTTGCGCATGGCGGCCAAATTCAGAGGCCTGAAAGTCCAACCCACGCGGCCCACTTCCACACTTGGGCGCACTGGTGACTCCAGCAGAACATATGCGTACCGGCGCGAGGTGGCGCAGGCGCGGCAGTGGAAGGAGTTGTCGGTCAGCACCGCCCACTGCACGGCAATATCGCGTGGCAAATTGGCATTGGTGCCGCGTACCCAGGAATGAGCGTCGCGTTCGCGGTCGGTGTCAAAGTGCACCACCTGCATGAGGCCGTGCACACCTGCATCGGTGCGTCCGGCACACAGGGTGGAGACGCGCTGGGCTGTGAAAGTACCCAGCGCCTTTTCAAGCTTGTCCTGAATCGTTTGGCCTGAGAGCTGGCTTTGCCAACCTTGGTAATTCTGGCCGTTGTAGCTAACACCGAGTACCACTCTCACCATGAAATGCCCGACGCAAGAGATCGCAAAGAGATCGCTTTCAAGCCCTAATTCAAATTGGCCAAGGCACGTTGGGCTTTTTCACGCAACTCTCCAGTGGCTTCCAGCACGACTTCCTCAATCAGCGCGCGGGCGCCATCGTGGTCACCGATAGAGACAAACTCTTCAGCTAGGGCTAGCTTGGTTTGCAACGAGTTGTCGCCATTAGCTGAACTGTCATCGTCCCCTGCAGTTTGTAAGCCTGGGCCAAGATCCAGAGATAGAGATCCCAGATCAAATTCAAGCATGCCATCATTGGCCTTTACGGGTTCTTCCGCCTCCAGTTCGATCGGCATGGGAGGATGCGGTCCAGTCGATTCAAAATCCGGCAACGATAAAACAGGGGCTGGCGCGGTCGCGGGCTCAGCAGGCACTTCAGCGCCCAATTCTTCCATTGACATGGAGAGGTCGGGCAGGCCTTGGGGCAATTCAGCGGCCGGCAGTGCGGCCTGTGTGGATTCCAATTCAGCGGGAGCAGATATATCAAAGTCCAGACCGTTGGATTCGAATTCATCCTGTGCATTTATCTTGACCGTTTCCTCGCTGCTTGAATCACTTTGTGTTGCAGCGCTGAGTTCCTGCAAACCACTGTTTGCTTCGTCCTCGGCGGAAAAATCCAGATCCAGATCCAGATCGGTGCCCGCGTGCGGCATGTCTGCGAGGGAAGAAACCGGCACCGTGCTCTCGCCCAGACTATGCTCAACATCTTGCTGCTCGATGCTGGCGAAACTACTAGCACTGGCTCCGCCCGGCTGATACAGCGGATTTTCCGGGTCAATAGAAAGGCCCAGTTCGCAAATTTTCGCCCAATCGGGACTTTCGGCTCCGACAATTTGGAACGCATTTTGGGCGCTAGCAAGGAAGCTAGCTGTGTCGCGGCGCTTAGCGTAAATATCCAGAAGCTTGGTGTGAATTGCCAGCCGGGCAGGGTTGTTACGAAGCGCTTCCTTGAGGATTTCTTCTGCCTGCATGTCACGGCCATAGGCAAGGTACACATCGGCCTCTGCCACTGGATCCACATCATCCGCAGCATTAAGCTGGCTATTCGTGTAAGCCATAGAGGATGGAGCGCCTGCACCGTTTTGTGCCGTATCTACGCGCTGGCCACCACTGGCACCAAAG
Source organism: uncultured beta proteobacterium (assembly GCA_903876045.1). Lineage (GTDB taxonomy): Bacteria > Pseudomonadota > Gammaproteobacteria > Burkholderiales > Burkholderiaceae_C > Allorhodoferax. The sequence goes on along the minus strand of CAIQYP010000116.1, from coordinate 1,951 downwards.
AAGGAGTCTGGCTGGAGTCGACTTTCCAGGAAGGAGCTATCTACGTGCGCCGCGCTCTTTTTCGCCTTCTGGCGACGGTACAGTGCAAAGCCACCCAGGAGTGCGATCAATCCGCCGCCAGCCAAGGGAAGTACCGGGTCTTCCAACAATTGATCGACCAAGCCAGGTTCTTCGGCTGGAACCACCATTGGCACAGGATTTGGTTTTGACGGAGCGGAGGTTGCAGAGGCTTGACTGGCTGGCGCCTTTTCAGCGATGGCTGCAGCTGAAGCAACCGGTGCGGCAATAGATGCAGGTTTGGTCTTGGATACCTCCACTGCCGGTGTGGCCGATGTTGCTGGTTTTGTCGCAGAGGCTGTTGCGGCGGGTGCTGGCGCGGGCTTTTGCGAACTGGCGGAACTGAGCTTACTCAGGTCGGCGATGTTCTTGGCAAGTTCTGCAGCCCGCGATGCGGCGTCCTTATCCGCACGTTCTTTGGCTAGTTTGGCTTCGTCCACCTTGGGCTGCAAGGCGCCCTTGGATAGAGTGAGCTTGTCGGCTGCAGTGCTAGTAGACTTCTTGTCGTCAACTTTGGCTTCCACCTTGCCGGTTGTCTTGCGGTCTGCTGCCTCCACTGCAGTTTTGGGCGCGTTTCCGGCAAGATTGCGGCGGAATTCGTTGAAATCCTTGCTCTGAGCAACAACGGTTTGTGATGCTTCCGCAGTGGAAATCGATTTGGCTTGTTCGGAACTGGGCAGGTCAAGCACGGCGCCCGCACGCAAGCGATTCAGATTACCTTTGGAGAATGCATCGGGATTGGTGCGCAAAAGTGCAACAAGCATCTGGTCCAGAGAAACATCGCTGCTCTTGGCACGTATGGCAATTTTGCTGGCAGAGTCGCCTGTCTTGACGACAACTTGTTGCTCACTGCTACCTGCAGGCTTGCTGGCTATTTTGGCTGCGGGGGGCGTTGGCGCAGTCGTTGTTGCTTTGATGGGAGTTGTCCGTGCGGCCTCGGCTACCGTTGCCGCAAGGGGAGCATTCGCCTTTACCGGTGCAGGTGCAGGTGTGGGTGCAGGAGCCGGCGCAGCGGTGGTTGTCTGGGCCAGTGTTGGCACAGGTGCAGATTGTTTGAGCGACGGTGGATCAAACAGCATCGTGTAATCGCGCACGATGCGGCCAGACGACCAACTGGCCTCCAGAATCATGTCGACAAACGGATCGTTGATAGGGCGGTCGCTACTGAGGCGAATATAGGCACGTCCATCGGACCTACGCGCCAGAGTTGCTTGCATACCCGACATGGCCGCGTTGTATTCAAGTCCAGCAGCAACAAAGGCAGCCGGCGAGGCGACGTTGGCCTTTAGCGATGCGGCCTCCTCAGTACTAATATTGGGAACTTCAATTTCCGCTTTGAGAGGCTCCCCCAACGCGGACTGGACGGTGATACGGCCCAGCGATAGCGCGAAAACCTCGCTTGCGGACAAGCCGAGTAGCGCGAAGGCTGCGGCCGCAATAGCGGTCCTATGCCAGCGATGTGACTTTTCGATCAATTTATTAGCCTCCTGTGTTCAGGGGAGCTCCACAAATAAGCCAATTATGTGGCAACTGGACCTGACTCTAAAACGTAAAAAGTACCATAACATCAATGTCTTAGGCTGACAAGCTAAGGAAGCGCTTAAGTTTGTAAGCTTTTCTTGGCATCGATGTACAGCGACACAGGGTGTTGTCTGGTGGCAACGAAACAGGGATTGCCTGGGTCGTTGCTATCCATGGATATTTAGGCTTGCAACAAAATGCGCAACATGCGGCGCAGTGGCTCAGCAGCTCCCCACAGCAATTGGTCGCCAATGGTGAAAGCGCCTAAATACTCAGGTCCCATGGCCATCTTGCGGATGCGACCCACGGGGATCGTCATGGTGCCTGTTACAGCAACCGGTGTTAGGTCTTTGATGGTGGCTTCGCGCGTGTT
>CAIQYP010000115.1 GCA_903876045.1 uncultured beta proteobacterium | reverse complement strand
ATCGCCAGAAACGACCGCCCCGAATTGACCTCCGCCAAGGTCATCGTCAGCGGTGGCCGCGCCTTGGGTTCGAGCGAGAAGTTCACGGAAATCATCACGCCGCTGGCTGACAAGCTCAATGCGGCCATGGGCGCCTCGCGTGCTGCGGTGGACGCGGGTTACGCACCCAACGACTGGCAAGTGGGCCAGACCGGCAAGATTGTGGCACCGCAGTTGTATATCGCCTGCGGTATCTCGGGCGCCATTCAGCATTTGGCCGGCATGAAGGACAGCAAGGTGATCGTGGCGATCAACAAGGATGCCGAGGCACCGATCTTCTCGGTGGCCGACTATGGGCTGGTCGCTGATCTGTTTGTCGTCGTACCGGAGTTGAGCGCCGCACTGTAGATCTACTGAAGAGTACCGGGGTTCGCCCGCGTTCATGGGGGCGCGCCATGGTGCTCACCTCAATTTTCCTGACGCAGATCAAGATAATGCCCTCTACTAGGTAGATTTGCGAATAGTTGCTATGCCAGCCCGAAGCAGTTCACTAGAATTTTGACTGTGCTCAACCAAACGCTCTGGCCGGTTCCGGCAAAAGCGGTGTGTCCATTGACTAGGTAGGGCAAATGGTCGTCTTGGCAATGGAAACGGGGAACACTATATGAGCGAAGAATCTGTTGAGCGCAAAGCTCCCTACGTGATCGAATGGCGTGAGGGCTTCAAGATCGGATTAGCGCAGGTGGATGCAGAGCACCGTCATTTGTTCACATTGGTGCGGGCGCTCAATCTGCAGTCGGTTCAGCAAACAGTCGAAGAATTGCTGGATTACGTGGTTACCCATTTTTCCAACGAGCAGGAACTAATGGAGTCCAGCGGTTACCCCGCCTTTGAACAGCATCTGAAGCTGCATGAGGAATTCGGCGCCCATGTCGCCGACTTTCTGGGCAATCAGGATGAGTGGACCGAAGAGCGAGTGCAGGAACTGCGGCGCTTTCTGAACAAGTGGCTGATCGGCCACATCATGACGCATGACCTGCGCTTCGGTAAATGGCACGCCAGCCACAAGCCAAAGCCCGCGCCAGTCATTGCAAAACCGGAGCATAAGAGCGGCTTTTTTGCCCGGCTCTTCGGAAGAGGCTAGAGCGCCGTTACTGCGCCACCCAACCGAATTACCTGACGATATCGCTCCAGTCCGGCGCATAGGCCTCACGACTGCACAATCGCTGTGCCGTTGAATACACCGGCGCGCTGCTGGGTGTGGGCGGTGGGCGCTAACAGCCCAAGTGATCTAATACCAACCCATGGATCTCAAACCTCTCGTCACCCTGCTCGCCATCGTCAACCCGTTGGCCATTGTTCCGTTTTTCATTCACTACACCCAGGGTTTCTCACGCGAACAGCGGCGCAACACCGTGATGGTCTCGAGCTTCAGCACCTTTGTCGTGATTGCAGTGAGTGCCTTGGCGGGGCTGCAGATTCTGGAGTTTTTTGGCATCACCCTGGCGAGCTTTCAGGTCGGCGGCGGCATGCTGCTGCTAACCAGTGCCCTCAACATGCTGAACGCGCAACCGGCCGAGGCCAAACCCAGCGCCCATGTGCTGGAAGATGGTGTCGAGAAGGTGGCACAGGGTTCCAGCATTGCCGTAGTGCCGCTCACCATACCGTTGCTGACCGGGCCAGCCACTATGTCCACGGTGGTGATTTACGCCGACAAAGCCAAAACTTTTTTGCAGCTCAGCACCCTGGTTGGCTACGGCGTGGTGGTGGCACTCGCCACCTTGATTTGCTTTTCACTGGCCGCACCGATTGCCCGCGTGCTGGGCAAGACCGGCATCAGCGTGATGACGCGGCTGATGGGCCTGATACTTGCCGCGCTGGCGGTTGAGGTGATGTCGGACGGCCTGATCAAGCTGTTCCCGGCTCTTGGGCACTGAGGCGGCAGTTATCTCAGGCTAGGGCACACCGATTTCTATGCTATCAACCCGCAGGGTTTCGTCGCCTTGGCTGATACCAATGACGTGCACCTTGGTTCCCTCCTGCAAAATCGATGACCCTATCTGAGTTACTCTCGCTGTCGACGCATTGCATTTTTGCCCTCGTACCTCAAATGCACTCAGGCTCGGGGAGGGTCCAACCAAACCGGTAATTTCAATCCGGGTCCTTAAGCTGCCACTTTCTATTTCCACCTTAGTTGCAATCAGCTTGACACCTTGCATATTGCCCGTCACCTCGACCAAGCTGCCCAAGCTGACGCCACTAGTCCCCGGGCCACTGGCATCGACATGAATCGTGCCAATATAGAAGTCCGTGGTACTGGTAAAGGCCGTGACCACCCCCTCAATCTCGACCAATCCTGATGGCGCAAACAGCTGTGCAGCGGTTATGGCTGTTGCCTTCGTTACATCCAGCACATTGGCGCTGCTATTGAAGGAACCCTCCACGCGCAGCAACTGCCTGTCAGCAAAACCGCTCACTAAACTTCCACTAAGAGGCATGCCATTGAGCATCAGCGTGCT
>CAIQYP010000114.1 GCA_903876045.1 uncultured beta proteobacterium | reverse complement strand
CTCTGCAGATCGCAGCCGCCAATGTGCGGGTAGGCTCAAACTTGGCGTGTACGTTTACCAATGCGCCTGCGCCCACCTTGACGGTGACCCAAAAAACGATCGTGATATCACCTGCCACGTTCAACCCGCCTGAGACCTTTGGCTACACGGGCAACAATGGCTGGACATTCCAGCAAAACAGCAGCACGGCACTCAATACCGTGACCAAGGGCGTGACTCAAACCCTGTCGGCAGTGAACGTGGCGACCACGTTGATGTTGGTCGTTCCCACTTTGGAGACAGGCTGGAGAATTGCCAGCATCAAATGCACGGACACGAAGTCCGCAGCTTCCGGAAACCCCGCAACTACGTTGGCCAGTTCCACGACCAACACCGTTACTATTCCAGCGAACTATGTGGTGGCCAATGCGGCTATTCAGTGCGCTGTGATCGCAACACGGCAGCAACTGTAAGCGCAAGCAGTTTTAGGCGATCGAATGGACTCACACATTAGCGAAAATAATATGTACAAAAAACTTCGTTTCAGAGTCTTTGTTTGTGCTGCGATGGCTATGGCGTTCGGCACTGCCATGGCCGCGCCGGTCTGTTTTAACCCATTGACCCAGTCCATACCGGGTGTTACGGTTATAGCCAGTGGAACCTGCAACGTCTCGATTGCATCCACGTTCAATCCGCCTATTCCCGGCTATAGTCCACCTGGTTTTTTATTGCCTGGCGACGGCAGCAGTTGCAATTTGACCTTCTCTACCCCCGTCAAGAACGTCACCGTGGACGTGGGTGCACATTCTTGCGACGCCGCCCAGGACAATTATGTGACTTGCCAGACAGCTCTGTTCGACGTTAACGGTGCGCACCTGCCGATTACCAGCAGTGAATTGGTTACACCGACCGACTATTCGTTTTTAGCAGGGCAAATGGGCTTGGATCCGGTATCACCCCTCTCGCTGGACTCCAACGGGAATGTGGTCGGTGGAAATGACTCGGGTACGTATTCCAATAACGGATCTGGGCAAGTCGTTTTCCCCTCCGCTATGGCAGTCAGAAGCATTTCGATACAAGCCACCTCGGACCCGACTTTGCTCTATACCACCGATAAATCCTGGTTTAACGTGTGCTACGACGGTTTGGCGCCACCCACGGTCACGGTCAACAAGGTATCCAAGGGTGGCACAGGCAGTTTCAGTTTCAAGGGCACCAGCAATGCAAACGGCTTCACCACCACAGACGGTGCTTACACCGTAACTACGGCCACTGCAGGCGTGATAGCCAGCGGCGGTCAGGTGAATTTGAGTGCCGCCAATGTCGTAACCGAAATTCAGGAAACTTTGCCCGCCGGTTGGGCGGTTTCTGGCGCGTCATGTGTTGACACCAATGCCGCAGTGAGTGGCAATATCACTAGCACCTTTGGAGTGTTCAACGGAAACATCTTGCAGATCCCGGAGACAACCGTACTCGCGGGTGCCAACCTGCAGTGCACGTTCACCAACACCTATACGGGCCAGGCCTTGAGTGGCAAGGTGATTCTGGATACGGGTGTAGGCTCAGGCGCTGCGCATGACGGTATTCAGAACGGCGCTGAGCCCGGTCAGCCAGGCGTTAGCGTGAGTCTGACGGATTGTGGCACCACGGTTTACAGCACCACCACTACGGCCGGTGATGGCAGCTTCAACCTGAGTTTGAGTGGTGCGCCAGCGGGCCAGGCGGTGTGCGTTGTAGAGTCCTTGCCGGCAGCGTTCAGTGCGGTGAGCACCAATGTTGGCAACAGCGTTGGAAGCTACAACTCCAATACCACCGCACTGAAGTTCACCCCAGTCAGCGGCACCGCCTACAGCGGCATTGTGTTTGGCAACGCGCCGATGAGCACATTCACCAGCGATGGCGTTCAGCAGACATCTCCCGGTCAGTCCGCTGTATATGCGCACGCCTATGTGGCGGGCAGCGCGGGCAGCGTCACATTCTCCACCACGGACAACCCAGCACCGGTGGGGCTGATCTGGACCAGCACCCTGTACCTGGACCCCAGTTGCCACGGATTGCTGGATGCCTCGGATACGCTACTGACCGGGCCTATCACCGTGAGCGCAGGGCAAACGGTCTGCATCCTGGATAAAGTCATGACGCCTGCGGGCGCAGCCAATGGAGTGCAGGACGTCACGACGGTAAGTGCTACCGAAGTGTGGGCAGTGCCCACATTTAGCTCGACTCCCCAGACCCATCTACTTAAGAACACAGACACCACTTCGGTGGGCAGCGGGGATCTGACACTGTTTAAGGAAGTTCGCAAAACGGACACCTGCCCAGCCAATGCGTCCGCGTCCCTTGGCAATGGTGCTTCCTATGCAACCCGAGGTAATGCCAAACCAGGGGACTCACTGGAGTATCGCCTGACCTACAGGAACAACACCGCCGCGCCACTCACAGCCATCGTCGTACACGATCAGGTGCCGCCTTACACGAAGTACAAAAGTGCGCTGTGCCTGACCACGCCGAGCGTTGGTGTGACGAATTGCGCCGTGAGCCAGCAACCTGCTGTGGACGCGAACACGGGTGCAATCGCATGGACCTTGACCGATGCAAGCAGTGGGCCCATCGGATTGCAACCATCGGCTGCAGGTTCGGTGAGCTTCTGTGTGCAAGTGCAACAGTAAGGCTTGCGCTATCTGCTATCGGGTTACTTTCTATGCGGCGATTACGCCACCACCCAGGCACACCTCGCCGTCATACAGCACGGCCGACTGGCCAGGCGTAACGGCCCATTGCAGTTGCGGGAAGCTTAGGGCAAAGCTGTCGTTACCCATGCCTTGAAATTCGCAAGGGGCGTCACTTTGCCGGTAGCGGGTCTTCGCGGATAGCAGGCCATCCACTGGTGGCTGCCCGGCGCACCAACTTGAGTTCTGTGCGCTTAGATAGTTGGATTGCAGCCAAGGGTGATCGTGGCCCTGCACCACCCAGAGCGTGTTGTGCTCCATGTCCTTGCGCGCCACAAACCAAGGTTCATGGTCGCCACCACCGCGCTGCGCACCTTTGACTTTGAGACCGCCAATGCCCAGGCCTTGACGCTGACCCAGGGTATAGAAAGACAAGCCCACGTGTTCACCAATGGTGTGGCCTTTCGGGTTTTTGATGGGCCCCGGTTCCTTGGAGATGTAACGGTTTAGAAAGTCCCGGAACGGGCGCTCGCCAATAAAGCAGATGCCAGTGGAATCTTTTTTCTTGGCGTTGGGTAACTGCATTTCTGTGGCGATTCGGCGCACCTCGGTCTTGAGCAACTCTCCAACCGGGAACAGGGTCTTAGACAGTTGGGCCTGGTTCAGGCGGTGCAAGAAGTAGCTTTGGTCTTTGGACGGGTCTAGCCCCTTAAGTAGTTCGTGCAGCCCTGTTGCCTGGTTTTGTCGCACGCGTGCATAGTGACCGGTGGCAATCTTGTCGGCTCCCAAACGCATGGCGTGGTCCAGAAAAGCTTTGAACTTGATCTCGGCATTGCACAGGATGTCGGGGTTGGGCGTACGCCCGGCTTGGTACTCGCGCAAGAACTCGGTAAACACCCGGTCCTTGTAGTCGGCCGCAAAGTTAACGTGCTCGATTTCAATGCCAATGACATCAGCCACAGCCGCGGCATCCACAAAGTCGATGTTGGACGAGCAGTATTCGCTGTCGTCATCGTCTTCCCAGTTTTTCATGAAGATGCCGATGACCTCATGGCCTTGCTGCTTGAGAAGATGGGCGGTGACTGCTGAGTCCACTCCGCCGCTTAACCCGACGACGATTCGTTGTTTGACCATGGCCCGATTTTAGGTGTGCGGCTGCAACGCCTGCACCGACGGGTGGGTGTGCAACAGTTCAAGACCAAAGCGTTGCCCAGCAAGGTAGTCTTCCATGCACTGCAACACCAGAGGGCTGCGCAGGCGGGATGCGCTCGCCCGGATTTCATCTGCACTAAGCCACAGGGTGCGAACAATACCGGTATCGAGTGTGCGCTGTGCGTCCCATGCACCTAAGACGCCACAAAAGGCAAAACGCAAATAGGTTATGTCTTCGATGGCCGGTTGCGCCTGGTCGGGCAGTGGGCGCTGAAAGCGCGCCAGATACACGCCCACCAAAGCTTGCGGCGTGAATCGGTAAGCTGTTTCCTCCAGGGTTTCGCGCGCGCAGGCCGCAACAGGCGATTCGCCCGGGTCCAGGTGCCCGGCTGGATTGTTCAGTCGTAAGCCTTCGGGCGTGTGTTCCTCTACGAGCAGAAAGCGTCCTGATTGTTCGATCACGGCGGCCACCGTGACACTGGGTTTCCAGCGTGTGTTCATTCTTCCATTGTGAAGGAGATTCGCGATTCGTTGAGGCAAGTCATTGTTAGCCGAGTCGGTAATCGCGGCATTTTCAGTTAAGCTCGTGGCCGCAGTGGCTCCGCTTCGCTGGCCGAAAAGGAGTTTCTGTACGGCTGTTTCCATAATATTGTCGAGGAGTCGCTTCATGCAGACTGGCGTAGCAACTGGGGCAACATCGGGTGATACCGCTGCCCCCGCGAACACTCAAACGGCGCAACGCATCGGCGTGCCGCGCGAAATTTTCCCTGGCGAAAAACGTGTGGCCACCGTGCCCGAGGTCGTTGAAAAACTCATCAAGCTAGGTTTTTCCGTTGCCGTTGAATCCGGTGCAGGCGATGCGGCCGATTTGAGCGACGACGCTTACCGCGCTGCGGGTGCAACGGTGGTCGAGGGTGCAGCGGCCCTATGGTCCGCGTCCGACATCGTGTTCAAGGTGCGCGCACCCACCCCGGATGAAGTCGTGGCTATGCACGAAGGCCAGACGCTGGTGAGCTTCATCTGGCCAGCGCAAAACCCTGATTTGATGCAGCAACTCGCCGCCAAGAAGGTGACCGTGCTAGCCATCGACGCGCTGCCGCGCACACTGAGTCGTGCTCAGAAAATGGACGCGCTGACCTCTCAAGCCGGCGTTGCTGGTTACCGAGCCGTGATCGAAGCGGCCAACGCTTTCGGCCGCTTCTTCAATGGCCAGATCACAGCAGCGGGCAAGGTGCAGCCAGCCAAGGTATTTATCGCCGGTGCCGGTGTGGCTGGTCTGGCCGCCATTGGCACCGCAGCCGGTCTGGGCGCCATCGTGCGTGCCAACGACACCCGTGCCGAAGTGGCTGATCAGGTCAAATCCCTGGGCGGCGAATTCGTGAAGGTGGAATACGAAGAAGAAGGCGGCGGCGGCGGTGGCTACGCCAAGGTGATGAGCGAAGGCTTCCAGCAAGCACAGCGCGAGATGTATGCCAAGCAAGCTAAGGAGGTGGACATCATCATCACCACCGCGCTGATTCCCGGAAAGCCCGCACCCAAGCTCATCACCGCCGAAATGGTGAAGAGCATGAAGCCCGGCAGCGTGATTGTCGACATGGCCGCCGAGCAGGGCGGCAACTGTGAACTGACAGTACCCGGCCAATCCGTGGTGAAACACGGTGTGACCATCGTTGGCTATACCGACCTGGTCTCGCGCCTGTCACGGCAGTCGTCGACGCTGTACTCCACCAACCTCTTCCGACTCACCGAAGAGTTGTGCAAGACGAAAGACGGCATTGTCAACGTCAACATGGAAGACGATGCCATCCGCGGCCTGACGGTCACCAAGGACGGCGCCATTACCTGGCCAGCGCCCGCACCCAAGGTCGCGGCAGCACCGGCAGCCGCGGCAAAACCTGCGGCAATGCCGGTGGCGAAAAAAGGGCATGGACACGGCGCACCGAGCGAACCCATGGCGGGCAATAAACTGGCCATCATGTTCGGCGTGTCGGCGGCACTATTCTGGTTTGTCGGCGCGAATGCGCCGCAAGCCTTCCTGGCGCACTTCACGGTGTTCGTGTTGGCTTGTTTTGTGGGCTACATGGTGGTGTGGAACGTTAAACCCGCGCTGCATACGCCGCTCATGAGCGTGACCAATGCGATCAGCAGCATCATCGCCATTGGCGCTTTGGTACAGATTGCGCCTCCGCTGGTGGTGGGCGCTGCGGGCCGACCCGATGACTGGATTCGCTGGCTGGCTGCGGCCGGCATTGTGCTCACATCCATCAATATGTTCGGCGGCTTCGCCGTGACCCAGCGCATGCTGGCCATGTTCCGTAAATAAGGGAGACGACACATGTCTGCAAGTTTGGCAACCGTCTCCTATATCGGAGCTACGATTCTCTTCATTCTCAGCCTGGGCGGCCTGTCCAACCAGGAATCTTCACGCCGCGGCAATCTGTTTGGCATGATCGGCATGGCCATCGCCGTGCTGGCCACGGTGCTGGGCCCCAATGTCGGTGCCTCCGGCTACGCTTGGATCATCGGTGCCATGGTGGTGGGCGGCGGCATCGGCCTGTACCTAGCGCGCACGGTGCAAATGACGCAGATGCCCGAACTGGTGGCTTTCATGCACAGCATGGTGGGACTGGCCGCGATGCTGGTCGGCTACGCCACTTTCATCGACCCTGCATCTTCCTTCCATCTGATTGATGGGCAGAGCATACCGCTGACGCACGCCGAAGAGGCCATTCACAAGATGGAAATCTATATTGGCGTATTGATCGGTGCGATTACCCTCTCCGGCTCCGTCATCGCCTTTGGCAAGCTCTCGGGCCGCATTGGTGGCAACCCGATGCTGCTGCCGGGCCGTCATTGGATGAATCTGGCGGGTCTGCTAGTGGTCATTTACTTCGGTAATGTGTTCCTCAATTCGCACTCCATCGCTGAATCCATGACGCCAGTTATCGTCATGACGGTCATTGCACTGCTGTTCGGTATCCACATGGTGATGGCCATTGGCGGCGCCGACATGCCGGTGGTGGTGTCCATGCTCAACAGCTACTCAGGCTGGGCTGCTGCTGCGACTGGTTTCATGCTGTCCAACGACTTGCTGATCGTGATTGGTGCGCTAGTGGGTTCGAGTGGCGCGATCCTTTCTTACATCATGTGCAACGCTATGAACCGTAGCTTCATCAGCGTGATCGCCGGTGGTTTCGGTACGGCGGCTGCGGCTCCGAAGCCCGCTGGTGGTGCCGCTCAGCCAGCTGGCGAAGTGGTGCCGGTGAACGCCACCGAAGCAGCCGAACTGCTGCGCGAAGCCAAGAGCGTGATCATCGTTCCGGGCTACGGCATGGCAGTGGCGCAGGCCCAGCACACGGTATTTGAAATCACCAAGGTGTTGCGCGAAAAAGGCGTGAACGTGCGATTCGGCATTCACCCGGTGGCCGGACGCATGCCGGGACACATGAACGTGCTGCTGGCCGAAGCCAAGGTGCCTTACGACATCGTGTTTGAAATGGACGAGTTGAATGATGACTTTCCGAACACCGATGTGGCGATCGTGATCGGGGCTAACGACATCGTGAACCCCGCTGCACAGGATGACCCCACCAGCCCCATCGCCGGTATGCCGGTTCTGGAAGTGTGGAAAGCCAAGACCTCGATCGTGATGAAACGCAGCATGGCCTCGGGCTACGCAGGCGTGGACAACCCGCTGTTCTACAAAGAGAACAACCGCATGCTGTTTGGCGACGCCAAGAAGATGTTGGACGAAGTGCTGATTGTGCTCAAAACCTGACACTCGGCTCTGTCCGCAGTCGATCAGTACCACTTAAAGAAGCCCCGTTGCAGCTAGGCACGGGGCCTTTTTTTACACCTGAACTAGGGAAAATACTAGCCAGTGCAACGGCGATATGGAGCCAGAATTTCCATTGCTGATTGCGTGTACTTTGCGACTCGGGTTCCGGGTGCAGTACGACGTTGGAATCCTGATACCAGGATGGAGACAAGAACATGACGCAGCGCATTTGGCTTGCAAGTTATCCCGCAGGGGTTCCTGCGGACATTGACCCCGGCGTGTATGACTCGCTCGTGGACTTGATGGAGGAGAGCTTTCGCAAGCATGCCCGTTCCGTGGCCTACAGCTTCATGGGTCAGGACATCAGCTACGCACAAACCGATGCTTTGAGTGCGGCGTTTGCCGCTTATTTGCAAAGCTTGGGTCTCGTTAAAGGCGACCGTGTGGCCATCATGATGCCTAATGTGCCGCAGTATCCAGTTGCGGTGGCGGGCATATTGCGTGCTGGGATGGTGGTTGTGAATGTGAACCCGCTCTATACCCCGCGCGAGCTAGAGCACCAATTGAAAGACAGTGGCGCCAAAGCCATTGTGATCATTGAAAACTTTGCCAGCACGTTGGAGAAATGCTTGACGTCCACCTTGGTAAAGCATGTGGTGTTGTGCTCCATGGGTGACCAATTGGGGCTACTCAAAGGCGCATTGGTCAACTATGTGGTGCGCAAAGTTAAGAAGATGGTTCCGGTCTTCAGCCTTCCGTCGGCGGTTCGATTCAATCAGGCGATTGCGATCGGTCGCCGTGTCAAATTTGCCCTGGTGCAGAGTAAACCGGATGACGTGGCGATATTGCAATATACCGGCGGCACGACTGGTGTCTCCAAGGGCGCAGTGCTGTTGCACCGTAATGTCATTGCCAATGTGCTGCAGTCCGAAGCCTGGAATGCGCCGGTCATGGCCAAAGTGCCAGCGGGGGTGCAGCCCGTCAGCGTATGCGCTTTGCCGCTGTACCATATCTTCGCGTTCACCATCGGCATGATGCTCACCATGCGTACCGGCGGCAAATTGGTGCTGATCGCCAATCCACGCGACATTCCGGCGGTGCTCAAAGAGCTGTCCCCGCACACCATTCACAGCTTCCCGGCCGTCAATACTTTGTTCAACGCGCTGGCCAGTCACCCGGATTTCAAGACCGTAAATTGGAGTCAACTCAAGGTTTCGGTAGGCGGTGGAACGGCGGTGCAAAGTGCTGTGGCCAAGCTTTGGTTTGAAAAAACTGGCTGCCCGATTTGCGAAGGTTATGGCCTGAGCGAGACTTCGCCCTCAGCGAGCTGCAACCCGGTGACCTCAAATGAATACACAGGGACGATTGGCGTGCCCTTGCCGTCCACTGAATTCAAATTATTGAATGACGAAGGCCAGCAAGTTGCACCGGGCGAGCCCGGCGAGATCGCAATCAAGGGCCCGCAGGTGATGGCTGGTTATTGGCAGCGTCCGGACGAAACCGCCAAGGTCATGACGGCCGATGGTTTCTTTAAGACCGGTGATATTGGCGTGGTGGATGCGCGCGGTTTTTTCAAAATTGTGGACCGCAAAAAGGACATGATTCTGGTCAGCGGTTTCAACGTGTTTCCCACCGAACTGGAAGACGTGGTTGGCCAAATGCCGGGTGTGATGGAGTGCGCTTGCGTGGGCGTAAGTGACGCCAAGTCAGGTGAGGCCGTCAAGTTGGTGATCGTGCGCAAGGACCCGGCACTAACCGAGGCCGACGTGCGCGCCTACTGCAAGGAAAACCTCACCGGCTACAAGCAGCCGAAGGTGGTGGAGTTTCGCGACGAGTTGCCCAAATCACCGGTGGGCAAGGTACTGCGGCGCGAACTCCGAGAAAAATAGCTCATGCTGCCTGTGCCGCAATCCGCGGTATGGCTTGCACCAGCAGACGGGTTACCTTTTCTGCGTTGGCGCTGAAAACGGCCAGCACGGCTTCCCAACTCACGGCCTCCTCGTCGGTCTTCCAGCAATCGTAGTCTGTGCTCATGGCCACGGCGGCGTAGGGTATGCCGGCTTCATTGGCCAGTGCCACTTCGGTAGCGACGGACATATTGATGATGTCAGCCCCCCAGGTCCGGAACATACGTGACTCCGCACGCGTTGAAAACCGCGGTCCCTCAATTGTCACCACGGTGCCGCTGCGGTGAAACACCAATCCGTGTTCCTCGCACACTGCCATCAGTGTGGCGCGCAGCGCGGCATCAAAGGGCTCGGCCATGGGCGCATGCACAGGATGGTGTGGCGCAAAGCTCTCGTGAAAGCTCATGGCGCGCTGCTTGGTGAAGTCAATGAACTGGTCGATGATGACCAGGTCACCGCGTCCAATCTCTTCACGCAGCGAGCCCACAGCGGTCGTGGCCAGAATGTGGGTGCAACCCGCGTCTTTGAGTGCCTGCACATTGGCGCGATAGTTCACTTGGGTTGGCGGTATGGTGTGCTGGCGGCCATGGCGTCCCAGCAAAGCTACGTCCACGCCACTAATTTTGCCCAGTCGCAGCGGCGCAGAGGGCGCGCCCCAGACCGTGTTGACGCTGATGTCGTGGGCCTGTTCCAGGATGTCCGGATTGTCCAAGCCGCTGCCGCCGATGATGCCTATTCTTTTCATGCTTTGATCCTCTCAAAAGTATTGCGTACCAAGGTGAACGTGCTCGCTATGTCGCTGCCGTAAGCCACCACGCCGTCTTGATGGCCTGCCATGGCAAACACTACCGGTAGATGTGCTTGTTGCACCACCAGTTGTGTGACCGCATCCGCCATGGCCTGTGTGCCGTAGGGCACGTGCGCAGGTGTTGATGGCCAATTCCTTTGCAAAAGCCAGTCAAACAGCGCGCGACTATGCACATGGATGACGCATTGCACCGCGGTGTTTGCCGCATAGATTGCGCCATGCGTCATGGACTCGGAGGAGGCATGCAACGGACCTACGGAATGCACGCGGTTGTGCGCGATGGAAAAGGACTCCACCAGGCAGTATTGTTCGGGTTGCAGGATGCGCGCCGCCCCTGTAGCGCTGGCGGTCACTACAAATTGAAGTCCGCTTATGCGAATACTCAGGTTGCCATAGCCAATGCCATCAGGCAGCACGCCGATCAGGCCGAGGTCAAACAAGGCGGTGCGGATTCGGTTCAATTCAGTCAGCGCCCCTGGGTGGGGCACTTGGCCATCGCGACGCTGACTGTTGAACTTTATATATCCCTCGTCCAGCATGGCAGTTCCTAGTCAGGCGTGTTCCGGAAACAGCGCCAGGATCGCGGCCTCGTTGGCATCACAGACACCGCGCTCGCAAATGAGTTTGCTGATCAAGCGCGCTGGCGTCACATCGAAACCCCAGTTGCGAGCCGGTGTGGTTTCTGGGCAAATGCGTACCGATTCCAATACGCCGCTTTGCGTGCGCCCGCTCATCCAGCGCACTTCTTCAGAGCCGCGCTCTTCAATCGGGATATTGGCCACGCCATCACGCATTTCAAAATCAAAGGTAGACGAAGGCAGGGCGACAACCATGGGCACCCGGTTGTCATGGGCGGCGAGGGCCTTGAGGTAGGTTCCAATTTTGTTGGCTGCATCGCCATTGCGTGTCACGCGGTCGGCGCCGGTGATCACCAGGTCCACCATGCCGTGCTGCATCAGATGACCTCCGGCGTTGTCGGCAATCAGGGTGTGCGGCACACCGTGTTGGCCCAACTCCCAGGCCGTCAGGCTGGCGCCCTGGTTGCGCGGACGGGTCTCGTCCACCCAGATGTGCAGAGGCATGCCCGCGTCATGCGCGGCATAAATCGGCGCGGTGGCTGAGCCGATATCGACAAACGCCAGCCAACCGGCATTGCAATGGGTAAGGATATTCACGGGCTGGCCAGGCTTGCTCTGCGCAATGCCCTCGATCAGAGCCAGGCCATGCGCGCCAATGCGGCGGCAATGGTCCACGTCTTCATCGGCGATGGCCTGTGCCTCGGCACGCGCGATTTGTCTGGCTGCTGTGGGCGACGCGGTCGATGCCATCGCCCGCGACATGCGATCAACTGCCCAGGCCAGATTGGCCGCAGTAGGACGGGTGGCCTTTAGCCTGAGGCCGGCTTGTTTCATGAGCGAGGTAAAGCTCGCATCCGTTGCCTCCAGTGCTGCCAGATACATGCCAAATGCGGCGCAGGCGCCAATGAGGCCTGCACCGCGCACCGTCATGTTGCGAATGGCTAGACAGGCCTCAGCCACGGTTTGCAGATCCAGGATTTCAAACGCGTGTGGCAGACGGGTCTGGTCGATTACCTGCACCACGCGCGCATCGTCAGCCTTTAGCCAGATCGTGCGGTAGTGTTGCTGGTCGACCATCATGGTGTTTAGTCCTTTGAAATCTCTTAGCTCAACCAGCCGCGTTTGTAGAAGTACCACATCGGTACCAGCGCACTGGCCACCATCAGGCTGACGGTGTAGGGGTAACTCCAGCTGCCTAGAAATTCCAGTTCCGGAAATTTCAGGTTCATGCCATAGACGCTGGCTACCAGTGTCGGCGGTAGCAATGCCACGCTGGCCACCGAGAAGATCTTGATGATCTTGTTCTGGTTGATGTTGATAAAGCCTACCGTGGCATCCATCAAAAAGTTGATTTTGTCGAATAGAAAGGCGGTGTGGCTGTCGAGCGAATCAATGTCTCGCAAAATCTGACGGGCTTCTTCGAACTGTTCGCTGTTGAGCATTTTTGAGCGCATCATGAAACTCACCGCGCGACGCGTGTCCATCACGTTGCGGCGGATGCGACCGTTGAGGTCTTCCTCCTTGGCGATCGCCGACAGGGCCTCGGCTGCCACGGCGTCGTTCACGTCTTCTTTGAGCACGCGCTGGCCCACGACTTCCAGCGCGTCGTAGATGCCCTCGAGCGCGTCGGCGCTGTACTCGGCGTCAGCCGCATAGAGCTTGAGCAAGACGTCCTTCGCATCCTCGATCAGCGCCGGGATGCGGCGCGCGCGCAGGCGCAGCAGGCGAAACACGGGCAACTCCTCGCCGTGTATCGAGAACAGCACGTTGCGAAACAGGATGAACGCCACGCGCACATTGCGCGGGTTCTCGTCGTCGTCGATCAGGAAGTCGCTTCGGATGTGCAACTCGCCGTTGTCTTCCTCGTAAAAGCGCGCCGACTCCTCCAGGTCGTCGTCGACCGCGTCGTCGGGAATCGTCACGCCGAAGTGCTGCGCGATCCAGCCTTTTTCCTCGGGTGTCGGCGCGTCAAGGTCGACCCACACCGGCTGCACGTGGGCCAGGGCGTCGAGACTTTCGATTTCTTCCTGGACCAGCCGGCCAAGGGCCAACGAAAAGACATTGAGCATGCGAACTCCAGCAAAACCAGTGCGCCGAGCGCGCCCCGGCGGGGATGTCTATCGAGAAATCAGCCGGTCAAAACCCGAAAATTATCGCACCGGGGG
>CAIQYP010000113.1 GCA_903876045.1 uncultured beta proteobacterium | reverse complement strand
TTGACCCATGCACGCAGTGGGCAGTTGTCAACCGCCGAAGTCCAAGCCGGGCTGCTGGCACTGTTCGCCAGAGCGGTGGCTTCAACGGATGCCGCGTCACGCCAATATAACGAAACCATCACCCAATCTGCCTGTGCGGCCTTGGCGGCGGTGCACAACAGCAGCACGGCCGAACAAAAAGCCAAGCTCAAGCGAACTTTGCAGGACTACGAAGCCGATGTCCGCGCCTTGATGCAGGCTCCGTAAGTCCAAACTCGTCCTGACCCTAAATGGGCCAGACCGCGCCGTAATCGTTCAATATGGCGTCCAGTGGCACGTCGTGCGCCTCCGGCTCCAAATCGGGCAAGAAGCCCATGCCAAAGCCGAGCCCAACAGAAAAGGGTTTGGGCTTCAGGCTGGCCAGCATGCGGTCATAGAAGCCGCCGCCATAGCCTAGACGGAAGCCGCCGGGGCCGTAGCCGACACAGGGTGCAAAAATGAGCGTGGGAACGATAATTTCGGTGTCTTTGGGTTTGGGGATTCCGTATGCGTCTTCTTCCATGGGGCAGCCCGGGTACCAGGCATGGAAGGTCATGGTGTGCGTTTCTTTGTTCACCACCGGCAGGCCGATGCGCCGGGGTTCGGGCTGATCCAGCAATTCGCCGTCTTCTTTCCAGCGGTGCAGGGCGGGCAGGGGGTCGAACTCGCCTTTGATCGGCCAATAGGCGCCGATCACGATGTCGGGTCTGCCCACCAGCCAGATGCGCATGACCCGTTGCAACAGGTCCTCGCGCAAAAGCCGGTCGGGCAAATTGTTGCGTTGTTCAATCAGGGCCGCGCGAAGTGCCTTTTTTTCAAGAGCTTGTTCTGAGTTGTCCATAATCACCACATGCAGTTTTCAGCCATTCTGACACCGTTAGCCGTTGCGGCTTGTGTCTTCTTTCCTTCCCTCTCTTCTGTCTATGCCCAAGGGCGTGACAGCAGCCTCTACGACGAAACCATAACCGAGATGGCGCAGGCCTTTAAGGCGCATGACCGCAAGCGCCTGACCAGCCTGCTGCCCCAGGTGCGCGGCTATATTCTGGAACCCTGGGGCGCCTATTGGGAGCTCTCCTTGCGCTTGGACGAAGCCAACCCTTCTGAGATACAGGATTTTTTCACCCGTTACAGCGGAACCTACCAGGAAGACAAGCTGCGCACCGAGTGGCTGTTGCAGCTTGGCCGCAATCGGGATTGGGGCGCCTTTAGTCGCGAATATCCAAAGTACCGCATGGGGGACGACAACTCCGTGCGCTGCTACGGCTTGTTGGCAGAGCATTTGGCTAACGCTGCCAACGTCAATACCGCCGTGGTGCAGACCTGGCTCCAGTTAAAAGAGGCTGACGAAGGCTGCGCCGCGGCCGCCGAGCAGTTGGTGAAAGACCATTCCATGATGCCTGCTGCTGTATGGCAGCGCGCACGGCTGGGCTTTGAGAACGATCGACTGCGGGTGGCCACCCAGGCAGTCGGTATTCTCAATGATGGCTGGGTCAAGAATGTTTCGGAAATTTATGCCAGCCCGGCCAAGTACCTGAACGATAAGTTCACCGCCCTGCGCCCCAAGACACGCGAACTGGTTTCGCTGGCGATCATTCGC